>CAYMME010000302.1:0-11566 GCA_964391465.1 uncultured Planctomycetales bacterium
CCACATTCGGGACACCAACCGGACTCGTTCCCCCTCAGATCGTATCCGCAAACAACGCACTGCCCTGCGCGACGGCGCCGGCGGCTACGCAACATACGCCCAAAGACAACACAGGGATATGCGGCAAGGACAATCGCGGGGACGGAAAAATGACTCCAGACGTTCGTGCGATGGTGAGTTCCTCGGGCCAACGGCGCGGGCCCTGACGGACCGTAGTAGTAGTCGGTCTCGTACGGTTTGCCGGTGAGATTATGCACCTCGCAAGTCATCCAATGGGCCGGTCCGGTGCCGTGAGAAACGGTCAAAACGCCGTAGCCGCCAAGCCGTGTGTACGTGGGCGCCTTCCGGGGGTGGGCGAGATCGGTGAGATACTCCCACATGACGGCTAGCGAACCAGCCTCGGCTCGGAACCCGAGGTACGAGCCTTGGTACTTGTCGCTCCAGAGTGTTACCCCGACGGGGGTAGCGTAGCCGATGAGCCCGACAGTAACGGTGATGGCGGCAGCGACGGCGAGTGCGCCCAAAGCCGACTTCCGTATAATAGACGTAATCCTTGACAACAACGGCGCTGCCCACTCGAGATGTTTTTTGACGGCCTAATTCATAGCCCAACGCCTGCACTCAGATTCGGCCCGCTTCATTCTTTGCCACTTGATCACGCCCCGGACACAACCCGACTTCGTCCGCTGGCCGATGGCATTCTCTATTTCTTGCAGCACCCGACAAGCCCAGAGACAGTCTGGCGGATCCACAATAACACCGTGACCCGGCATTCTGCCGGTGGCGCGGTTGTGCCGCCCGCAGTCACGTCCCTGGCCACGATGAAGGGGTAAGAATACTTGAGCGGGCCGAACGGGAGGAGGTTTGCGCACGTTTGGCCCGGCGGACAAGGTATTGACCGCGTCATTGGGAAGTATTTCTGGAACTCCAAAGTTACCATTCCTGGTATCACGAACTTGCCAAAGTCCCTGATTCCGTCACACCCTTTAGGTACTGGGTCTGTATATTTTATGTTTATGACCTGTGGTTTCGCGGTGAAGGTGATCGACCCACAGGGAAGGCCGCTCGGGATGAGCTTGCCGATGCCACTGATGTCAAACATCCCGAGTGGATCTCGCGCCTTCAGCGGGGACGAGCGACCGTAGTCGTACAGATTCGTGCCGTCCAAATAGTGAGCTCCCACATCAAACTGGTTCGCCACGAACGCCAATGGATCCCGCTGCGCGAACCGCCCCAAGCTCGCGTGGTAGTGGCGCGCCCGGTAGTAGTACAGCCCGGTTTCGACATCGTGGAACCGTCCGGCGTAGGTGAAGGGGTTGGGGACTTCGACGCCGGCTGCGGGTTCGAGGATCGGGAGCAGGAGCTCCTGGGCCGCTGTGCCGTCGGCGGTGGCGTAGGGGTGCAGGCGACCGTAGGCGTCGTAGAGGTAGAACTGCGCCACGTCGCCAGCGTAGCCCATGCCGGCGGTGTCGTCGGTCAGGGCCACCACGTTGTAGTTGGCGTCCTGGTGATAGTAGTAGAACCTCGAGCTGCCGTCGGTGCAGTTCCCGTCGTCGCCGGTGTCCACGTCCATCCGGATCGGCTCGTCGACGTACTGCGTGCCGAACACGAACTGGCGGGTCGCGTCGCCGGTGCCGTTGCGGGTCTCAATCATCTGCTGCCCCGCGTAGTAGTAGTACTCGGTCGTGTCCAGGTCGCCCGAGTTTTCGACCACCTTCTTGATCCGCCGCCCGGCCGGGCCGTAGGTGTAGGCGGCGACAACCGGCTCATCCTGGTCGCCCGCTCGCACCTCCACCAGCCGGTTCCCTTTGACGCGCGACGAACGCCTCGCGTTCAAGTGCGGTGTTGCCACGTCGCGAGTCAAGAGTCGGATGCATGATACTTGTACTGATACACACCGTCAAACGTCAGGTTATCTCTGGGCGCAACGTTTTCGTGGTCGTTGGTGCGTTCATCCGTCCCCCGCCCTTCGCGAAATCCCGGCGCGCCGGGACGAAGGATGGGGCACCCACGCCACGGCCTGCGGGGCGCAGGCCGCTACGACCGAATCCTGAACCCTCACATCACGGTGAAGTAGTTGCTGCAGGCGAAGTCGATGGACTCGGGGGTCAGCTCGAGGGGTTGATCGTTGTAGAGGCAGTGGTTTAGCACTTGCAGGAGCAGGTCGCGGGGCTGGCAGCAGCGGAACGGGCGCCCCGTCTTCCTGTAATGCTCCTCGACCAGGTGGTCGATCACCGCTTGGTTGAACTCGAAGCCGAGCTTGGGGGCGAAGATCTCGAACAGCTTGCGGAAGTTCTCCTCGGTCGGGTCCTCGGCGCAGATCTTGTACGGGATGCGCCGCAGGAACGCGTCGTCGACCAAGTCCTTCGGCTCGAGGTTCGTCGAGAAGATGATGAGCTGGTCGAACGGGATCTGGAGCTTCTTGCCGTTGGGCAGGGCGAGGAAATCGTAGCGCTTCTCGAGCGGGACGATCCATCGGTTGAGCAATTCGATGGGCCGCATGCGCTGCCGGCCGAAGTCGTCGATGACCAGCGTGCCGCAGTTGCTCTTCATCTGCATGGGAGCTTCGCAGACCTTGGTCACCTCGTTGTACTGGATCTCGAGGTCGTCCATGGTCAGCTCGCCGCCAACGACGATCGTGGGCCGCTTGATCTTGACCCAGCGCGGGTCGTGGCTCTCCGTCTTGAGCAGTGAGCCCTTCGGCTGCTCGACCACCTCGTGGTTGGCCGCGTCGAACATCTTGATGATGAGCCCCTCGCATTCGACGGCGTACGGGATGTAGATGTCCGAGCCGAAGCACTGGGTGATCCGCTCGGCGATGCTCGTCTTGCCGTTGCCCGGATAGCCGTACAGGAACATGCCGCGGCCGGAGTTGATGGCCGGGCCGAGCCGGGCGAACATGTCCTCGTCGATCAGCAGGTCGGAAAACGCGTCTTCAAGGTCCTTGCGCAGCGGATGCTCGCCGGCGATGGTCTGGGCTTTGACCGACGCGATGTACATGTCGACGGGGACCGGGGCCACATCGGCATACATGTTCTCGAGCAGGTATCGCCGGGCCAACTCGCGTCCCTGCTCGGTGAGCACGTGCAGATAGTCGCCGGCCGCGGCGCCGGAACCGGTGTAGCTGACGATCTGCCGCCGACGCAGGTCCTCGAACAGGTCGAGGACGGCGTTGTTGGGCAGGCCCATCTCTCGCGCGCACTGGCCGCCGGTGCGGGACCCGACGTTGAGGAGCCTCTTGAGGATCAGCGTTTCGACCGTGGTCGGGTCGAGCCCGGCCTCGGCGAACGTCGTGGGCGGAGACGGGACGAACTCCGTCTCCGGGGCCTTGTCCAGCGCGATCCCGAGACGGGACGCGCTCTTGCCCGATACCTCTGGGGGGGCGGTCGACATCGTGTGTCTCCTCCGAGACTGCGTGGCCAAGTGACGAAAGCAGTGTAGCAGCAACCCGACGGTGCCAGTAGTAGTATACTGCTCGACGCGCGGAGGCTCAAAAGGCCTGCGGCGCCGGGGAGCGGGCACTGGATGCAGGGCTGCCACGGGCAGCTTGCCTGCCCGTGGCCGTAGGGAGTATTGCACACGGGGGCACCGGCAGGCGAACTGCTTGGTACCGAATCGGACGCCGCGGTGCGAGCCGGCGGCGCTCACGCGGATCAGGGACGCGAGATGAACGTCATCGACGCGCTACGGCAAAACGCGGTTGCGGCCACCTTCGTCATCATCGCGCTCGGCTTCCTGGTGGGGCGAGTGGGCGTGCGCGGCATTTCCCTGGGCACGGCCGGAGTCCTCTTCGTTGCTCTCGCGTTCGGCCATTGGCAGCTCGTGGATCCGCCCGCGTTCGAAGTCATCGGCGACCTCGGGGTGGTGTTGTTCGTCTATGCGATCGGCTTGCGGGCGGGTCCGCGGTTCGTGCAGACCTTCCTGGGCAAGGGCAGGCTGCTTGTGCAGATCGCGCTCGCGACGATCGTGGGTGCGGCCGTCTGCACCGCCGTCCTCGGGCGCTTGCTGGGAATCGAGCCCGCACTCATCGTCGGGATCTTCGCGGGGGCGCTGACGAGCACACCGGCCCTGGCCGCGGCAACGGAGGCTACGCAGGATCCGCTCGTGTCGGTGGCGTACGGCGTGGCCTATCCAGTCGGGGTCGTGGGTGTCGTGCTGTTCGCCCAATTGGTTCCGCGCTTCCTGACTGCGAGGCCCGCGGCCGCCGACCGCCGGCCCGACGCGCCGTCTGCGGCGCCGCTCGAGAAGCGGGCGTTTCGCGTGGAGAACCCGGCGTGCACCGGGCGGACGCTCGCATCGTTGCGGCTGCATGAGATGGTGTCCGCCAACATCTCGCGCATCGTGCGCGACAAGCAGATGCTTCCCGGGGGCAGAGACGAGCCGCTCGAACGGGGGGACGTGGTCGTGGCGGTCGGCACGGCCAACCAGCTCGATCGGCTGGCCGTGCTGATGGGGCCGGCGGTCGAGGTGGCGCCGAGGCAGGGAACCGACGTCGTCGCCCGCGACATCGTGATTACGGGGCAGGACGTAGTCGGCAGGACACTGATGGAGCTGCAGTTGCCCGACCGCTTCGGCATCGTCCTCACGCGCGTGCGTCGCGAGCTCATCGAGTTCGTGCCCAAGGGCGACTTCGTGCTCGAGCTTGGTGATCAGGTCCGGGCGGCCGGAGCGGAGGCCGATGTTGCGGCGTTTGCGGGTGTGGCCGGCATCCACGAGCGCCGCGTGCACGAGACCGGCATTCCCGCATTCGCGACGGGTCTCGTTCTGGGTCTGGCGCTCGGGTTCGTCGAGATCCCGGTTCCGTGGGGCGGGACGGTGCGGCTCGGTCTGGCCGGCGGCCCGTTGGTGGTCGGGTTGCTGTTCGGGCACTTCGGACGCATCGGTGGTCTCCGTATCCACGTGCCGCCAGCGGCCCGGTATCTGATGCGCGAACTCGGGCTGCTCTTGTTTCTCGTCAGCGCCGGGACTTCGGCGGGGGCCGAACTGATGCCCGTCCTCGAGAGCCAGGGGTTTGCTCTGCTGCTGCTTGCTGCGGTTGCGGTTGCCGTTGCGATGGCGATCGGGTTGGTCTTGGCGTTTGCGGTGTTCAAGCAGAGCGCTGCGAGCACGATCGGGATGACGTGCGGCGCCATGACCAGCACGCCCGGTCTGGGGGCCGCCAGCGCTCAGTTCGAATCCGACACGCCTGCCCTGTCCTACGCAGCCGTGTATCCGCTTGCGCTGGTGGCCATGACCGTCGTCGCGCAGTTCATGGTCGCGTTGCTGCGTTGAAGCGCGCGAATGCTCGGAGAGTTCCCCGCGCTCAGAACTACCAGGGTTTGAATGACTCACGCACGGGGCCGAGGTGCAGGGTGAAGCCGGGGATTGCCTCGCTGGTAAACGTGTTCCGCTCGGGTGAGACCTCGACGAAGCGGGCATGGTCGAGTCGGTAGAAGGTCATCGCCTCGCGTTCAGGGTCAATCAACCAGTACTCCCGCACGCCGAAACGCTCGTAGTCGTCCTTCTTCGTCTCAGTGTCCATCCGCCGAGACCCGCGCGATATGACCTCGACGACGACATCGGGTGCTCCCACGATCCGCTCTCGCATCCCGCGTAGACGTTCGGCGCGGATGAAGACGATCTCGGGTCTGTAGACCAGATCGCCGCCGGTTGGCCCCTGGCCGATGTGGACGTCGATTTCCGGAAGCACGATGCCGACCGGGTGGTCACGGAGGAACCACTCGATCTGTGCGGCGATCTTCATCGTAACATGCTGATGCTCCGGCGTTGGGCTTGGCGACATCACGACCACTCCGTCGATGAGTTCGTAGTTGCAGCCGTCGTCGGGGAGTTTGAGGAAGTCGTCCACCGACATGCGCAGGTTGCGATGCTGTCCCCCGCCTCGTTCGGTCGCAGTCACGGCACCGGCCATGGACGGCCTCCTCTACTCTCTACAGTTTAACGTTCTTCGGCATTCGTGACAAACGGACGAGGGGGTGCGCAGGAGGCCGGGGCAGATCGCAAGCGTTCAGTCGTCGAGCGCTTGTTCGATCCAGCCGCCACCGAGCACGGTATCGCCGTTGTACAGTACGACGGCTTGTCCGGGGGTGATGGCCGGCTGCGGTGTGTCGAAGCAGACCGTGAAGCTGTCACCGTCCGGATCGATCACGGCCGGGGCGGCCGCGTGGTGGTAGCGGATCTGGGCGTGGGCCCGAAACGAATCGGTCGGAGGGTCGACGAGCCAGTTCACATCCGTTGCCCGCAACGCCCGTCGGAGGAGATCCTCCTTGGCGCCGATGGTGACGGTGTGCGTCTTCGCGTCGAGATCGGTGACGTAGACGGGCGTACCCATGGCAATGCGCAATCCGCGGCGCTGACCGATGGTGAAGTGCGCAACGCCCTCATGCGTGCCGACGACGGCACCGTGCTGGTCGTGCACTTCGCCGGGGCGAACGACGTCGGGACGTCGCTCACGCACGACGCGGGCGTAGTCGCGATCGGGCACGAAACAGATCTCGGTCGAGTCGGGTTTGTCGTGCACGGCCAGTCCGCGCTCCCGGGCCAGTGTGCGGACCTCGTCCTTGGTCAGATCGCCCAGCGGAAACAGCGTGCGGCGCAGTACCTCGCGCTCGACACCGAACAACACATAGGATTGGTCCTTGTGCCGATCGCGGGCTCGGGCCAGCTTGAACTCGCCCTCTTCCCGAAGGATACGGGCGTAGTGTCCGGTCGCGACGTACTCGGCCCCGATGGTGTCGGCGTATCGCAACAGCTTGCCGAACTTGAGATCGTGATTGCAGATGACGCAGGGGTTGGGCGTGCGTCCGCGCGTGTACTCATCGACAAACCGCTCGATGATTCGATCGAAGTCGGTTTGGAAGTTGAGTGCGTAGAAGGGCAGTCCGAGCAGGCCGGCCACGCGTCGAGCGTCGGCCGAGTCGGCGGCGCTGCAACATCCCTGGTGCCGCGTAGCGTCGTCGCCGGTGTCTTCGGGCGTGTGTTGCCCGATGCGCATGAACAGGCCGACAACTTCGTGCCCCTGCTCGGCGAGCAGCGCTGCGGCGACGGACGAGTCGACGCCTCCGCTCATGGCAACCACGACCTTTGTACGAGTCACTTCAATGGCCCGTTCGGGACTTGCGGATCGGCGGCGGCGCAGGCCTCTGTAGCCTGAGCTGCGGGTGGCATGTACGGGCTCACGTTTCCCGTGCACGCGGTATCGTTCCTGCGGGGGAGCGCCTCACGGTGCCACGCCACCCCAATGAGAGTGTACACTCGGGTTCGAGCGCGGGCAAAAGGTGAAGCACAGGGACGCGTCTTGCGGCGCTCCGGGCCGGAGCGCACCGCACTACTCCGATCGCCAGAACCGCGGCATGAACAGGAGGAGGATGGGGAAGACCTCGAGTCGACCGATCACCATGAGCAGCGACATGAGGCATTTCGTGAGTGTGTTGAAGTGCACGTAGGTCTGCGTGGCCCCGACCACTTCGAGGCCCGGGCCGATGTTGTTGAGCGTCGCCGCGCACGCGGTGGCGGCCGAGGTGATGCTGAGTTCCCGGTCGGCCGGCTCGAGCACGAGGATGCCCCCGACCCCGAGGGCGAATATGACGACGATGCCGACGACGTAGACGAGCGTGGCGAGCTGGATGTCGCCGTCGACGGTGGCCTTGCCGACACGGACGGGACGCACCACGTTGGGACGAAACACACGCTCGAGTTCGCCCCAGCAGATCTTGACGGCCATGAGGCAGCGCATGACCTTGATCCCACCTGCCGTCGAGCCGCCCGATCCTCCGACGAACATCAGCGTTACGAGCAGCGCCTTGGGAACGAATGGCCAGAGGTCGAAATCGGCTGAGCAGAAGCCTGTGGTGGTTTGGATCGAGACGACCTGGAACACGGCGTGGCGCACCACGGCGAGCGCCCCGTCCTCGGTGGTGCCGTCGGTCGTCTTCATGGGGAGGCCGAAGATTCCGACGACCACGACTACCGTCGCGACCACGAAGATCGCGAGGTAGGTGCGGAGCTCCGGGTCGCCCACGCTCTTGCGCCACTTCCGCTGAAGCAGGAGACAGTACAGACCGAAGTTCACGCCCGCCAGCACCATGAAAACGATGATGACGAACTCGGCCAGGCCGTTGTGGAATCCGCCGACGGAGCTGTCCTGCGTGGAGAAGCCGCCGGTCGAGAGCGTGGTGAAGGTGTGGCAGACCGACTCGAACCAGGTGAGGCCCGACCATCGCAGCAGGAGCGTTTCGGCCACGGTTATGAACAGGTAGATGAGCCACAGCATCTGCGCCGTTGAGCGGATGCGCGGCGTGACACCCTCTTTCGTCGGGCCGGGTGTCTCCACGCGAAAGAGCCGTTTCCCTCCCACGCCCAGCAGCGGCAGCACCGCCACGAACAGGACGATGATCCCAAGGCCGCCGAGCCACTGCGTCATGGCCCGCCAGAGGAGAAGGCTCTCGGGGATCGTGCCGATTCCGGTCAGGATCGTAGCGCCGGTCGTGGTCAGACCGCTGACGCTTTCGAAATAGCAGTTGATCCAGGAGGTGAACCCGACGTCTTCGCCAGGTTCGAAGTCGCGTTGGGCTGCCCAGATGCGGTAGGGCAGGGCGGCCAGGGCGGCGCCGAGCATCCAACTCGCCGCCACGAGCAGGAGCGCTTCCTTGCGCCGCAGCTCGGCCTTCTGCCCGCGGCCGACCCGCGCCATGAGCCACCCGATCACGATGCCGATGCCCATGCTCGCACAGAGCGCGATCAGCACCGACGTGTCCGGGTCGGTCTCGCCGTGGTGGGCATAGAACCACCACGCCACCGGCACGAGCATGGAACCCGCCAGCACGGTCAGCACCAGCCCGAGTTGTCGGCAGACCAGTCGGTAATTCACGGGTTCCCTACAGGAATGTCTTGCGTAGCTTGGCTTCGTTGTGATGCGGCGCGATGGCGATGATCGTGTCACCCGGTTTGATGGTGTCGGACGCGCCGGGCACGCGGACCGAGCTCTCTCGCTGAATCGCGGCAATCGTGCAGTGTTGCGGGAGCTTCAGCTTCGACAGGGGAATGCCGAGGATCGCGGACGATTCCTTGGGTCGGATTTCATAGACGTCGGCGGTCGATTCGGCCAGCGTGGCGATGGACTGGACCGGCCCCGCGTCGGCCAGGCGGAGGATCTCCTTGGTGGCGATGCTGCGCGGGCTGTAGGGCAAGTCGAGACCGATGCGCTCGAGCATGTGAAGATACGTCGACCGTTGAATGACGGCACCGGTCCGGGCTTTACTCAGGGATTTGACCAGCATCGCCGCGAGCAGGTTGTGCTCGTCATCATTGGTGACGGCGACGAACGCATCGGCCGCCTCGAGCTTCTCCTCACTGAACACGGTGAGATCGGTAGGATCGGCCTGGATTACGGTGATATGCGGCAGCTTGTTGGCGATCGTCTCGGCCCGCTTTCGGTTGCGTTCGAAGAGGCGCACGGAGAACCGGGGTCCGCGCAGGGCACGGGCGACCCACACCCCAATCGCGGACCCGCCCATGAGGACGATCGCTCGCCGCTTGATCTGGCCGGACTGAAACAGCTCGGTGGCTTGGGCGAACGAGCGCGTCTCGCCGATGAGCGTGACGACGTCGCCGGCCTGAATGACGGTCTGCCCGTCGGGGATCTCCGCCTTGCCGTTGCGAAGCACGGCGCCGAGTCGCGTTCCCCCGGGCAGTTGCAGGCGACTCAGTGGCACACCGGCTGCCCTGGCGCCTTCCGTGACGGCGACCTGCTGCATCTCGATCTGTCCCCGGGCGAAGTGCTCGACGGCCATGACGCCCGGGTTCCGGAGCGAGCCGGCGATTTCCATTGAGGTCAGGTACTCCGGGCACACGAGCCGGTCGACGCCGAGGTGTCGGGCGTAGTCCAGGTTTGTCGTGTCGTAGAACGCAGTGTGGTGGACGCGGGCAATACTCTTGGCGGCCCCGAGCCCCTTCGCGGCGGAGGCGGACAGGAGGTTGATCTCGTCCGAATCGGTCGCGGCGATCATCAGGTCGCAGTCGGCGACGGCGGCTTCGCGCAGGGCGGAGGCGTCCGAGGCGTGGCCTCGCAGCGTGCGCACGTCAAGCAGGTCGCCCACGCCCGCCAGAGCCGCGGGATCGAGATCTATGAGGGTGACGTTGTGGCCGTCGTTGACCAGCACCTGGGCCGCGTGTCGGCCGACCTCACCCGCGCCTCCGATGACGATATTCATCTCTTGCTTTCACGAATCCCCGCGCGGAACCGCCGCGCATCATAGGCCAACCGGTTCTACGGGCAAGGTGCCGCGCAGGCTCGGCTGCGGGCCGAATCTTTCCGTCGCCGAGGCCCGTACTCGTACCCTCCCACCTCTTGCGTCGGTCGTTCCCGCGGACCGGTTCAGGATCTCCCGGCCGGGAAACCCCGCCCAGCGGCTGGAAACGCGGTGGCGGGGCCGGTCCATAATCCTGCCGACAGACATAAGGCCATTTTTCTGAGGAAGTTACGAGCATCCGCGTGCCTACGGCAGGATGCTCGTGGTGCCGACCCCATCGGCGCATCACGGCGACCCCACGCACCGCAATCCGGGGTCGTGGCCCGCAACTTCCGGGGCCGCCGCGGGTATACGGAGAGTGAGGAACCGCAATTCAGGTGGGGGCGCTCCGCGCTGCGAAACATCCCGTCGGAGGCGGGGTTAAAAGCGCTGGTGAGGGGCCGAACTGCGAGCCAGAAAAGGCGAATGCCGTGAGTGTTGGGCAGATACTCGTTGACCGCGGGAAAATAACGGACGAACAGCTCCAGGCCGCCGTGGCCGAGCGCAAGAGTCCCAGCGATCGCCTCGATCGCATTCTCATCCAGATGGGTTTCGTGGGCGAGCGCGAGGTTCTGCGCGTCCTCGGCGAACAGCTCTCGATTCCCGTGATCGATCTGGGCGAGGTGGATATCGACGTCGCCCTCCTCCGCAAGATGCCGTCGAAACTCGTGCACCGGCGGGGCTTGGTCCCCATCGGGTCCGAAAACGGCACCTTGCGCGTGGCGACCTCCGACCCGTTCGACGTCTATGCGTTCGACGAACTGCGAATGATGACCGGGCAGAAGGTCGAGCCCGTGCTCGCCCCGGAGAGCGAGATCCAGCGGATCATCAAGCAGCACTACGGTGTGGCGGGACACACGCTCGACGAGATGACGACCGACGACGACCTGGAGATCCTCTCGGACTCGGTGGACGAGGCCGGCGATCTTGTCGAGATGGCCCAGGAGGCCACCGTCGTCAAGCTGGTCAACGAGATTCTGCTCGAGGCCATTCGCGAGCGGGCCAGCGACGTGCACATCGAGCCGTACGAGCACGACCTCAAGATTCGGTACCGCATCGACGGCGTCCTGCAGACGACGAACGTGCCTGCGACCATCCGTCGGTTCCAGCACGCGATCATCAGCCGCATCAAGATCCTCTCCGACCTGAACATCGCGGAGAAACGGCTCCCGCAGGACGGCGGGTTCAAGATCAAGGTTCAGGGTCGTGAGATCGACATTCGTGTGAGCATCATCCCCACCCCGTTCGGCGAGGCGGTGGTGTTGCGGATCCTGGAC
>CAYMME010000303.1:0-11546 GCA_964391465.1 uncultured Planctomycetales bacterium
GGTGCGGGGGGCCCCCCGCGCCGGCGCGCCGGCCTCGCCCCACGCGGGGTGCCACGGGCTGCTGGCCCGCCGGCTGCCACTGGCGGGCAAGCCGCCAGTGGCACCCCGCACACGGCGACCGTCAGCGGATGGACCCCGCGCTTGCGCTTGGGGCTCGGATCAACCCTGCGCTGGCTACTGCTGCTTGGCAAGTTGCTTGTAGTACTGTTCGACGAGTTCACGGTAGCGCGTGGGGAAGTGCTTCTGGATTGCCTGCAGGACGCGTTCTCGCTCGGCCTCCGGCATCTTGCCCCATTCCTCTCCAGGCCGGGCCACGGTGCGCCGGAGCTCACCGATACGGGCCTTACCGCCGGGCAGCGTCGACTCCCGGGCCGGCGATGAGGGTATGTTGTTTCCCGACGCCTTGCCTGAGCCGCCGCACTTCTTACACCCCTTGCCCTTACAGCTCTTGCACTGGCCGCCCTTGCACTCCTTGTCTTCGCACTCCTTGATGAGGGCATCGAGCAAGGCAACCGCCCGAGCCTGCTTGTCGGTCACGCTGTCGTCGGCAACGTGGTGCCCGAGCCGCCGACCGGCGTACGCCATCAGGTCGGCCACGTCGCCGAGTCCGTCCGGCTTGCGGAGCTTCAGCTCCTGGAGCATTTGCCGGGCCGCAGCCCGTAAGCGCTCCGGCGCCTGCGGATAGTCGCGCACAAACGACTCGAGCGCCTCGACTGCGGCATCGTACTGAAGGTTGTGCTTCGCGCAGTACGCAATCAGGAATCGCGCGTCGGCTGCATGCAGCGTGTGTCGCCGCAGCGACGTCTCGTTCTCGAGCAGCTTGGTCAGCCGCTTCTGTGCCGCATCGAGCCGCTCGGCCTCGACCAGGGCCCGAGCCTCGAACACCGCTGCGTTGGCCGACAGGTACGGATCCCCGCTCTTGGCCAACCCCGCCATGGCCGCGGCCGCGGTCGCGTAGTCACCTGACTCGTACGCCGCCAGTCCGTCCTTGAAGTCGCCCGACAGCACCGCCAGCGCCTCGGCCAGGAACGCCTCCGCATCCTCGGCGTCGCGGCGCTTCTGCCACTGCTCGGCAATGACCTTCCTGGCCGCCGCCTTCACACCCTCTGCGGCCTGCATATGCTCAACGAAGCGGTCGATGATCTGGACCGGCGTTTCGCCCGTCGGTTTGGCTGCCGCGGATGGCGCGTCGGCCCCGAGCAGCGGAATACTGGCCAAGCCCAGGGTAAGAACAGAAAACGCAAGCACGGTTCGTTGCTTCATGCGGCACCTGTCATCTCACATGCATCTCACCATGCATTATACATCCGCTCGGCGATCAGGGCGCGTTGACGCGATCGATCATGTCGCGGGCCATGTCCGACACCCGGTCCTGGCGCTCGGCGATCTTCCGGATCTGCCCGGACAGTTCCTCCGACAGCGTCGGCTCGTCGCCCCGGATCTCGCCGAACGCCCGCGTCCGATGGTTCACGCGAACCTGTAGGGCCCGCAGGAGCTTCAGCTCCGCCGACGCGGGCAACAGGGGCGGCTCCCCGCCCTCTCCGCCTTGCCCCCCCCCACCGCCACCACTCTTCTGCATCTGCTCGATAGCTTCGATGAGATCCCTGAGCGTGCGGACAATGTCGGTCTCCACCTCCTGCGTGATCCGCCCCACGTTAGCCGCACCGAGCAGCGACGCAGCATTGTTCATATCGTCGCGCAGTTGCTCGACTACCTGCGGAAAAACGATGGATGTACCGTCGTCAGTGAGCATCTTCAACGCCGTCTCCGCCTCACCGGCGAGACCACGCTCGTCGGCGGAGAGCTTGCCCGCGAGCAACTGGTCGGCTCGCTTCCAGTTGCCGGTCCCTTTCTGGTCCAGGGCGGTCGTGGCTTTGTTGATCTCCCCCTGCTTGGCGAGCATGGCTCGGAAACGCGCCTCGAGGTCCGCGAGCAACTCGGCCTGCTGCTCCTGACGAAGTTGGCGCAGTCGCTCCTCCATCTCGTCGCGCGCCTGCCCGAGCTGCTTGAGCGCCTTGTCCTGCTCAGGCCCGGCCTCCGTGGGCTCCTTCTCGTCGAGCTTGCCGGCCGCGCGGTTCATGTGCTGCCGGGCCTGTTGGACCTGCTGCTGCCCGGGCATCGGCGCTGCGTTCTCGCCGTCTTGTTTCTTCCCCTCACCGCCTTGCTTGCCCCCCATGCCCCCTGACATCTGCTTGGCGAGTTCGCCGGTCTTGCCGGCCGTGCCGCGCTGCTCGTTCGCCATCTTGGGCAGGTCGGGGTCCTTGCGAAGCGCCTCACGTCGGCGCTCGAGCCGCTTCAACGCGTCCTCGAGCTTCTTCAGCGCCTCCTGTTGATTCCGCTCAGCCTCCGGGAGCTTCGAAGCGGCCAGCTTCTCCTCGGCGGCCTTCATCTCGGCGCCGGCGCCGGCGACCTGCTTGGCCGCCTCCGGAGTCGACAGCTCCGCCAACTGCTCGGCCAGCATCTCGGCCTGGTCGCGCACGGCTGCCTGTGAGCCCTCGAGCTTCGCCCCCGCAGCCGGCCGCTTGCCGGCGATGGCCTCCGCAGTCGCGGCCGCGGCCGCCGCCTGACGCCGGATGATGTCCTGAAGCTCGGCGATTGCCTCCTTCAGGCCGGTCCGAGCCCGGCTGAGATCGGAGGCCGTCTTCGAGTCCACTCGCTCTTTGCGCTGCTCCCGGACGATCTCGTCGAGCTTGCGGAGCATCTCCTCGAGCCGCTTGATCTCACGTTCGACCTCGTCAGCGTTGTTGAATTCATTGAGGAGCAGACGCAGCAACCGGTCCAGATCGGTCGACACCTTCTTCTGCTTGTCGACGATTCCGGAGAACTCACCGCTCTCCAACATGGCAATGACGGCGTCCATACCGGCCCCGACGCCCAGCTCTCGTGACTTCTGGAGGGCAACGACCAGCTTCTTGGCGTTCTCCGGCTCAGCCTCGGACAGCACCTCAGCGAGTTGGAACATCCGATCCTCCAGGCGCCCCACGCGCTCCCGAATGATCTGCTGCTTCCCCGCGAGCGGATGCTCCAGGGCGTCGACCGCGCGGTCGGCCGGTGCCTGGGCATGCGCCGACGCACCAACGATGCACAGCACGACGGCGAGAATCCCGTGCAAACCGGCGTGAAATCGGTCACGTTCCGTCACGGCTTGTCCCCGAACAACTTCTGCACACGTCGCTCCAGCTCCGCCTCGGTCTCTTCGTTGAGATCACCCTGGCCCTTGATGATGTCCCGCAAGATCGCAACGGCCTCGTGGAACCCCTCCCACTGTAGCATATGGGCGAGGATTCCCCGCATGGTATCTACGACGGCGGCTTGGTCCGGATCGATCCTGCTCAGATCCGCGTCCGATTCCGTCCGGGCCACCGCACCCAAACGGTCGCCGGCACCAGTCATCTGCTTGCGCCCCAGGCCCTCCAGGGGCTGGATGATCCGGTTGGCCAGCCGCAATCGCAGCGGCCGCGTGACCACGTGGTTGATCTCCATCTCGCCGAGGATGCGCTGGAACTGCTCATGGATTCCCATCACCCGCCGGGCCAGATCGTGCTGCCGCCGCTCATGAGGTGCGAAGCCCTTCCGACCTGCATCGGCATCGGTACGAAGGCGGCTGATCGAACTGAGCACCTGACCACGTAGCGTCTCCTGATCGCGAATCAGCCGTTCGAACGCCTGACGATACTCCTGCTCTCGGCGGGACAACTCGGCCAACAGTTCATCCGGCGGCACGACCCGGAGCAAGAACGTGGCCGACTCACCAACGTTCGGTCCTGCAACATCATCGAAGTCGGCCGCACGCGTCACCAGCGTCAGTCGCTGCCCGGGCTTCAAACGCAACTGCGTCAGCGACCAGTTCAGCGACGTCGTGAAGCTCGTCCCGCCCGGCTCGAAATCAGCGAGCGGCTCAACGGTCTCCCCGCTCGGCGCCGTAGCCACTGGCAGTGTCGTCGGTTGCGTTGCCGCTTCGCCAGCGCCTGCGATCCGATACACGAGTTCCGCCGTAGCCAGTCCGTACGTGTCCGACATCTCGATCGAGATCGGCAGCGTGGCGTCAGGCGTGACCATGTCGCCGAGCCCCGGGATGCGCATGGTCACGCGGGGCGGGCGATCCGACACGACACGCAGGCTGAAGTGCACCGGGCGGCGGTTGGACAGACGCTCCGCGTCGGTCAGGCGGAAGTGATACGTACCGCTCTCGGCCGGGGTGAACGTCGCCGTCACCCGGTCGCCGGTGTCGGCAACGGGCACTTCCTCAATCGCCGAATCGCCGCGGAACAGCTCGGCCCGCACGACGGGCTTGTTGGTCTGCGCGCGGATCGTGACTTCGCTGCCCCGCAGCACCTCGGCCACCGTCTGACCCTCGCGCAGCGCCTGCCTGGGCTGTCCCGCATATGCCGGCGGGACGATATCGAGTTGCGCCGTCAGCACGCGCGGACGCTCGACGAGGACCACGTCGAACCACTCCGTGACCGCGTCGCCGCCGATTGCCCTTGCTCGCATCTCGTTGCGAATCTGAGGAAATACAGCCCGGAATCGGCGCTCGCCGACTTTCACCATCGACACCTCTCCGCGTTTCACGGCCGACGGATCAGTCACGTCGAGTCCCGGACCGTACTCGAGCTGAACCGACCGCGGCACGTGATCGACGGCGGTCACGTTGATTTGCAGGTCGTCTCCGGCGGGTGCAATCAGTCGGCCGTCTGCAAGCCCCTCGACACGCAGGTGCGTCCGTTGCGGCCACTCCACATTCGTCAGCAGGACGTTTCGCTGGAACCATACGCCCATCTGCCCCGGCATGAGCAGACAGGCCAGCGCGAAACCCATCACGCAGGCGCCACCCAGCGCACTCTGCCGGCGGGCACGACCGTGGTCGAGGGCATCCTCGAAGGCAAGCCCCTCGACGGCCGCACGGGCCTGATCCACGACCACGCTCATCATGGCACCGGAGGCGCGCGCGCCCGCCGCGACCCGCGCATGCTCTGCGCGCGCGGCGGGCCGTGTGAATTGCACCGCCGAAATCAACCGATCACTCAACTGTGGAAACGTTCGCTCGACGAGCAAGGCCGCCGCATCGCTCGTAACCGCCCGGCGGAGCGGGGAGATGATCCAACGCCATGCCACGTATGCCACGAGGGCAACGCCCACCGCGAGCAGGGCCGCCCGCATGTCCCGCGTCAGGCGGAGCAGGCGGTCAATGAGCAATTGCGCGAGCACGAAGCCGACCGTCACCAGCAGCACGATCGCCAACCCGTCGGCCAGCACGTACAACCGGATGCGGTCCGCCAGAGCGCGAAGCCGCTTCGTCACGGTTCGATCAAACTCGTCGATCTGCTTGCGCGTCAGCATGGTTCGCAACAACCACCAATGACGGGTGCCACGGGCAGCTTGTCTGCCCGTGCTCACTGGCGGACAAGCCGCCAGTGGCACCCCACTCGCCCGGCTGCATTACAGCAGCCGCCAGTATTTGCGCAGCGCCCACTCGATACACAACAGCACCACGAGAACTCCGAGCGTCCACGCGTTGTCCCACATCGAGATCGGCGTCCCGGCCGATACGGTCTCCAGGCGCGCGTCCTCGATCAGGTCCGGAATCTCGTGGGCCTCGTCGAGGGCGAAGTAGCGCCCGCCGGAACTCTCCGCCAGCAGCTCGAGAGCCTTGCGGTCGAGTTGCGGGCGGGCCAGTTCGATCTGCGGACGGCTCACGCGAACCGACCGGACGACACGTACAGGCCCACCCGCGCCCTGGCTCGGAAGCTCGGCCGCGATCTCGTACGCACCCACGCGGCGGGCGATGAACCGACCTTGGAACCATCCGGGCTCGGTCGGGTTGGCTTCGAGCACGAGCGGGCGACTCGCCGGGGCCGTGTCGTCCCCGGCCAGCGATTCGGCCAAAGTCGCCCGAAACGTCTCGTCGGCAATCGGCACGTAGCCTGGATCCAGCAGCCGCGCCCGGACCGTCACCGCTTCGCCCACCCGGTAGCTCTCGCGGTCGGTCAGGATCACACCGCGCCGCTGCTGGGCGCCGGCCTTCCCCGCACTCACGTGACGAATCAACTGCACCCAGAATCGGCTGAAGTAGGTCTCGCCGTAGCGCCGCCACCGCCACGTCGAATCGACGGCCAGGAAGGCCGTGCGCCCCGAGCCGAACCGCTGCGTCGCCAGAAGCACCTGGCCGGTCTCGTCGCCCGTCACCGTCACGTCGCGCATGAGCGGGTTGGTGTGACGCATGAGCACCGTCGCGAGCGGCTTGTGCCGCCGCACCGGGTAGTGCCAGTACACCTCACCAAGCCGGGACCAGATCGCCGCGTTGGTGGCCGGATCGGTCGTCTGCATGATGACCGGATGGTCGCTCGCCGCATCGGGGATGGAGATGGGCCACGCGCGCTGCTGGAAGTGACCCTGCCGGTTGATCTCCAGCTCCGCCTCCGGGTCGTAGATGACGGGCAACGCCTCGACGACCGCGCGGGTGTCGGCTTCGCGCATGAAGCGCGGCGTGAACTTGCGTCCGGCGGCCAGCACCAGCCCCCCGAAATGGTCGCCGACCAACGTCGCCACCTTCGCGCACCAATCGGCGTCCAGCTCGCGCGGGTTCGGGTCGATCAGCAGCACCGCGTCGTAGTCATACAACTCGGCCTGCTCGGCGGGCAGGCGATTGATCACGGTGTTGCCGTCGCGCACGGCGTCGATGTCCGCAGACTGGAGCCAGCAGCTCAAGTCGAATGTCGTGTCGCGTTCCAGAAGGCGCGAAACGTAGCGGTACTCCCAGGTCGGCGAGCCGGCAATCAACAGGATGCGCAGCTTGTCCTCCAGGATGCGAACCTTGGTCTCGCGGCGGTTGTCGTCGGCCAGCCCCTCGCCCGATTGCGCCGGCACCCGCACGGCCACCGAGATCTCGCCCGCGCGGTCGATCGCGTGGCGAAACCGAACCGGCACCATCTCGCCCGACGCCGGCACGTCGACGTACTTCGTTTCGAGCACGCGCTCGGCGGGCCCCTCAGCGTCAGCGGCAAGCACAAGCTCGACCGGCACGCGTTCACCGCCCATGCCGTCGCTGCTGATGTGGGCCGTCACGGTGAAGGGATCTCGCAGGAATGCCGTCTGCGGAGCCAGGAGTTCGGTGATGCGCACGTTGCGCGGCCGGGCCGGGTCGCCGATCCCGACGACATACAGCGGAATCTGTCTCGCCCGCGCGAATTGCCCGACCACGTCGACCGGTTCACCCTGGTTGACCGCGCCGTCCGACAGGATCACAACGCCGGCAACGGGCGTCGAGCCCGACGGCTCGACCGCCTCGCGAACCGCCCGACCCATGTTCGTCACCGGCCCCGTGACCTCGACCGATTCCAACGTCGAAGGCGCCTTCGCGCCGCCGGTTGGGTCGGTGCTACCCTGCTCGTCATCCGGAGATGCCGCGTCCGCCTCTTCCCGGTCTCCGGCCGCCACCATCAACCCGGGCTCGACAAGCGTTTCACGGTGCCGGGGGAACGCGTCGAACGTGAACACCTTCACCTTGTTGCGGGCCGCCAGCCGGTTGAGGAAGTCGCCGTCGTCCGCCGAGAGCAGCAAGTGCGCGAGGTCGGCCCGCGTGTGCCCCGCGTCAGCCGGACCACCGACCTGCGACAGGAACGTGTCGAGCCGATCGCGCTCACCGCCGTCGGCATAGCGATCGGCAATACCCATGCTCGCCGACGAGTCGACCAGCACCAGCGTCTCCGACAACGTCCGGCGGTGGATGTAGACGCCCAGCACCGGCTCCAGCCAGATCACCACCAGGCTCAGAAGAACGGCCAGCCGCAGCCCGGTCAGCAGCCGGCGACCCAAGGGCGGCACGCCGGCCCGACCCTCATGCCGGTAGAGCCAGACGACCGCATACGCCAGCATCGCGACAAGCAACAATCCAAGCACCGCCCACCATCCGCCCGGCATGCCGGCCAGCTCGAAACGATGGCGCGTCTCGGTCGTCACACCGGATTGCGCAAGGATGGCGATGGACACGCGTTCAACTCCTCCGACCGAACCACCAAGCCAACGTGTGCTCCGCCGTCAACACGACGAGCAGCAGCATCAACACCGCCGGCCAGTACTCCTGTCGCGCAGCCGACACTTCCTCGTCCCCGAGGGCAAGGTCGCGAACGTACTGGAAGGCCAGGCCCTGGGGCATCGACTGCTCGAGCGCGACCGGATCGATCCTCGTCAAGTCGGACTCGCTCGTGTCGACGTTTACCGCCACGAGACGGTGGTCACCCTCACCGCTGCGACCGCTCAGTCGAAAGTCATAGACGCCGCTGTGATCGGTGCGGCCCCAGGTCAGGACGAAGCCGCCTCCCGCTGAAGCGTCGTCTGAAACCGCCGTCACGTCCACCTGAGGTTCGAGCGGATAGCGCGGCGGTCGAAGCACGGCATGGGGTTCGTGCCGATCCACATCGAGCTGCACGCGAATCGGCGAGCCGACGAGCACGTCCTCACTTGCTCCCGTCGCCCGCGCGGCGTATCGGGCCAGCTCCAACATGAGAATCACGTACGACGGATCGGCCGACCAGTCGTTCCAGTCCCCGTCGCAACTGCTGGCGACCAGCACGACGCGGCCGTTGCCGTACGCTCGCTCGACGACGGCCGGCGTGCGATCAGCGTCGTTGAACGCGAGGATCACGCCGGCCGGGCCGCGCGGACCTTCGGGTGCGCCGTTGCCCGACGGCGCGCTCGTCGCACCGTCGTTTCCGGACATCGAACCCGACGCCACCGCCGGCACCGAAGACACGTAGGACCAGAAGTGAATCCGCCCGACGACGGCGTTGGACTGGCCCTGGAAGATGCGCGTGGTGGGGTGCGTCAAGTCGTCGGCCGCAAACCCCACGCCCGCTCGCGTCGGCGTGTCCACCTGCTCCCCGAGGCCGGCCGGTAGCAAGCCCGCACCGTCACGATAGAGCACGCGGTTGTAGACGTCCGCGTCGACCTGATCGCCGACGAAAAGCATCAACCCTCCGCCGTCCGCCACGAAGCGCGACAGCGCCTCGCCGACCGACTCCGACACGCGAAACACGTTGGCCAGAATGACCAGTTGATACGCACGGAAGTCGACCTCCTCGATCGCCGCGTCGTCGATCACCTGCACGCGGTTGCCGGACAACACGTTGCCCTCGGGCTGCAAGGCCGCCTTCAGGACCGTCACCTCGTCCAGATACCAGTGCGGACTCGGCGCCCCATTGACCACAAGCACATCCACACCGGGTAGCACGGGCACACCGGCGGCACGGCGATCGTCGACGACCAGCCCGTCCCCGGCGGTTTCGGTGCTCAATACAGCGTGGCCGGGCGTGGGGAATATGAGCCGAATCGGCACGGTCACGGTTTGCCCGGGCGCGATCGCGTCGGCGGCAATCGGCGGCAGGGTCGCGTCTCCGACGAACACGCGGAGTTCCTGATTCGCGACGGCCTCGACCGCATGGTTCGTCACCGACACGACGAACTCGGCCTCGACGCCGGCCACGACCTGCGGCTGCAACGAACGAATCCCGGTGACGGCGACGTTGCGCGGCGCGTCGGCACCCACGTCAACGAGCACGAGCTCGAGCGATCGCGCTTCGCCCGACCAGTCAGCCAGCGCAGCAAGCGGATCGGCAGCCGCACCTTCCGCCGCCCCCGCCGACCGACCGCCGGCCCAGTCGCTGCGCTGGAAGTCCGAGATCACGTAAACCGTCGCGTTCAGCGCATCGCCGCGACTGTCGAGGATGCCGCGTACGTCCAAGAGCACTTCACGCGGCGACGCCCGGCGTTCGGACACTTCGAGCACGCTCAGCGTTTCGACAAACGCATCGAGCGTCCCGGCGTCGAGTGAGACGCGATCGAGCTTGGGCCGATCCGGAGCCGACGCCAACAGGAGCGTGATCGTGTCCCGCCCCCGCTCGCGATCCACCCAACGGAGCAATTGGTCGACCACGCGTTTCGCTCGGTCAAACACGGCATTCGTGCCGTCGGTGTAGCCCATGGAGAAGGAGTCATCGAGAACGATGATGCGCTCGGTGCGCGGCTGCGCCCCCAGCAGTGCGGCCAGGCTGCCCGGCTGCACGAACGGTCGCGAGACCAGCAGCGCCAGCAGCAGCACCGCCAAACACCGCAGGGCCAGCAGGATGAGCTGCTCGACGCGAATGCGGCGCCGGTTGCGGCGCTCGGCCTCGAGCAGGAAGGCGATCGCCGCCCAACGAATGCGCCGGAACCGACGGCGGGCCAGCAGGTGGATCAGAATCGGCACCGCCACCGCGGCCGACCCGCCAAGGAACAACCAGGACGAGACAAACGCCGCCAGAATATCAGGTGTCGTTGGCAAAACCGCTCGTTACCACCATACGCAAACATCACGGGGCGCGAGAAAGCGTTCCCACACACACGATCGCAGACCCCTCGCTTCTTCGATCCATCATTCCCTCTTCATCTGCTCAACTGTTCTCCTGCTCACCTGCTCTCGCGGCCGCGAGGTCGCGCCCCCGTTCCCTACGCTTTGATCGCATGCCTCCGATGCCCCAGGAACGCACTGAGGGCCACGCCCAGCGAGTCGCTCGTGGACAGCGACAGGTAGTCGATCCGGCGATCCACGCACGCGGTGCGAACGCGGGTCAAGAACCGATTCAGCGCCTCGAGATAGCTGCGACGCAGCGACTGCGGATCGGTCAACAGTTCGACCGACGGATCCTCGATCCCCTCGAACAGCGTGTTGTCGCGGAAGTCGAACTCGAGCTCATCGCGGTCGAGCACGTGGAGAACGAGCACGTCGTGCCCGCCGTAGCGAAACCGCTCAAGCCCGCGGACCACGTCCTCGGCGTCAGCGAGCAGGTCGGAGATCACGATCACGAACGAGCGTCGCTTGATCTGGTCGGCCAGCCGGCCGAGCAGGACCTTCACGTCCGTCTCGCGATCCGGCCGGGCCCGGTCGATCACGTCGATCAGGTTCCGCAACTGCGCGGGGTTGCTGCGCGGCGGCAGATGATCCCGCACGTCGTGATCGAAGAGCATCAGACCCGGCGCGTCCTGCTGGCGCACGAGCAGATACGCCAACGAGGCCGCCACCGTCGCTGCGTACTCGAACTTCGTCATCCGCCCCGGATGCCGATGCGTCGGATAGGCCATCGATCCCGAGCAATCCATCAGGATGTACGCCCGGACGTTGGTCTCCTCCTCGTATTGCTTGATGTAGTACCGATCGGCCCGACCGTACACGCGCCAGTCGATGTGCCGCGTGTCGTCGCCCGGTACGTACTCTCGATGCGAAGCGAACTCGACGCTGAACCCGCGAAACGGACTGCGGTGCATCCCCGAGTAGAACCCCTCGACCACGTACCGGGCCCGCAACTCGAGCCGATCGATCCGAGTAAGCACCTCCGGCCGCAGATAGCGACTGTAATCAGGCATGCAGGAGCCCCCCCCATTGATCGCAATCAAACAACGAGTCGCACGCAGTTCTTACGGTCCACGGAGCAGCCCCGGAGGGGCGTAAGAAACTAGCCCCCCACGCCTCCAACAATGTTGCCAACCACCCCATAATTGAGCACATCGTTCCG
>CAYMME010000304.1:0-11374 GCA_964391465.1 uncultured Planctomycetales bacterium
CGCCAGTGGCACCCATCACGTGTGGTGGTGCCACGATTCATGAGATGCACCCGCGCACCGAGAGGCTCCTCGATTGTGCTGGCCGGCGGCCGCCCCCTCGGGTATCCTGGTTGTGGCTTCGGTTTGGCGTGTCATTTCGGGCATTCTCTTGCCCGTTCAGGCCGGAGCGGGACGTCGGGCGACATGTCTTGAGTGAGGTGTCAAAATGAACCTGATCGAACACCTTCGTCAGCGGGGCATTTCCTACGATGCGCTGGAGCATTCGACGACGTACACGGCTCAGGGGCTGGCCGCGCTCGAGCACATCCCGGGGCAGAACATCGCCAAGCCGGTCGTGGTGTCGACCGACCAGGGCTTCGTGATGTGCGTGCTTCCGGCCAGCTTCCGGTTGGACCCGGACCGGGCGGCGGCCGCGATTGGGGCGGGTGAGGCCCGGCTGGCCACCGAGGACGAGATCGGCCAGCTCTTCCCCGATTGCGATCTCGGAGCCGAACCGCCACTCGGCGAGCCCTACGGCCTGCCCACGCTCATGGACGAGAGCCTGCGCGACGACGAGTACGTCGTGTTCCAGGCCGGCACCCACGAGCAGGCGGTCAAGATGGCCCGCGAAGACTACGAGCAACTGGCCGCCGCCCGGGTCGCCCGCATCGCCCACCACCTGTGACGTGCGCCGGCGGGCGTGTATGCTGTCCTGCGGTTGACAGTGCGTCTGTGCCGGACGACGTGAGGGCGGCTCGACTCGGTTCTCGAGAGCAAGCCTCGGCGCCGCGGCATGCCGCGGTCACCCTCACCCTACGCAGAGGGTCCTGTTTGATATGGCGGTAGCGCAAGCGGGCGATTCAGCAGCACGAGCTTCGAGCACCTGGGCGAGGTCATCGTGATGTTCGGACTACCGGCTCTCGATGTCGCAGTCATCGTGCTGTACTTCGCGGTGATCATCGCCATCGGCGTGTGGTGCTCGCGGCGCATCCGCACCGAAGAGGACTACTTCCTGGCCGGCCGGCGGTTCGGCAAGCTCGTCCAGACCTTCGCCGCCTTCGGGCAGGGCACATCGGCCGACAACGCGGTGGGCGTCACGACGACGACGTTCAGCAACGGAGCGTCGGGGATCTGGAGTTCGCTGCTGTACCTGTTCGGGACGCCGGTCTACTGGCTGGTCATGCCGTGGCTGCGTCGGCTTCGCCTGCTGACGCTCGGCGACTTCTTCATCGAACGCTACGGCTCACGCTCCATGGGGGCGGTGTACGCCGTGATCGGCACGGTCAGTCTGATGGGTTTCATCGCTCTCGGGTTCAGGGCGATGAGCTAGACGATCGTGGCCATGACGCCGATGCAGGTCGACCAGTTCACCGTCGCTCAGGTTGCCGAGTATCGCGAAGCGGCCGCCGCGCACAGGCGGGCTTCGGCCGAGGCATCGCCGGTGCTGACCTACGAGGAGCTTCGCGAACGCGATCGACTGCGAGCCATGCCCACCGATGCTGTGGACGCCGCCTCGAAGGCACGACTGGAGACGCTGTCCGCGAAGCGGCCGGCGGTGGTCATCTCGCACCTTCACCCGGACGTGCTGATCTGGCTGGTCTGCGTGGTCGTCCTGATCTATGCGGTCGCGGGCGGCCTGGAGGCGGCGTTCCTCACGGACATGATCCAGGGCATGTTCATCATTCTCCTGTCCGTGATCCTGATCCCGTTCGCGTGGGCGAAGATCAACGACCGGCACGGCGGCGCGGGAGCGGGCGACGCCTTGCGGACGATCCACGAGCAGTTGCCCCAGGGTTTCTTCGAGGTCTTCGGGTCCCCCCACTCGATCGATTTTACGTGGTACTACATCCTGGCACTGTCGGCGATGGCTCTGGCCACGGTGGTCGTGCAGCCGAACGGGCTGGTGGCGACGGGCTCGGCGCGGGACGAGTTCGCCGCTCGGTACGGCTTCACCGTCGGCAGCTTCCTCAAGCGGTTCTGCACCGTGTTCTGGGGCGTTTTCGGGCTAGCGGCCATCGTGCTGTATCGCGACTCGGTGCATCACTCCGACCTCGTGTGGGGCCACGCCAGCCGCGACCTGCTGGGGCCGCTGAACCTCGGGTTGCTAGGTCTGATGATCGCCTGCCTGATGGCGGCACTGATGTCCACGGTGGACTGTCTGATGCTGACGTGTTCGAGCCTGCTGACCCACAACCTGTACCGACCTCTCGTGGCAAATTGCAGCGATCGCCACTACGTGTGGGTAGGCCGCGGGTTCGGAGCCGCGGTGGTGCTCGGAGGTGCGTGGATCGCGTTGCAGTTCGACACCATCCTGCAGATCCTCAAGTTCATCTGGGAGGTGAACGTGTGCCTGGTCCCGGCCTTCTGGCTGGGGATGAAGTGGCGACGGGCCAACCGCGCCGGTGCGTGGGTCTCCATCGTGCTCGGGGCGCTGCTGTTCCTCATCGGTCCGGTTCTCGTGCCCATGGCGGCACCGCAATTGCGGACGCGCGAATCACTCGTGCGGATGACGAACCCTGCACCGTTGGTGCGCACGTATACGGCCGGGACCGCCGACGTCCGGATGCGGGGCGCGGAGATCGACACGTGGGATCGGCAGGCGGCACAGGGGCAGGCAACAGGGACTCGGCCGGATCCGCTCGCCGTGGGCCAGCAGTACCAGAAGCAGTACACGCTACCCCGCAAGGGGATCTTCTGGACGCAGGGAATCAAGCCAGACGCCGACGGCAAGCTCACTGGCCGCGGGACGCTGAGCCTCGAGCTGGTCGTGCTGGACGCGCTGGGCGTCGACCTGGCCGGGCAACCGTACGCACTAAACGAAACGATGCGAATCGTGATCCGCATGGCGATTCCGCTGCTGATCATGATTGCCGTGGCGTTGGTGACGCGGCCGGATGACCCGGCTTCGATTGACCGGTTCTATGCACGGATGCACACGAAGGTGCTGCCCGATCGTGAGGCCGACGCGAAGGAACTGGCACTGTCCCTCGAGCACGTGCATCGTCACGACGAGCTGCTGCTGTTCCCGAAGTCGAACTGGGAGCTGTACAAATGGAACCGGGAGGACATCGTTGGGTTCCTACTCGCCGTCCTGACCGTCATCGGCATCCTGCTTCTCATGACGGTACTGGTCTCGCTTGGTGGGTGAGTATGGTATCCTGGCCGCCACGAATTCGTGGCGAGCCCTCGCTCGGAGGAACTGGTGATGAACGAGCGCGAACGATTCCTTGCTGTGTTGCAGTTCAAGAAGCCCCATCGCGTACCGTTCATGCCGGGCGACGGGCGGGAATCGACGTTGGCGGCGTGGCGTCAGCAAGGGTTGCCGGCGGACGTCACCGACTACCATGCCTACATCAGAGAGATGCTCGGATTGCCCGACGATGTGGTCTCGCCCGAGCCGCGCGTCGACATCGGCGTCGACTCCCGCATGATTCCGCAGTTCGAGGAGAAGGTGCTGGAGGAGCGGGCGGAGACGCTTGTCGTGCAGGACTGGAAGGGCAACATCTGCGAAATCTCGAACCGCTACGGCGTGCAGTACCTGCGCGAGCCGATCGACTTCGTGACCCGGAGATGGATCAGGTGCCCGGTGGAGACGCACGCCGACTGGGACGCGATGAAGCTGCGGTACGCGATCGATGCCTTGGGGCGGTTTCCCGACGATCTCGCCGCGCGGGCCGACCAACTGCGTGATCGCACGTATCCTTCGGGACTCGTGATCTCGGGACCGTTTTGGCAATTGCGGGAATGGCTCGGTTTCGAAGGGCTGTGCATGCGGCTGCTGGACGAACCGGAGTTCGTGCAGGAGATGATCGACTTCTGGGAGGAGTTCGTGGCGACGCTGCTGGAGCGGATCTTCGAGCACTACGTGCCGGACCTCCTGACGATCAACGAAGACATGGCCTACAAAGAGAAGCCGATGATCGGGCCCGACATGTGCCGGCAGTTTCTGCTCAAGTGCTGGCGGCGGTGGAGCGGGCTGTGCCGCGACGCAGGGGTGCCAATCTACGAGGTCGAATCCGACGGGCACGTTGGGCAGTTGATCCCGGTGTGGCTCGAGGGCGGCGTGAACGGCAACAGCCCGCTCGAAGTCGCGGCGGGCAACGACTTGCCGGCCTACCGGCAAACGTACGGGGAGCGCATGGCCTATCGCGGCGGTATCGACAAGCGGGCGATGGCCAAGGGCGGACAGGTGATTCGCGACGAGATGGAGCGCCTGCGGCCGGCGATCGACGCCGGCGGGTACATCCCCGGCTGCGACCACGGCGTCCCGGCCGACGTGAGCTGGCCGAATTTCGTGGACTACTGCAGGCTGCTCGCTGAGGCCACCGGCTGGCTGGATCACGCTCCGGCGCGGCGCGGTTGACAGCGCGCATGGGGACGCGTGCCACTGGCGGCTTGCCCGCCAGTGCTGGGTGCCCCACCCTTCGCCGCCGTTTGCGAAGGGTGGGGGACGGAATCGCACCATCCCCGTCAGTCCCCCACCCTAGTCCCGCCTTCGGCGGGCCAAGGATGGGGCACCCGCGCGTCACTCCACATCCCGTTGCCCCCGCGGGGCACGGGCCCCGGAGGGGCGGCGGACAGGACGCGCGAGGTGCTCCTCCGCCCCTCGCGGGGCGGTGACGGTCGCCGGACGTCGTCATCCAGGGGTTCCGCTTCGCGTCACCCCTGGCTACGTTCCGTTGCCCCATCGGGGCATGCGCCCCGCGCTGCCGAGTGCGCTTGGACCGCCCGGAAAAAGCACTTGCCGCCGTCGGCAGAAAGGAGAATGGACAGGAATGGGTTCCGGAGGCATCGCACACGAACAGATCGCGCCGATCGACGAGTTGGACTCATGGACCTCGACGCTCACGCAAGTCGCCACGCAACCGCTGGAGTTCTGCGAGGACTTCCCGGCCATCGCCCAGCGCTACGAAGCATGGTGGGCGCAGGCGAACTCGGATCGGCCGATCTTCTATGGCACGGCCGACGCCGACCCGTCGCGGCCGATCACGCGGCGTCTTGAGCTTCTCGAGAACCCCGAGGCGTGGTTCGAGACGAAGCTGGCGGACATGCGTCAGACGTACTGTGTCGGCGACGCGGTGCCGAGCGTGCGCGTCGACTTCGGCCCCGTGATGCTGGGCCCGCTGTTCGGTGGACAGATGCACTTCGATTCGGACACGACGTGGACCGACGCGTTCATC
The DNA here is from genome assembly GCA_964391465.1 of uncultured Planctomycetales bacterium. Lineage (GTDB taxonomy): Bacteria > Planctomycetota > Phycisphaerae > UBA1845 > CAYMME01 > CAYMME01. Next base: position 5,160 of record CAYMME010000304.1, read on the forward strand.
AACGACGACTGGTCCAACGCACCCGAGTGGACATGGTCGGACGATCACCCTTTGTGGCAGCAACTGCGCGCGCGCCTCGACTTGGTGGCCGCAGACGCTCCGGGGCGGTACCTGGTCATGACGCCGGACTTCGGCGGGTCGGCCGATGTGTTGCTGAACCTGCGCGGCTCCACTGATCTGTGCATGGATGTCATCGAACAGCCGCAGCAACTGACCGACGCGATCAACGCGATGTACCCGTCGTGGCGGCGGGCCTTCGTCGAGCTGTACAGCATCGTCGTCGGGAAACACGGCGCGGGGCTTGCCCATTGGCTGGGCATGTGGTCGAGCCGGCCGTATATGGTACCGGCGTGCGACTTCAACTTCATGATCGGCCCCGACGAGTTCAACGCGGTCTGCCGACCGGACATCGCCCGACAAGCGGCGACGGCCGGGCGCGCGGTGTTCCACCTCGACGGATCCGGCGCGGCCCGGCACATGGACGCCCTGCTCGAGGTCCCCGAGTTGCAGGCCATCCAGTACACGCCCGGCGCAGGCACACCGTCGGTCCGCCCGTGGCTCGACATGTTCGCCAAGGTCCAGCAGGCCGGTAAACCCCTCTGGGTCTTCTGCCCGGCCGACGAGGTGAACATCCTCTGCGACGCCCTCCGCCCCGAGGGCCTGGGCATAGTCACAAGCACGAGCACCCCCGCAGAACTCGACGACCTGTTCGCACAGTTCTGTCGGCACTACGGCAGATGACACGGGCGGGAGGGATCGCAGCTACTGGTGTCCCGCGCCAAATCCTTGTCCGGCGATGATTGCCGATACAACAGCCATCACCTATGATGTGCGGAAGAGACCTGACCCGGTGGTACGCTAGCCTCAGTCTCTCAGCTTCGGTTCGAGCATGACGTCAGACACGCAGATCCAGGTTCGATTCCAACTGAATACCGATGATTGCATCGCCTTCGTGCAGCATTGGAGAACGACCCGTGAGCGATGGCTCCGCGTGTACCTGATCGTCATTGTCCTGCTCATGTTCTCCTTCGGGGTCGTCAGCGAGTTGGCCTCAGACGGACGGTGGCACGAGAAGCTCTTCGCAATCATGCTTCAAGTGGTCATCTGGCTCGTGATCGGCGTGCCCCTCGTAATGAGCCCTCTTTGGCTCTCGCGCCGTGACATGCGACGCAAGTTCGACTCGAAGATCAACAAGGCGAATCTCGACCCGCAGACACTCACGGCGAACGAGCAAGGATTGAGAGCGTCCAGTCAACACAAATCGCTCGATCTGTCGTGGGAAGCGATTTCGAGCGTTGAGGAAGATGGGACCAGGATCTTCTTGTTGCATGGCCCGGGGGACGCCATCATCGTGCCGGTGCACGCATTCGAGCGTGCGTTCGACGCCGAGCGTTTCGTCGCGTTTGCGGAGAAGTGCCGTGCCCGAGTTCCGCAAGCGGAGCCGCCGCAAGCGCGGCGCGTTGGCCGACGTGCACATCCGGGCGGGTGGCCGTATGCGGTATCGGCGATGCTGCTTCTGCTTGCCTTCGTCGTACCGGTCGGATTGGGGATATACGCTCACGGGCGGATGGAACCCCAGATTGTAGCCGAGTCGTTGGAGATGCCGGGGGTTGCCGAAGTTGATCTGGGCAAGCCGGATGTCTACTTCATCTACTACGACAGACCCCTGGACGACAACGATGCCTCACCTTCGCGCACGATCGACGAGATCACATGCAGGGTAACGTCGATTGCCGACGGGCGAGTCGTACCCACGGTGCCGCAGAGCCTGCGACTGGTATCCGACACGCGGTCACAGATGGATGTGGCGATCTGCTGGTTTGATGCCGAACGACTGGGTCCCGTCCGAGTGGCCGCGGAATACGCCGACGGCGGAACCGGCCCCAGGTTTCTGCTGTCGGTCAAGTCTGGAGTGGCGCAGTTCGGCTCCATGCTGATCCTGTCTGTATTCCTGGGCTTTGTGCTTGGCGTCGCTGGGCTGCTGGTGGCGGTCGTGACTGCGATCAGGCGGCACAGAGCGCTCCGGACACTGCAAGCCCGTGCGGCTTCGCTGGACGCGGCCCCTGTGCCTTGACCTCTCTACTGCCTCACGTAGGGTGCTCGACGGCCGGCATGATCGGCGTACCAGCACGAGGGCTCAGGAGGCCTAGGCTTTACTCAATCGCGCCCCGGCAGGCCGGGGTCCTGGTTGGGTCTGTCTTTGATGGCTTCGGGGTCCATCTCGGCTGCGGGTCGAGTTGCAGATTCGATCAGATAGGTTCGTCCGGGGGCGGTGGCGAAGGTGACTTCCGAGTTGGCGCTTCGTGCCAACGTCTCCTTCTTGTCGCGCACTACGCATTCGGCTTTCCACGGGTTGGCGAGGCGGCAGGATTTGCCGACGAGGCTGGTGATCTCGACGAATCGTGGTTGGCCGTTCTGCACGTCGGCGGCGACTAGGAATCCGCCTTCGGCTCTCAAGCGGAAGATGCCGGACCAAGTCTTGGCCAGGGCGGGGGCGATGCGAATCAGGCCGTTGTGACTTTGCAGAAGGATCTCGTTGAGGGCGAACGCGCTGACGCCGCCGGCGTCGAGATACGGGGCGACGGCCAGGCCGTCGGGGAACACCGTCGAGTTGCCGGAGTCCCAGCCGCCGTAGCCGAACCGGTTGTACTTCTTGGCGTGGGCGACGAGCTGATCACACGCCTGGTCGGTCAGTCCGAGCCGAGCGGCCCAGATGGCGTCCATCGACCAGCCCTGGTTGTTGACGAAGACCCGATGGTCGAACGTGCGGCGGGCACGGTCGTAGTCCGGCGTGCCGATGCCGCTCAGACCGAACGGGTAGACGCGATAGAGGGCCGGGTTCTCGAAGTTGCGCACGCCGGGGACCTCGCGAAACGCGGCGGCGGGCGCGTAGGCGTCGACGGTCGGATCGATGCTCGCGTCCGGCTTCCACAACCCGAGGCTGGGTTCGGGCAGGGCCGCGACGATCTCGGCGCACCGGGCTCGAAGCGCGGCATCGCGATCGCAGGCTTCGGCCAAACGCGTGAACTCGGGGAAGATCGTGCGGACACCGTCCAGCGTGTCGGCCGGATCGCGAATCATCCACCACGTTTCAAGCGCGTTGGCGGGGTCGAGGTGGTACTTCCCGTCGGCCTCCTTCCGTAGCAGGCCGCCGACGAATTCGCACACGCCGCGGATCACCGGGTACGCCTCATCGCGAAGGAATGCCTCGTCGCCGCTGTAGCGATAGTAGGTCAGGTAGTGTTGGCAGATCTCCAGTCCGGCGGTGAAGAGAAACGAAACGTAGGGGTTGTAGAGCTCGAACTTGCCGTACGGCGCAGTCTCAGGGTTCCAGCGGAAGTAGTGCCCGCTGGCCGCCCCGCGACCGTCGTCCTTGAGGATGAGATCCTCCGCGTGGCCCCAGGGCGAAACAGTCTCGGGAATCCACAAGCCGGGGATGCCCCACATGGTTGCGGTCTGCGCGCGGAGGTACGGGAGCATGCGCGTGTAGTGGTTCGTCAGCCCCTTGGCCATCTCGAGCCGGTTGGCGGCGTAGAGCGGCATGTAGGTGAAGCGGACCTCCTGCACCCATTCGGACAGCCCCCAGGTCCGCTCGTCGCCGCGCATGAGGCCCGGACCGCCGTCCCACTTGGCCGGGTACGGACCGCGGTTGACGCAGCCGAGCGAGTAGAGGTGCACGTGGTAGGCGGCCGTCAGCCACTGGGCCTTCTTGTCGGGTGACTCCAGCCGGAGGAACGACTTGCCCCAGTAGTTGCGCCACCACGCTCGCTGCTCACGCCCAAGCGTATTGATTGGAATTGCCGCGGCCGCATCGAACTCGCGTTTGGCGACGGCCAACGGATCGCCGGACTCGGTGACCGCAGCGGCGATGATCAGGTGATAGTGCGCAGGACAGCTCTGCGGCAAACGCATGGTGGCGGTCTGGGCACTCACGCCGGACTGCTCAGGGTCGACGGAAACCGCACCCAAGACGACCGCCGTCCCACGGCCGCGGAGCGGGTCTTTGTCCGCGGGGAAGTAGTCCTGCATACCCGTGTTCACCAGGTGCGGGCGCGCCGGGCGCGTGTGCACCTCGCTTGCGTGCAGTGTTTCCGCTGCGTGCGCGACTTTCATCGTCGGGCGCCACTCGGCGAGTTGAATCTCGGTCGGCGACAGCAGCGCGCCCGGATCATGGACTTCAACGATGAGAATCTTTCGGGTGGGATGCCCCCACACCTCGACGCGCGGGCCGTTCGCTGGATCGCCGAGTTGCAGAACGACCCGGCCGTGGTAGAGGTCGAGACGTTGGCGGAAGAACCGCTTGGCCAGTTCGGTGGCCTTCGGGCCGAGAGCAATGCGGACGTGCCCGGGACTGACGTTATTGAAGTAGCGCGTCCCCAGCAGGGCCTCGGGCGGCGCCTGAAAACCCCAGGCGTCGGACTTGGTCAGATGCAGATGCAGGTGACCATCGAAGCGGACCATGGCCGAAAGGTCGCCCCCGCCGGTCGGCATAGCCTCCCATGCCTGGTGGGACGGCGTCGTGTAGACCACGTCGTTGCGAGAGACGATCGTCTCGGGATCGAAGAGCCACTGCCCCGATGCGGCATCGAATGGGATGCCCTCGGCGCCCACGGCGAAACTCAGCGCGGTGTTGGTTGCCACCCAGCACGCAATGATGTGTCTTCCCATGGCATCTGCCTCCTCGCTCGCCTGCGAACGGCACCTTCTTCCGTGATTACCAGAAACCGGCAAATGCGAAAAGTCAGCCTGCATCCCGTTTCGTTGTTGCGTCCACGAAGCCACCGTGCGTGCTTGACTTGCATGCGAGCCTGCATGGATAATCATGTGCACCGGGGACTCGCTCTCAGCCATGACGGGCGACCGGGGAGGAGACCCGTCGGTGAATTCGGCTGAGCCCGCCGTTCCCGGCGAGCCGTGATGGGGCAGGCAGCGCAAATGCTAACGAAAGAGGACCTTGAGACGCTCGCGGCCACCCGGCTCGATGATGCGACGGTCCTGCTCGAGGCGGATCGCCCCTCTGCTGCCTACTACGTCGCAGGGTACGCAGTCGAACTCGCCCTGAAAGCATGCATTGCGAAGTCGTTTCATCCGAACAGCATTCCTGACAAGGCGTTTGTGAACGCCATTTACACGCACGATCTTGTGAGGCTGCTCGGCATCGCGGGGCTTTCGCTACAATTCAAGGAAGATTCGACAGCGGACCCTCTGCTTGCTGCAGCGTGGGGCATTGCCAGCAAGTGGACCGAGGCGAGCCGGTACGAGCTCCAGGGTACCTTCTCGGCAAGCAGCCTGATCGGTGCCATCCGGCACCCGGAGCATGGAGTTCTCCAATGGTTGAAGAAGCATTGGTAGACAGCCAGATCTCTGACTCGATCACCCTGGTGAAGAGTCTCGAGAGCCAGGGTGACAAGCCGTCCGCAGTAGTGTGGCACTATTTCGCCGATGCGGGCGAGTGGCGTCTGTTGCTTGCCGGGCCAACGTATGATCGTCTTCTGCCCAAAGATGAATCTCTTGCGTACCAGAAAGTCGCAGAGGCGTTCGGCGATGCCCAAGTAGCGTCCCTGACCGTCGGCGAAGTCAAGATTGTCAGAACGGATGATGTGCTGCTTCAGGCCATGCGGCTCCTGATCCGTACAGGGCCCGACGCAATCGTGCGGGCACACTTCAAGGACAACAGAATCAACAGCGTCTTCCTGAAAGAGGTGTGGGTCCTTCGCTTGGACTGATGCCTTGCGTCGCGACTTCATGCCGAAGGCACAAGACCGCAGTTCGGATTCTCCTGTGGTGCCTGTGCTTTGCGACACACTGGCCCAGACCGAGGGCGTGCGCAGCCGGAGAGTCTCTCCGATGGCAATCTGTTGTCGCAAGGAGGCCGCAACCCTGCATCTGCCTCTCCGAGACACCGATATGACGAACCACTGCGGACGAGTACAGGAAGACACGAAGATGACCCGGCGGCTCACGGTCCTCTTGGCGGTAGTCCACGTGTGTAGTGTTCCATCCGCCGCGCTGGCGGTGAGCCCCGGCGAGGCGGCCGCGAGGGTGCGACAGACCGTGGCTCACCGTGGCGCGGGCACTGTGCGGCCGGAGAACACGCGGGCGGCACTACAGCACGCGATCGATGTGGGAGCGACCGCGGTGGAGATCGACGTGCGCACCAGCAAGGACGGCACGTTGCTCCTGCTGCACGATGCGAAGCTCGATCGGACGACGGA
>CAYMME010000305.1:0-11372 GCA_964391465.1 uncultured Planctomycetales bacterium
AGGTGGCTCTCCTTCACCGTGAAAGTGGTCCCCTCTCTGACCGCCATCGACACGGGATGTACGCACGCATGGCCGCTCACCTGTCGCCTGGGCGGTGAGATGGTCGCTGAACCTTTGCAGCCTCTCGACTGACGTGAACCACTTGCCGCCGATGAGCACGCATTCGAGTCGGATTCCGTTGATCCCGCGCGTCCGCCAGCGGTGGAACGTCGAAAGGCTCACCTTCCGGCCCTTCCTGCTGCGAGGCAGGAAATCGGCAGCCTGTGCGAACGTCAGAAGCCGCTCGGCGGCGATGTCAATGCCACCACCGCTAGCCGAACTTCCAAGGGTCGCTTCATGACGGGTGTGCATCACCGATCCCCTCCCCGGTTGCTGGCAACGCGGGCCAGGGCGGACCGCATGCGAGGGATGTCGTCCTCCGACCAGACGCGGGTTATCCCGACTCTCATGCGCGGCTCGACTTGGTACTGGTCGATCGCGTACTTCAGCCGGTGCGTCGAGACACCAAGACGCCGGGCTAGTTGGCCCAGCGTCAGCAATCGCGGCATCGCAGGGGATGCGGTATTGGCCATCGTGGTTCTCCTATGCTGCGCCGCACGTCAGTGTGCAGTCACCCAATATGTAGCCACGACGACGAAGCGGACGCGCGAACGTTCGCGCGCGCGCGCGAGCGCCCTTGTTCCAGAATGGCTTAGGATTCAGGATTTTTTGTGGAACGTTCGTGGTTGTCGGCAGACAAGAACAAGAAGCGCCAGACACCGCGGATGCGGTAGCGATTGCGCGGACCGCCTGGGGGCGCGTCCTGGATGGCTTCCCGGTGGGCCGGAAGGAGTTCCCGCCTGTCTCTCGCTCGCTTGAAGGCGGACCGAATCGCGCTGGAAGTCTTCCCGGTGATCTTGGCGAGCCGCCCGACAGTCGCCCACTCGTCACCATCGTTGAGTCTTACGGCTTCATCCGCGCTGCGCGCGCGGTGTTCCGCCGCGCGGGGATGAGGCGGGTGCCGATTGCGGTCGTCTTCGGCATCAGCAACCCCCTCGGCCACAGCCGCCTTGTCAGCGGCGCCGGGCTGAACCTCGGCCGCAGCGACCGCCTCGGCTTTCGCGACGAGTGCTCTCAGGCTGTCGGCCCAGTCCCCGTCGAACACGAGGAAGTATTTCGTCTCGGTGGACGGATCTGACACGTTCTCGTCAGTGATGACGGGAATCTGTGTAGCACTGGGGAAGTATTCGCGGCTGCGTACATTGAGGGCGGGGTGTCGTGCGTGGTGAACCTGAACCGGCACGCACGCACGCTGTGAGGCGATTGCCACTGCACCGTCCAGTTCGATCAGCTGATGCCGCTCCCAGTCGAGCATCCTGCGACCCTGGCGCTTCGCGACGAACGCAATCAGCGATTCAACCGCTTCCCTGAGATCCGTTGCGGACATGCCGCACCTACCCAACCATCCGGGTCGAACCGGACAACGCCGTCGGGGGTAGGTGCTGACCGACGACGCTGACCGGTTCTCTCGGCGGTGATCGGCCGCCTTCCCGGTTCATTGCCTACATCGTACTCCGCCACAGACCCGCCACCAACGTCATCCGGTCCTGGCCACGATCTTGGCCGCAAGCTCTCGGTCCTGTTCCGCGTAGTGTTGGCTGACGGTCACGGACCGATGCCCGAGCAGCACAGGTGCCTTGGCCGCGTCGCAGGTTCACCCCGCTAGCCAACACGGCTGATGATGTCCGCCGCCTTGGAGTGGTCCAGCTCCGCATACAACTCCGTGATGGCCGGGCTGCGGTGTCCCAGGATGATCCGCGCAGCTTCGATGCCGAACTCCTTCCGCAGCTTGGTGGCCGCAGAATGGCGGAGCTGGTGCGGATGCCAACGATGTTCCTTCCGCCAAGCGTCGAGCTGCTTCTTCTGTTCCGCTGTCAGCCGCGCCTTCCACTCTGCAACCGTCTCGTCGGGCCGCTTGCCCAGTTGCTCCGGTGGCGGAGATGCTTGGTCGCACGCGCGGGTGATGGCCCGACGGTAGCTCGCCACGTCGTACTGGTCATGCGGACGACGCTTCGGACTGCGCTTCCGATTCGACCCGGGTCGGTTGCCGCAGCTTAGCGGCGTCGTGCGTCGTTCATGCTGTGCGGTGCGCCGTTCCGCTTCGGCCTCAGCCGGAGAGAAGAGGAAGGCGTCGGTAGGGCGACCCGCGAGGAACGGACCGACTACCTTTTGGGCTCTTGGTCCGAGATAGATCGTCCGCTTGTGGCCGCGATAAGCGGTCTTGTGGTTCGGTGGGGTGTACGTCCAGATGCGGCCCGTCGTGTCGAGGTCGCACGGTCGCATTCTTACAAGCTCACCGGGACGAGCACCAGTGTAGCGCTGCAACTGCACCAGCCCCCAGACCTGGCGGGTCACGTGAGGGCGAATGGCGTTAACGTGAGCGTCGGGCACCGGACGCACGGGATCGGCTTCGCGGGCATCGCTTCTTCCGGCCTGCAATCCCTCCACATTCGCCAACGCCGTGGACACAGACGTTGGGATCAACTCTCGCGACGCTGCCCACTTGAAGATGAGCTTGATCCTGCTGGTGTGGCGGTTGATGTACCCGCGGGAGCACCCGTCGTCGATCATCGACTGCTGTACTGCCATGAGAGCCAGCGGGCCAAAGTCAGCGGCCAGTGTCCCAGCGTACAGCTTCCTCAGCCGGTGCATGGCCAGCTTCATGCACTCCAACTCGGCGGTGGGGTCTCCTGCGGGGTCACGGTAGTAGGTCTGTGCGTGGCGCAGGAACGCAGCCAGCATCTCGTTCATCGTGATGTTGGCTGGACCGCCTGACGACGGGGGCAGGCGTCGCCCGTTGGTCAGCCATTCACCGACCAGGCGTTCGTATTCGGCCCGGCTTGCATCGGTGCCGTGCGGACCAAGATAGAAATCCCGCCCGTCCAGCGTCACGACGGCCAGGCCGGACGCCTTGTGCAGACGATACGACGGCACCTTCTGGGTCAGTCTGGGCATAGTGCACCTCCTGCAATGTCGCCTGCCAAAACAGTAATTACCGTCTTGGCTTCGACTTCCGGGCCGCACTGTCCCACGTGGGAAGGTACGCTAGACCTAGCGTTCGGCGTGACTTGCGTCGACTAGCGGGGGCAGGATTCGAACCTGCGACCTCCGGGTTATGAGCCAAATCGGCCGATTCCTCGGAAGTTCTGCCCCGCCTGTAAGTTACAGTGAGGACAACACCTTAGGGCACCAACTCGAAATGCGCATGTAGCGCATGTTGAGCATGACCGGCGCTCTTGTAGTTGCAGATTAGTTGCAGGTCAAGAGCGAATCGGCACCATCGGTGATGGGCGCCTCGTAGCGGCGTTGGGGCTGTGGCAGGGAATCGTCCTACTGAAAGGCGGCTTACTCATCTTCCGCCACCAGATGCCAGGCTGACGAACCGGCCGACAGTCTCGCTCTGGGAACTCGGTGCCCTGCGCCACTGTCGCACCTTGGGCTGGAAGGCCAGATGGTGAGCTCGGGTGAGGAGCTGTCGTGGCGACAGGGGAGAAGGCTCCTTCCACAAGACTACCACAAACGGTTCCACAAGCGCGACGTGAGGGCTTCGAGCACGAGAGCAAGATTCACAGAGAGAAGCGGTTACATCGCTCGAAAGCCGGACAGAGCGGAGAGGGGGGGATTCGATCTGGCTGCATTCTGCAAGCTCTGCAAGAAGCTGTGTTTGCGCCTCAAGGGTGGCAACGACAAGGACTTACGCGATCTCGTTGATGTGCTGTTCCTGCACGGTTTCTTACTGTCGCGCATTGCGTTTTGAGGGCAACTTGAGGGCATTCCTGGATGACCGTCGTCCGCACAATCGGATCGGAACCTTGCTCCTCGTCTCACCGCTCCTCATCAACATGGATGGGACGCGCACTGCGGTCGGCTGAGCACGTACGCAGCTTGCTCCACTGCCGACAACAGGTATGGCTCTTGGGAACGGACGGCGCATCGCGTCGCTGCCGCGGACTGGTGGCTTGATAGGCAATGTTCTCACCGCATCGCATCTGGCCGCATGGACTTCGCCGGCCTCCCAGGACCGCCGATTCCATCGTGGCTTCGTTCGAGGATGCCTTCGAAGTGTGCAACTTGGGCTGCCCCAAACCGGGGGCTCGTACCCGGAACCGTTCGGCGCTTGGGTCGCGCTCATTGCACGGACGAGGCGAAGGATTCGCCGTGCTCACTCCCACCCCACCCTCGCAAGGTCGATGGCGGCTTCGAGCTTTCGGTAGGCTTCCTCGATGACGACATAGTCGACCGTCTTCTCCACCGTGATAGAGGCGACCTCTTCGAGGGCAAACTCGGCCGCGTCGAGCAGATCCGGTGACGCCACGAACAGATCGGCGAGCGCCTTTGCGTCGTACACGGGCTTCCGCTGACCCTCCGGTGGCTTCAGGACCAGGGCGAGGGCTACGCCCCGCTCATCGATCACCTCGTACGCCGCGGCGCGCGTGCCGTTCCTGCCCGTGACGCGTCGTGCCCGCAACGTGCCGATCGGAGGCGGTTCCATGATGATCTCCAGGTTTTGCGATCGCTCGATCCAACCCCTGGGACGGGGCAGACGCGCGTCCCGCCCATCCAGATATCTGCGATGGACGCCGTCGCGCTCCCGCGTCACCGCCGGTGCGTCGGGTCATTGCAGCCCATTCGCCGTGCAATGCCCGCACCGCACTCGGTACGACTGATCGAGCCGAGTCGTTCCCAGCTCCTGCCGCGTGGAATGGCTTGCCGGCGACGATCTAATCTCGTGACGCCGGTGCCGTCAAGCTCGCCTCACGGCGGGTCGCCGTCCGACTCGTGCAGCACAAAATGCCCGTTCTCGTCCGGGCCGATGTGGATGCCGACCTCGCGGAGCTGGTTGAGCCGCCGCCGCACCGTCGGGCCGGACACGCCCAATTCCGCGCCGATCGCATCCAAGCTGGTCAACTCGTCCTTCCAGCACGCCTCCATGATTCGGCAACACAGTTGCCACCGGCGAACCGTTGGTGCGAGCGGTCGCCCGTTGTGTCGGGCCGAACGGCCCCGGGAACGGCCGTTTCGGCTGGTTACGCCTGACTGTCGCGAAGTTCCCATCCCACACTCCCCATTGCCCCCTGTCTGAACGATGTGGAAGCAGGCAAGCAGGTGGCCGCGGGTCCGGGTGTTCCTCCGTTCAGAGAGGACCGCTCCGAGTCTGGGCCGGTGCATCGAGCTCCGAGAAGAGTCGTGGCATGCGCCAAGCCCGAGTCCGCAAATCTGCTGGCCATCGTTCCGCCAACGAACCGAGAAGTGTCCTCCCTGACGTGCCGGGCGCGGCGTACCACGTCCCCGCACCTCTGAATCCGTTCCATACACTGTCGTAATGCCGTAGTGACGCACTCATCAGTCCATGGTTCTCTGTGACTCCTCACGCCATGATCGCGAGCAGCCCACCTTGCTCGCGGTCGGACCCCGACACGCTATGCCTCATTTCCCCGTGGTTGCATCGTTCCCCGACACCGTTCGATCACAGCCCATCAAGCACCTGGATTCGGCGGATGCACGAACCGCGCCGATCGCGCATTGCTCTCCATCTATAACAAGTCGCCTCACGGCCAAGTGGGGACACGTCCATCCGTTTTTTTTCCAGGGGAGTGTTCCGCCGCTTCGTGGGTGCGGTCGCAGCCTACTCTGGTAGAGCCGCATCAAGTGCTTCAGGTACTGCCACTGCGTTTGCAGGCTCATCTTGCTCCGGCCCGCGGCACGGTCCGTGAACCGGATCGGCACTTCGAGCACCCGGGCGGGCCGGGCCCGAACCAGCAGCTCCAGGCCGATCTTGTAGCCCAGCGGATCGATGCGGCTCGCGTTGGCCCATACCTCACGGCGCAGACAGAAGAAGCCTGACGTCGGGTCCCGAACCGCCGTCAGTCCTCGGGCCAGCGCGGCCGCAACCCAACTTGCCAAGTGCCGATACCACGGCCACTTCGCGACGGCGGCGCCGGGGACGCGGCGCGAGCCGATGGCCAGGTCGCACCGGCCGGCACGCACCGGATCGACCAGGGCGAGCAACGACGCGGGTGGGTGCGACAGGTCGGCGTCCATCACCGCGAGAAGCTCGCCCCGGGCCTCGGCGAAGCCGCGCAGAACGGCCGTCGACAGATCGCGCTCGCCGGTTCGCACCACCAGCCGCACCGGGTAACGGTCCGAGAGGGCAAGGACGAGTTCGGTCGTGCCGTCTCGGGAGTCGTCGTCGACCACGATCATCTCGGCTGGGTACGGTTCGTGCGCCAAGGCCGCAAAGACCTGCTCCACCAGGCGGCGCAGATTGGCTGCTTCGTGCAGCGTCGGCACGATGATCGACAGATCAGGGCGTGGACTGTTCGGTCGAGGGTGCGAGATCATGAGGCTACCCGCCTTTCCGTGTGGGAGGTGCGGCTGCGCGGGGCGTAGATGCGATACGCCACCGCCAATTCGACATCCCAGAGCTTCGCCGCGTGCTGTTGAGAGAGGATTCGAACGGACGTCAGGTGCAGCGATGCATCGGTCGCGTCCAGGTGGTGCGCGAATCGCGTGATCTGCTCCAGCGTGACCTTCTCGAAGTTCAGTCGTGTCGTGAGCTGGAGGTAGTCGGACGCACCGCGGCGCCTCGGTGACTCGGGCCAGACGCTGGTGAGCGTCCGGGGGTCCAGGCCGGCCGGCCGCAGACTCTGGTCGATCATGGCGATGAGTGCGTCGTGCGGCATGCGCCGGTCGGTGGCCTGACGCGGTGCGTGCTGCAGACTGAGGATGCGGTCGATGTCGGTCCGGACCGCGGCCAGGCGCGTCCGTTTGACCGCCAGGCTGTCCGAAGCTGATGCCAGGCTGCGCCACTCGAGCCAGCACACCAACCCGCAAAGGGCGGCCAGCCCCACGGCGATCGCCAGGCGGTCACGCGGGCTACCGAGTTGCCAGCGGGCCGGTCGAGTCATCGGGTCCCCTTCGAGCATGGAGCGAGAAGTTCACACCCCCCTCGCGCCGCGTATCGCTCCGCGGCGGGGAGGGTGTGACACCGTCCACGGTTCGCAACGCCTTGGCGATCCGCTCGGCCTCGGCGTGTGTCTTGGCCGTGCCGCGCAGCGACAAGTGACCCTCGTCCAAGCGCAGGTCCTGGACGAAGAGCCGAACCTCGGTCGGGATAGCGGCTACGAGGTCGCGCAGCGCGGCCAGCAGCGCGTTGCCGTCAGGCAGCGACGCGTCATCGCCACTGCCACGCGCACGTCGGGTAAGGCCTTCCAGGCGGATGCGCTCCGACGCGACGCGCAGGGCGATGCCGGGCGGACACGACCGATCCGGAAACGCCCGGGCGTACAGGGCGCATTCGGTGTCGGTCATCGTCGCGATCGCGTCGCTCACGGCCGTGCGCTGGCGATGGAAGCCCGCGGCCAACAAGACCAGCACCAGCACGAGTAGAGCGACGGATCGCGTGGCCAGTCTCGTGCTCCGGTCCCAGCGGCCCCCGAAGGCCAGGGGGCCAACCCGAAGGTTGGCACCCCGTGCCTTCGTCTGGGGATGGGGAATGGAATCGGCAGGGTCCGGTGCGGACAGATCGCTCGCACGGCAGACCAGGGACAAGCGATTGACGGTCGCGGCCTCGGACGGAAGGAGACCGACGGCTCCCCATGCGTCGGGCACCGTGTGTAGCGACTGCGACAGTAGCGCCAGTTCATCGTCAACGCGGTCGAACGAAGCGATTCGCGCGGTGCGTAACGCGGTGATGTGTTTGTCCCGATCGGTGACGACGATCGAGACGTGGTGCCGGTCGACCCACAAGGTGCCGACCGCGTCGGAGCCGTTGACCGGCGCGCAACACGCGGCGGCCAGAGCGTCGATCTCGATGGCGTCGATGTGCACCGACCGCTCGGCGAGGCTTCCGAGAAGCCTGCGCAGGGGCTCGGTGGCCACGGCCAGGCCGAGCAGTTCGCACTGGCCGATCGGCACGAACGCGCACGTCGCGTCCTCCAGGGGCATGGGTAAGAACCCCTCCAACTCGAACGACGCCGCGGACATGTCGCGGCGACGCGAGGGGTGTTTGATTGCGTGGCCGAACACCCACGTTCCGGGGATCAGCAGGCGGTTCTCGGCGTCGTCCGCGCCGATTGCGTGGACGAGTTCGACGACCGGCTCGACGTAGTCCGACAGGTCAGTCTCTGCGACCAGACTCAACGGGGCGTCGATGCGCACGGCTACGGCCTTGTCCAGCGCCCAGCCGGATGACGTACGGATGTGTCGTGCGGCGGTGACGCAGCGGTCGGAGATCATGAACGTGGTGCGAGCCGCGGCCATCATCGCACCTCCCCGAACCGAGCCGGTTCGTAGCCCGGCACGGTTATGTTCACCCTGCGCTCCCCGCGGACCAGTTCGGCCCGACCCCGGTCGATCCCAGCGATGGTGAAGCGATCGACATCGTCCCGAACGCGCTTGACCACAATATGACCGTCCTCCTTGCGGAAGACCGCGTAGCGATCCGCGGGTTCGATCACCGTGCCCAGCAGAGCCAGACGCAGCGGCTTGGGCTTAGGCTTCTTGGCTTTTCGCTTGGTGTCGGCCACCGGGTCGACGGGCGGTCGCCGCAGATCGCGCTCCCAGATCGGCGCGTACCACGAGAGGGGGTGCGCCTCGCTCGCGTCCGCGGTCCGCGTGGTGACGGCCGGCTTCGCCGTGTGCACGGCCGACGGGACTGCCGGCGGAGCGACCAGGCGCCACGCCGCCAGGCCGACGGCCAGCAGCAACACGTACTGCGCCGCCGTCAATCCGCGCTGCACCCACTTGGTGCGTCCCGCTGCTACCATTCGATCTTCCCCCGGTAGTGAATCTGCGGCCCACTCCCGCCCAGGGTGGCCACGACGTACCAGCGGCGAATGTCCGATTCCCGCGTGTCGTCGGTTCGGATCGACGTGCGGATGTTCAAGGCGTATCGACCGGCGTCCCAGGTCACCCGGCGCAGGAGTTCGTTGCGGGTCCGCTCCGTAGTGTTGGCCAGAACATTCCGCAGTAGGTCCTGCGCATTGTCGGCCTGGCGATTGCTGACCGGCGGCACCCGACGGCCCGCACCCGGGACCAGGTCACCGAGTGCCACGTCGATCACCTCGGGCTTCGCACGCCGCAGATCCAGCCGGCCGTCGCCGAAGAGCGTGAGCGCGTCGGACCAGCACGCGCCCTGCCTCTCGGTATCCGTGACGGCGAGGATGCGATGACCTTCGGGACGCTCGAAGAGCTGATCGAACCATACGTAGGCGCGGATCTGCTCTCGCTCGGACGCCAGTCGCGGCTGCAATCGGATGCGCAACCGCGGAAGGCGAAGACGTCGTTCGAGCTGGCGAAGCTTGTCCTCCAGGAGGCGGTTCGGACCCTTGCGGGTCGGATCGGCGAACGCCGCGATGGGCAGCTTCGCCCCATCGTCGCGGATGCGGAGTTCCACGTGACACGCACTGAGATCGAACGCATGCCGTACTTCCGGGGCGCGGTCGAGTTGCGCGACCCAGGTGTCCTTGTTGCCCAACTCCTGGTGCGCGAGCGCGATTGCGCTCTCGACTGCAAGACGATGAGTCAGGTCGGCATTGTGCCGACCGTCGACGACCGCCGTGGTGCCGGAGACGAACACCAGTTGACTCAACCCGGCCATGAGCAGGGCGATCAGCAGGAGGGTGAGTAGCAACACGAAGGCACGCGGCCGCCGGGGCGCGGTCCGCACGGAAGGCATCGTCGTCGCGTTGTTCGATAGCTCAGTCATGCGTGTACGGGCTCAACAGCACGCATCGGCTCGTCACTCCCGGACGGCCGTGCCATTCGAGTTGCAGCTCCACGGCAGCGGGAACCCGGTTCTCCGCCTGCTCGGGTGGCCACTCGGTCACCCACGTCCGGCCGTCGTGTACGCGGACTCGCAACGCGGCCAGTTTCCGACCGATCACACGTTCTTCCGGTCGCCGCTTGCCCTTGCGACGCGTAAGGTCTTCCTGCACGCGAACGAGATCCACTCTCGTCTCGTCATCCTCGTTGTCGATCGGCACGAGTCGATACGTGACCGCCGCCGGGTGCCGGGAACTCATCGTCGCGTCCGATCCCCGCATGCGACCGAGTGTGACCATTCGGAGCGTCATGCCGGGTTTCGGGGCGACTTCCAGTGTCTTACTCGACGCATCAACAACGAGTTGGCTCAGGTCCCGCTCGATCGCGCCGAGGACGGCGGTCGTCCGCAGATCCTCGACCTGTCGGGCCTGGACGACCTGCTCGGTGACCAGAACCTGCCGGCTCAGGCCCGTCAGCGTGGTCAGGATGAGCCCGGTCAGCGTCAGCGCACAGAGCACCTCGACCAGCGTGAGTCCGGACGGTCGCGGGTGGCGCGCGGTCATGAATCCTCCTGCGCCCGGGCGATGGCGGCGAGCCAGGTCAGCTCGGCCATCGATTCGCGTCTGTTCACAGCGTTCTGCCGGTACACGTCTAAGCGAATCTCGTTCATCTCCGTGCGCGGCGTCGGCCGGACGCGACGCACCGTGCGTGTCCAGGACCATGCGTCATCGGAGCCGTCGTGGACGTTGGCCAGGCTCAGCAGATGCGTGTCGAACGTACCGTTCGCGTCCCGGTCGAGAGGCTCGTGCTGCAGACGCCATTCGATCAACAGCGCGCCCGCCAGGGCGTGAGCACTGCACCGCCGGCGGGTCTCGTTGAGCTGGTGCAGTGCTCGACCATGGGCGACGACCATTCCCGCAGCCGTCGTGCCCAGCAGCGTGAGGGCGGCCAGGACCTCGATCAACGTCATGGCGCGTCGGTGCGACTGCCTCCGAGTTGGTCCTGGCCGGGTCATCACGGATTGGTCTCCACCTGGCCTTCGGGTTCGGTGATCGCGGCCTCGCCCGTGACGCCGTCGATGCGCACGTCGACGTACCGGCCGCTGGCCAGCGCGAGCCTCACGTCGTGGGTCTCGAGGAAGCCGTCGGCGTCCACGCGGACATCGAAGTGCTCCCCGTCATCGGCGTCGTCGCCGCTGTTCGAGATGCCGGTGGCCGTCATGACGTTCACCGCCCCGGCCAGCTCGATGCCCGGGCGGCGCACCCAGACGACCGCGACGCCCTCGACCGTCGGGCGCAGCGCGGCGATCGTGCCGCTGTCGCTCTCGTAGCGCAGCACGACAGGACGCCCCGTCGTGCGGGCATCGGTCTGTGTGACGCGCACGAACGCACCTAACTGCCGGGCCGCGGCTCGCAGACGCCCGCGAGCAGAGAAGCCGTCGAGCCGGAGCGTGGCGACGCCGGCGACCACGGCGATCAGGATGGTCACGGCGAGCAGCTCGACCAGCGTGAACGCGGCCCACACGGGTCGGAGAAGGGCCCGCGACTTCGGTGTTGGTACGATCGGTT
>CAYMME010000306.1:0-11349 GCA_964391465.1 uncultured Planctomycetales bacterium
TGCCCACCCAGGTGTGCCAGATGATGCCCAGCCCGCTCGTGTAGGCCGCTCCCGCCTGGCCGATGAAGCTGTACATGTTCACGTTGGTGGCCGTGATCGTCGCAGCCAGGATGAACGGCGTCAGTTGCCGACCGGCGACGTAGAAGTCGTCAGCGTCCTTGATCCAGCGCGAGATCGCGACGCCCGCGGCGAACATCAGCCCCAGGAAGCCGGCCACCAGTACCAGGTCGATGGTTGACATGCTCGATGCATACCATGCCGGGACGACGCCGGGTTGGCAAGGGCTCGCCTTGCGTTGCCAATGGGTGCCACTGACGGCTTGCCCGCCAGTGCAGACAGGGGCAGGCAAGCTGCCCGTGGCACCCGCGGTGAGTGTCGGGTGGTGCGGACGCGGGCGGGTGAGCGGGTAAGCTGTCCGTGACACGCGGCCTTCGGCTTTGTCACGCCGCCGGGTGTTGGGTAGCATGCGGGCACGCAGTCGTTGAACCTCCGAAGAACGTGAAACACAGGAGGAAAGCCATGTCAGCCCGATTCTCGTCGCGACGTGAGTTTCTGGGGACGGCCACGGCCGGTGCGGCCGCCGGTCTTGCCGCGAACGTCGAGGCCGCTCAAGCACCCGCATCACCACTCGCCGCGATTCGACACGTGGGCGTTGTCGGCATCGGCGGGCGCGGCAGCGGACACGTTCGGACGCTGTGCCAGTTCGAGAAGCACGCGCGGGTCGTTGCCGTCTGCGACCTCGTGCCGGAGCGGGCCGAGAAGGGCAAATCGCTGGCCGGGGGTGCCGCCGAGCCCTACACCGACTTCGCCAAGATGCTCCGGCACCCGGACCTCGACACCGTTGTCATTGCCACGCCGAACTACGCGCACAAGGCGCTGGTCGTGGCCGCGCTCGACGGGGGGTTCTACACGTTCGTCGAGAAGCCGATGGCCTGCACCATCGAGGACTGCAACGCCATCATCGACGCCGCGCGGCGCAACCGCGGGAACCGGAACAAAGGGATCTGCCAGGTGGGGCTACAGCTCCGCCACCACCCGCTCTACCGCCGCATCCACCAGATGGTCGGGGAAGGTGCCGTCGGCGATCTCAAGTTCGTCTGGTGCGAGAACTTCCGGGGCGACTGGCGACAACTCTACGAAGACCCCGAGGAAGACAAGCGGCGAAACTGGCGGTTCTCGCAGCGCCTGTCGGGCGGATCCATCGTCGAGAAGAACTGCCACGACCTGGACATCTTCGGCTGGATCATCGGGGCCCGGCCGCTTCGCGTTGCCGGGACCGGTGGGCTCAACGTCTACACCGGGCGGCAGACGCTCGACCACTTCGTCATCACCATCGACTACGAAAACGGCTGCAAGCTCGCCCTGGGCACGTGTCTCTACGCGCGAGGGCGCCACGACACCGTCGTCATCGGGTCGAAGGGAATGCTCGAGTTTCCGCGGGGCGGACAGCACATGGTTCTTCGGCGCAAGGGCAAGAAGGACGAGCGCATTGAAGTGAAGCCCGATCCGCCGGCGGACAAGATCAAGGGCGGTACGTACGAGATGTTCGCCCATCTCCTCGAGCAGATTCGCGAAGGGAAACCGGCCGCGTGCTCTCCCACCGAGGGCAAAGAGTCCATTCGCATCGCCCTGGCCGGCGAGATCGCCGTCGGCGAGAAGCGCTCCGTGTGGCTCAGCGAGATGCCGGCATGAGGAACGGGAACCCAGCGGAAAGCAGGTACGAAGACGATCTGCGTCCCTTCCTCCCACCTCTCGAAGAGGTGTGTCGGTACGGAGAATGCACATGACGGAACGAGAGAACCTGTTGCGCACGGTTCGGTTCGAGCGACCGGACTACATCCCGATGGTCTACCACATCAACTCGTCGTGCTGGGACTACTATCCACACGACGCGCTACAGGAACTGAAGGCGTCGCATCCATTCCTCTTCCCAGGTGTGGATGAGTCCTCGCCGCCCGTCGTACCCGATTATCCTCCATTCGCGCGGGCCGGAGAGCCGTATATCGATCCGTGGGGGTGTGTCTGGGAGACTTCGCAGGATGGGATCGCGGGCGTCGTCACGAAGCATCCGCTCGAAAGCTGGGACGACTTCGCCAACTATGTGCCTCCGGATCCGAACAAGGTGACTCATTGGGGACCGATCGACTGGGAAGAGACGAAGCGGGGCGTCAATCCCATCGGGTTCATCACGTGCATGCCGGCGGCTGACATCGGGCACGGTCACACGTTCCTGAAACTCACCGACATCCGCGGTTATGAGAGCGTGATTCTTGATATGGCGGACGACGAGCCGAGACTCCGCAGACTCCTCGATATGATCACAGACTTCAACATGGGCCTGGTGCGAAACTTCATCGACCGGGTGGGCACCGAATGGCTTGGCTATGCAGACGACCTGGGCATGCAATTCGGGCCCATGATTTCGCCGTCCGAGTTCCGGAAGTTCATCAAGCCGGTCTACCGACGGCTGATGGAACCCGCGCGCGAGGCGGGATGTGTCGTCCACATGCATTCGGATGGCGACATACGAGAACTCGTCGACGATCTGATCGAGGTCGGCGTCGAGGTGATCAACCTTCAGGATCTTGTCAACGGAATCGACTGGATCAGAGAACATCTAGCCGGAAGGGTCTGCATCGATCTTGACATCGACCGCCAGCGGATCACGGCCGCAGGCACTCCGGACCAGATTGACGCACTGATTCGCGAAGAGATCGAGAAGCTGGGCAGCCGGGAAGGTGGATTGATGTTGACCTACGGGCTCTATCCGGGAACGCCGCTGGAGAACGCCTGGGCTGTGGCGGATGCGATGGAGAAGTACGCCACGTATCACCGGGGCTGACCAGAAACGCGGCGCGCAGGGCTGCATTGGAGTCGAGCAAACGATCGAGATGGAATCGTTGGCAAGCATGATCGGGTTGGCGGGCGGCTTGGCCTTGCTCATGACACTGACGTTGCGGGGCATGGATCTGCTGTTGGCGGCGCCGCTTTGCGCCCTATTCGTCGGAGTGCTCAACGCATTGCCGCTCTTCCCGCAGTGGGCGGCCGAGGGCTCGCCGGATCTGATGAGTGCCTACATGGGTGGGTTCACCGGCTTCGTCGAGTCGTGGTTTCTCATATTCTTGTTGGGCTCCCTGTTTGGAAAACTGATGGAGGACTCCCGAGCGGCCGACAGTGTTGCCGCCTGGATCGTCGGCAAGCTCGGTGTGAAGCATACGTTGTTCGCGATTGTCGCGGCCTGCGCGATCCTCACCTACGGTGGGGTGAGCCTCTTCGTGGTCGCCTTCTCGGTTTACCCGATGGCAGTGAGCCTGTTTCGGCAGGCCGATCTGCCGCGGCGTTTCATCCCGGCCACCATGGCCTTCGGTTCGGTCACGTTCACGATGACCTCGGCCGGATCTCCCGAGATCCAGAACTGGATTCCGATCAAGTACCTGGGGACGACGCCCTTTGCCGCCTGGCAAGTCAGTGCGGTGGTCGCATTGTTCATGGCGGTATTCGGTTTCTGGTGGCTGAAGCGAATGGTGGCCAGGGCGACGGCCGACGGGGAGGGCTTCGAGTCGCGCCCGAGCGATCCGGTGGTGCGCGGCGGCGATCTTCCGAATCCTTATGCGAGCCTTATCCCGCTGATCGTGGTGCCGGTGGTTTCGTTCTTGTTGCACGAGAGCCTCGAGACGTCGGCCTTGGTTGTGGCGCTGTCGGGCGGTTGCCTGGTCGTGGTGCTGGTCAACCGGCGCTACTTCAACGACCGAAGGGCAGCCATAACCGCGGGCACCACGGGAGCGCTCGTGGCGATCGGCAACACCGCCGCGGTGGTTGGATTCGGCTCGGTAGTCAAGACCACACCGGCTTTTGACGCGGCGGTTGAGGCGATGACCGGCATTCCGGGCAGCGGGCTGATCGGCGCGGCGCTGGCGGTCAGCGTCATTGCCGGCCTGACCGGCTCGGCCTCAGGCGGCCAGGCGATTGCCTTACCACTCTTGGCGCCGCACTATCTGGATGCGGGCGTCAACCCCGAGCAGTTACACCGGGTGATATCGATCTCGTCGGGCGCACTCGACACGCTGCCCCACAACGGCTACGTCGTAACCACGATCCGCGCGATTTGCGGAGAGACCCACAAGGCTGCCTACTGGCCCATGGCCGTCTTGACCGCCGTCGTCCCGCTGACCGGGGTGGTGCTCGCGATTGTCTTGTTTCAGTGGTAACAGGGCCCAGGAGCGGGAACTGGGCAGGTCCGGTCTTGTCGCCGGCGATGGTGGGTTTGCGCGCGCGACTCCGGACTACGACCGTGAGGGAGCGGCGGTTGCGCGATTTGACTTCGTTGCACGCTTCCTTACGGGCGCGTCTCGGTTGTGGTGCTCCCTCATTCCGACGTGCGCCGGGACGGTTCGGAACGGGTGGCCTGCCGCGCCTTTCTTGTGACGCTGCTTTGCTTGCGTTACGTTCCGTCCGATGAAGGGAGGCGATCATGCCACGAGTTGCCAGAGCATTGCGCATTGTCATCGGTGGACTGATTCTCGTTGGGTTCGGTGTCGCGTCGTCGCACGCAGCCGATGGTCTGCAGCGTGCGCGCGTCGCGCCCGAGGTTGCGGCTCGGGGAGTGCTGGAGCGGCGGTTGCCTGATTACGTGGATCGCTTCGTGCTCGAGGCGATTCCACAGGAGGACGGGCGGGACGTTTTCGAGATCGAGAGCGCGGACGGCAGGATCGTCGTCCGCGGGTCGACCGGTGTGGCGATCGCTTCGGGGCTGAACTGGTATCTCAAGCACTACTGCAACTGCCACGTGTCGTGGTGCGGCGAGCAGTTGAAACTGCCCGACCCGCTGCCCGCGGTCGACGGGAAGATCCGCAAGGTCACACCGCACACCTACCGCTATTGCTTCAACTACTGCTGCTTCGGGTACACGCTGGCCTGGTGGGACTGGGCGCAATGGGAGCGCATGATTGACTGGATGGCGCTACACGGGATCAACATGCCGCTGGCCGTCACCGGCCAGGAGGCCGTCTGGCAGAACGTGCTCCGCAAGTTCGGCCTGACCGACAAGCAGATCGCGGACTTCATCGCCGGCCCGCCGTATCTGCCCTTCGGGTGGATGGGGTGCCTGGACGGTTGGGGCGGCCCGCTCTCGCAGGATTGGATCGACCGGCACGCTGAGCTTCAGAGGAAGATCCTGCGTCGCGAACGCGAGTTGGGCATGACGCCGGTCCTGCAAGGCTTCACCGGCCACGTTCCCCTGGCCCTGAAGCAATCGGTGCCGGATGCGAAGATCTGCACCCTGACCCCGTGGGTCGGCTTCCCGAGCACCTACTTCGTCGATCCGCAGGATCCGTTCTTCGAGAAGGTGGGCAAAGCGTTCGTCGAAGAGCAAACTCGCCTGTTCGGAACCGATCACCTCTACGCCTCGGACACGTTCATCGAGATGCCGCCGACCAACAACGATCCGGCGTTCCTGGCCGACATGGGACGGGCGGTGTACGGGGCGATGAAGGCGGCCGACCCGGAGGCGGTCTGGGTGATGCAGGGCTGGATCTTCGTCAACGCCCCGAACTTCTGGAAGCCGCCGCAGGCCCGAGCCCTCTTCAACGCCGTGCCCCAGGGTCGCCTCGTTCTGCTCGACCTGACCTGCGAGGCCGCCCCCATGTGGCGCAAGACCGAAGCGTTCTACGGCAAGCCCTGGGTCTGGTGCGTACTGCAGAACTACGGAGGGACGGTCAGCCTGCACGGCGCGGTGCCGCGGATGTTCGAGGACCTCAGGGCGGCCATGACCAGCCCCAAGCGCGGACGCTTGGTGGGTATGGGCGTCATCATGGAGGGACTCGGGTACAACCCGATCGTCTACGATTTCGTCGGCGACATGATTTGGCGCAACGAGCCGCCGGACTTGAACGAGTGGACACGCGGGTTCGCGCGCCGACGCTACGGCTGCGACAACGAGCACGCACGGCAGGCGTGGGCGTTGCTGCTGCAGAGCGCCTACACCGCAACAGGCCGTACCGATACGGTCATCTGCTCGCGGCCGGGGCTGACTCCGACGGGAAGCTGGCGGCGCGGCGTGCCCTACGACATCAGAACGTTGCACCAGGCCTGGGAGAAGCTGCTGTCTGCGGGCGAGGTGCTCGGCGACCGGGACACGTACCAGTTCGACCTCGTCAATGTGACGCGGCAGATCCTGGGCGAGCTGGCCGGCGATGTGCACGCAGACGTGGTCGAAGCATACGAACGACGCGACCGGCGGGCGATGTCCATGGCGTCGACGCGCTTCCTTCTGCTCATTCGCGATATGGACGCACTGCTCGCCACACGACCGGAGTTCCTTCTGGGCCGATGGCTCGAGGACGCCAGGCGATGGGGCACGAACCCCGAAGGGAAACGCCTTCACGAATGGAACGCGCGCAACGTCATCACGCTGTGGGGCGAACCTGACAGCGCCATCCATGACTACGCCAACAAACAGTGGTCCGGCATGCTCACCGGATTCTATCTGTCGCGCTGGGCGGCATTCTTCCAGCAACTGACGGCCTCCCTGGCCGGGAACAAGCCGTTCGACGCCGAGGGGTTCGAGCAGGGAATCCGCCGCTGGGAACTGGCCTGGACGCGCCGGACCGAGTCGCACCCGACGCAGCCGCAGGGGGACGCGGTTGCGGTCGCCCGCCGGCTGTATGACAAGTATCATCGGGTGTTCGATGCGCCCGAGCGAAGCCTGATGACGAGCAAGCCTGCGACCTGCTCCCACGCGTTGCCCGGACATCCGGCAAGTCACGCGAACGACGGCCGGTTCCGCTCGTCGGACCGGTACTGGGCCACCGACGTGGGCGCCGACAAGCAGGCGTGGTGGCAGGTCGATTTAGGGAAGCGCACTACGGTCGGACGGGTGGTCGTGATCGGGTACTACCGCGACGGACGCCACTACGGCTTCACGGTGGAAGCTTCGATGGATGGCGAGGCGTGGGAGGTAGTCGCCGACCGGCGCGACAACAAGGAACCTTCGCGCCGGCGCGGCTACACGTGCAGGTTCGAGCCCCGGTCCGTGCGGTATCTCCGCGTGAACATGACGCACAACTCCGCCAACACCGGCCGACACCTGGTCGAAGTGATGGCGTTTGCCAAGTGAGCGGTGAGCGGCAAGATCACCTTGCCGGCTCCGCCGGCATGCCGTCGGGATGAACCCTCTCCACGTGTCGACCGGCGAAGAAGACGGTACAGTTACGGTCATGTACGGCTTCGAGGCGTTCTTTTGGAACTTCGTCCGGATGGCGATTCGTGACGGGCAGCTCGACTGGTGCATGCACCATCGGCTCATCCGCCTGTACGAAGCCACGCCGGACCTCCGCGAACCGGCGCGGATCCTGCAGATCGGTCGGGGCGAGGGCGGAGGCGAGCTGCTGCTCTCGGTTCTCTATCCGTCGGCCACGGTCTTCTCGATCGACAACGAAGAGGTCAAGCCGCTCGGCCACATCCTTCACCTCACCGAGGCGCTCGATCTGCATCCGGTCAGTTTCGTGGCGGACTCGGCGTCACCCGAGGCGTTGGCGTTCGCCGACGAGCACAAGCCGTTCGACCTGCTCGTCATCGACGGTTGCCACTATCACGGTTACCCCATGGTCGATTTCGAGAACTACGCCCCGCGGACGCAGGGGTACGTGGTCTTCGACGACTACAGCCAGCACTTCTCCGACGTGCTGCAAACGGTGGAGCGCGTCGCGTTGCGCTGGCCCTGCGTGCTCAAGGATCCCGAACTCGGACTGGCCGTCTTCACCGTGGACGGCGCCTCGATTCCGTCCTCGCCGGTTCCGTACACGCCGCCGCCGCGGCCGTCTCCACCCGATGAGAACAGCGCCGCCGATGCATCCGTCACGCCCACCACCGGCTGACGAAGCAATCAGACAACTCACCCCGCACGACAGGTTTCGGACCGCGCATGAGAGCCACCGAACAGGTGCGTTTGGGTGCCACGGGCGGCTTGTCCGCCCGTGTTCTCCGCCGCACTGGCAGGCAAGCTGCCAGTGGCACCCGCGCCCATACACGCTGTCAGTCCGTGGGGGTGCGCTCCGGCCCGTGCGCTGCAATGCCGTAGACCTTCGCGTCGCGGAGGTAGAACCGCAGACGTACGCCGCGACCCTTGTGGGCGCTGCCGTCTTCGTCGTCCCAGCGCATCGGCAGGGCGCGGCCGTCGCGATCCTCGAACAGACACGCATCGCGGTCGAACCCCTCGATGACGCGGCCGTTCCGGTCGCACAACGCAGCCATGATGTAGGCCTGTCCCGGTCGCTCGGCCGGGCGATACCGCGCGGCGGCGTTGAGCACCAGTCCGCCCGCGGGCATGCGAAAGGGCGGGGTCGAGAACTCGCCGTTCGCCCGACACGTCACGTAGAAGATCCGGTCGTCGGGCAGGCTCGCGATCTCGCCGCCCGGAAGGTAGAAGCGCAACACGCCCCCGCGAATCAGCGGGCCTTGCAACGGCATCCAGATCGTTTTTTCGACGGCGTCCGTCTCGCGGAACGGGCGCTCCCAGTTGATGCCGTCGGGGCCGATCGCCCATTCGGTCAGGTAGCGCGAGCTGTGCTTGGTGGTACTTCGGCGAGGGTTCGCGGCCGGCGGGTGCGGCATGTAATCGCACAGCAGCATTGCGTAGCGGCCCTGGTGTGGAAACACGACGCAGCGGTAGAACTCCAGGTCCGCCGGGTCGTCCGCATCCGGCTTCCACATTCGCTCACCGCCGAGAAACGCTGGTGAAAGCGGCGTCCATGTCACACCGTCCGTCGACTCGCGAAACGACATAACGCGCCGGAGCTTGCCGATGTTGTCCGGGTACCGCTTTTCGTACGGCTCGAGTGTGTGCTGATAGTTGATGAACTTGCCGAG
Source organism: uncultured Planctomycetales bacterium (assembly GCA_964391465.1). GTDB lineage: Bacteria > Planctomycetota > Phycisphaerae > UBA1845 > CAYMME01 > CAYMME01. Next base: position 8,866 of record CAYMME010000306.1, read on the forward strand.
CCCGTCATGCCAGGTGACGCACATGGCGTCGTGATCGCTGTAGGCCTTGTCCGTCAGTAGCCGCCAATCCTTGCCGGTCTGACTGCTGAACACGTGCAATGCGCCGGGTGCCCACGAGAACAGGAACAGCATTCCGTCCGTCGGCCGGCGAACGATGTTGGCAAACCCCTGCCAGTCCTTGTTGACGAAGCTGAAGACCGTTCCGGTATCCGTGAACGTCTTGCCGTCGGCGGTGACGCAGCGAACCACCTCCAGCGTGCGCTTCGCGCGGTCGCCCCAGTTCTGAATCCGCCAGCCATAGATCCACGTGCGTCCGTCGTCGCGCGGAGCCTCGCAGCCGTATTGCATGCCGGGAAAGCCGGTCGCCTGACCCTCGCGCCGCAAAGGCTCGGCCCCGAACCGGATCTTGCCGAACGTGTCGGCGACATCGCCGGGCGCCCAGAACACCAGCGGCAGCTTGCCCCCGCCCGGCCCGGTCGCCGGCGCCGCGAGAACCATCCCGGCACAGCAGCCCACGGCCGCTGCGCACATCTGAATCCGTTTCGATCTGATCATGCGGACCAGACTACCACGGGGCCGGACTTTGGGCAGCAGAGTAGCCATAGGGTCCGCCGAGCGGGCCAAGTGTTCTGATTCCTCGAGGTGCGATGTGGTGGCATGACAGGATGCTGCCATGCCACGAATCGCACGCGCAGTCGTCCCGCGGTATCCTCATCAAGCGGCGCATCTACAGGCGCTCGGTGGCAGCACCCCGCCGCCCATGAGGCGAGGCGCAAGCCCCCACATCACGAGCGGACGGACGGCGCCCTGGAAGACGAGAACGTCCCGGCGAACATCGGGGACCTGCTCAGCCGTGCTGCTGAAAGCACCAAAGCCCGGACGAAAGCTTGAGGAGCAGGAGAGACAGTTATGGTATCATCCGATTCGCTGTTCACCAGGACATCTTCACCGGCATGCCCTGCGACCGAGCACGGCATCGCCCCTCCGCAGGAGGCGGTTTGTCCATGCCATCCCGCTCGTTCAGTCTGCGACCTCAAGCACGGCAAGGATCGTGTTCATCCGTTGCTCCTTGATCGCAATTGAGAAGCGCGGCCAGCGAACTCCAGCAAGTCTTCCGGCGAATTCCTTCACTGTGTCATCCGTGCCGATCTCAAACTTCCCGTCGAAGCTCTTCCGTTCCCCGCGTACCGATGCGACACGCGAGAGCTGCTTCAGCTTCACCTCCATGCTGCGCATGCGCTTGGCGGTTACCCCCCAGACCTCAAGAAAGACGCGCCCCTGTCGCTCTTCCTCAACATTCTCCCTTCGCAAGCCATCCAATCCCTTTGCGATGCGTGCGACCGCATCGTCCACGAGTGCTTGGTACTCGCTCATTGCCCGCTTGATCTGATCCGGATCGGATTCGAGCTTCGCCTTGGCCTTGCGCAAGCGCGAGTCAACTCGCGACGCAACCGTGCCAAGCTCCGCGTAGCCGCGTAATTCTGCCTTCTGTCGTGCAATCAGCTCGGCAGGTACCCATCGCGCGACCTTGACCGCCCGTTCGGCCTCGACTAGCGCGTCGTCTTTGGTGTCACGCCTGACTTCGACGTAGAACTTCTCGGTACCCTCCAGGGTCCTGATCTGTCCGTGCACGGCGCCCAAGTGGAAGCCCGGGAGTGCCTGCAGCAGCGCGTCTTCGAGATTCCCGGACGCGGACATTCTGGCTACTGCGCTCTGTATTCGCTCGATATCGGTGCTGCTCAGTAGTGGCGGCGGGTAGTCGATGTTGAACACGGTTTTGTCATCGTAGCGAATCCCCTGTATGTGCGCGCCACGGTATTCAAGGGTGAGAGAGGTTATCAAGGCATCGGTGCGGTGCGCCGCCTTCTTTGACCCACCGGTGCGCCTCTTCTTACGTCCCGCCCCCCTCGACGCCCTCTTCGAACCCATCTTCGACGCCAAGGCACGCACGTATCGCAGTCTTGGCTCTGCGCGTCGTATCGTCTGGGCATCTACATCTTCCCGTAGCTCGCCCTGGTGCCTCTTGACTGCATCTCGCTTCGCAACACGAACATCCTTCCTGGCTGCCCGAATCTGGTCCTGTAGCGTGCGCAGCTTCTGGTCCAGCGGCTGAGCTCCCTCCACCGCCACGCTTCCCCCCAGCAACCCACCCAATAGGAGGGCGAAGCTCATGCCGACAGAGAGGTGCTCCACAGAATCGTGTGTCATTGTCTCATGCCCTCAACGATCTTCGTCCTTCGCGCCCCGCTCCATGCCGCCCGCGAACGCCCTCATCCAGGCGGGAGGATGTTGGCGGCACGCCAAACCACTGGATCTGCTCGACAAGTGCAGCGACAACCCACGTACTCGCAACATTGCATTGATCGAAACGTAGTATAGTCGGTGTTCCGAGCGACCTTCGCACCGGCTATTTGATCAACTTCTCCCGAAGTGTGGTGAACGACCGATGTCGCACGCTCCGCGGAAGAGGGAGCCAATACAGCA
>CAYMME010000307.1:0-11345 GCA_964391465.1 uncultured Planctomycetales bacterium
GAAGACCAGTCTAACTGCCATTTTGGCATGGCGCCACTTTATTGGCGCACACCCGGCGTGCCCAGCGATCGGTGCGTCTACTTCTCGACGATAATCTTGACCGGCTTCCAGATGCCGCCGCCCCAGGGGCCGAAATCGACGACGCGGACGGCGATGGCGTTTCGCTTCCCGCCGCGCAGGTGGTCGGTCACGTCGATGAGGAAGCGCTGCTTCCAGGGTTCGCCGGGCGTGTAGGCCCATCCGTCGAAGTTGTGCCGACCGGCCAGAGCCCCGTTCATGTACACCTCAGCCCCGTGGGCAACCGCACCGAACGCGAGATAGACGCGCTTGCCGGCCGGAAGCAGTGGGGCGTCGAACGCCTGGCGATACCAGCCATAGCCGTCGTACGTGCGGTAGCCGTGGTTGTCCCACGGGACGAGGCTAGTGATCCAGAACCAACCGCGCTGGGGCACCTCCGACTCGAACCATCGTTGCTCGACGCCCACGTTGTTCGGGTCGATCCGGAAGCGCCATGACGGAGACAGATCCATCAACGGTGCGTAGCGCGTCCACAGATCACCGAACGTGCTCTGCTCGTCGTAGCCTTCAAACTGCGGGAAACCCTGAACGGGCGTGCCGAGCTTGCGTGGGGGAAAGGCGCTGCCGGGATGCGGGGCGGCGTGCGCGTCGAGGTTGCGCATCAGCGGAAGCGTATGTTGCTCGCCACGGGCGGCGATCAGCGCATCACGGTAGGCCTGCGGAATGACGATGCCCGGCTTCCTCCCCTTCTCCCACAGATAACACCGCGGCGTGTACAGCCACACATATTGGTCCGAGTACTCGAGGGCGTGGTGGAGTGAGTACGCGAGTTCCTCCGGTGTGTAGTAGTTGCTTGCGAAGTTCTCCGAGAAGCCAAGCGTCCCGTAGGCGCCGATGATGAACGAAAACGCGAGCCGGGCATGGGCGTCGAACTTCTCCGGGACCCGGCTAGCGTTTCGCACCGCCTCCTTGAACACACGGCGCGCGGCGGCGTAGGTGACCGGCGAACGGTAGCCGTACGCCATTTCGTGGCCGTCGATGATGCGTGCTTGCCCGGTGCATTCCGAGAGCAGGCCGTCGAAGAAGTGGCGCATCAGGGCGTAGGACGCAGCATCATCGTCGAACGTGCGGGTCTGGCTCGGGCCGTGCAGCGAGAGGATGTGGATGTCCGGAAACACGGCGTTGACCGCACGCATGATCTGTGCGCCGCGCAGGAAGACCTGGTCGGCGTATTCCTTGGCCGTCTTGGTCGAGGCGTGCTTGAGCCCCTTGTGAGACCACAGATCCGTGCCGTAATAGACCTCGTCGTCGAAGAGGATGCCCACCAGCCTGCTCTTCTTGCAGAACTCGGCCGTGACTGCCCAGTTGTTGACCACCGCGTCGAATTCCGGGTCGAACCAGTCGGGCAGTTCCTTGGTCTTGTCGCCGGTGGTGAGGTAGGCCAGGATGAAGTTGTGCGTGTACCGCTTTGTCTTGGCCGCCTGGAGGTGGGCGATGGCGTCTTTGAACTGCTCGAGGCGATGCCGGTCCTTGCGGAAGAGCCGACCCACTGCGCCGGTCGGCACACCGTCCTTGTAGGTGGCCGGATAGAGCGCCACCCCGTCGACGGCGGTAAGCGTTTCCATCTGCTCGACGCTCTTGCGAAGACCGCGCGGCGGGGGACCGCTGAACGCGATGATCTTCTTCTCGGGCCGGATCGGCTGGCTCAGGGTTGCTGTGTCGAGCGTGCCGAGCAAGAGGAGGGTGGTGACCGGGACGATCGCCGCCGAGGGCGGGCGTCTGTCATCCGCCGTTCGGTTTCGTCTCGAGGCGGTAGAGTCGACAGTCATCGACATAGACGCGCTCTCCTTTGCGGAAGCCGTTGATGATGGGGCAGAACAGGACGTGGGCCACGTCCTTGCCGCGCGAGCGGGCGGTCACGTCGAGTTGCGTGGCGACGAGCGTCCATTCACCGGGCACCGGGAATATGCGGGTCTTGGCTTCCTCGAGGTTCTGGTTGCCCGCGTCGCGCATCACGATGGCCAACTCGACCGTGCCGCTCGAGGCCTGGCCCTTGGGGACATACGCATAGCAGAGGCCGAGGTAGCGGCCGGGCGCCATCGGGACTGCTTGCGTAGGCCCGCCGCGCTGGAAGTCCTCGGCCACGACGCTCCACTCGCCCGTGCGTTTCACGTCCTTGGTGCGACGCAACGCACCCTCCCGCTTCACCCAGAAGCCCCAGCCCTCGGCGGTGTTGCCCTCACCCTCCTCGAAGCCTGGATTCGGCGAGATCGGCTTCAGCTTGCCGCTGCCCAGGCTGAGCATAGTCTTGGCTTGGCCGGCGACATCGGGCTGGCTCGACTTGCCCAACTCGCCGAGGCGGTCGCGGACGGCCTGTGACGTCTCGACCCACGAATACACCGCCCAGAAATCGCTGACACCCCACGACGATGCGCTTAGCAGGCCGTAGCGCCCGGGCGGCAGCGGATGCACGAGGACGGAGTGTTTCTCGAACGCCTTGACGAGTGCGACGCGTTTGTGAGCCATGCCGATGGTTCGCACCGCGTCCGACAGCACGTCGAGCGCGTCGGCCTCGGTGCGGATCGACCGGCCGCGCGGCCTGCGCGCCCCGCGGTAGGCGTACGCCGACGCCTCGTAGTACTCGAACGCGCGAAGCAGGAGTTGAGCGCGGGCCTTCTGGTCTTCGGTTGCGGCCTGCGAGACCGCGGCCTCGAGCAGCTTGCGGCTGCGGGCGATCATCTCCGGCTCGACGGCTTCGAGATAGGCTGGCGAATTGAACGTGAGGTACTGTGCTTTCGGTGAGAACCACTTGGTCTTCAGGGCCGGGCCGGTCCAGAACTCCTCCCACAACCGATAGTACGCGGCGAGATCATCGGCGGCCGCCTCGCCCACGCAGGCGACGTACCAGTCGCGCAGCATCGCATCGACGTCCCGGTCCGGGTTCCACTGCAGCTTGAGCGAGACGTACAGCTTCGGCCCCTCGCCCCAGTTGGGGTAGGCCTCGGCGTAGTGCACCCGCACGCCGTGCTCGCGGGCGTAGCGGTAGTTCTCGGCCATCCGGTGGAAGTAGACGCGCGGCAGCACGTACGGCGTGCCGTAGATGTAGTTGTACCAGCCGAGGGTCGGGCTGGTCTTGTGCCACCACTCGGTCAACCGGTGCCCTTCGGCCTGCTGCTCGGGCAGAGCCCACTTCATGCGGTCGTACGTCATGTAGGGGATGATTCGCGGATGGACCTTCACGCGGCGCGGCGGTTGGGCGACGTGACTGTAGGCCAGGCAGCCGAACCACTTGTCGGGATACTCCTTGAGCACCTCCGTCACGACGGCGTTGCACCATTCGAAGTAGCGGTCGGAGACGTCGCGCATCCCGACGAAGTTGTCGTCGCCCGGGTCCCTGGCCTGGCACGCCTCACACTCGCAGTGTCCGCCGCTGTCGGTCACACCGAGCGAGTACGACGCTGCGCTCGGGTTCTTGGCGAAGGAGGCTTTGATGTTCTTGACCGCCTCCTCGACGATGCCCGGCGCGGTGAAGCACGGTTGCCAGTGGTGCGCCGAGTTGTTGGCAGGGAGGTGCCGCTTGCCGTCATGGATGGGGAAGAACTCGGGGTGCGTCTTGGTGTAGGTTTCGGCGGGGAAGAGCCGCAGCAGGTTGTGGTGGAAGCTCACGCGCCCGCGCATGCGCTGACGGCGTGCCCAGGTGCTCTGCGCGTTGCCTCGCAACCCGCTGAACAGCCGCGAGAAGAACGCCGGCTCCTGTCGCATCATCTCGGACGGCCCGGTCAGATTCGCGTGCTTGGGCACGTGGGTCCCGTGCTCGCCGGGCAGCAGCCATCGCACGCCGACGCGGGTTTCGAGCAGTTCGCACACGCCGAACTCGGTACCCCAGTCGCTCGGGCCGACGTCGATCAGGTTCTTCGCGTCGGCGGGCAACAGCACGAAGCCGTCCTCGTCGAGGCCGTCAAGGTGCCCGGCCGCTCGCTCGGCGAAGTTCGTCATGCCGACATGAATCCGGGCCGCCGACGCGTCGGAGTCCGGCTCGGCCACAACGGGCAGCGTCGCCCCGGTCGAATCGGCCGCGTGCTTCGCCAGCAGATCAGCGGCCCCCCGCACCTGGGCCGAGGCGTCTGCAGGAACGACGATCGTGCAGGCTGGCTTGTGGTCCTGAACGATAGGCAACGCTGAAGCGCCAAGCACAACGCGCGACGCGGTAAGCACGACTAGACTTGTGAGCAGGCATCTCATAGCAACGATTCCTCCGCTAACCAGCAGCAGCTTCAGAGCACGGGTGCCCCATCCTTCGCGGCAGTTTGCGAAAGGTGGGGGACAGAACTGTCGCCGCCGGACAGTCTGCACGGTTGGTCAGTCCCCCACCCTGGCCTCGCCCTCGGCGAGTCGAGGGTGGGGCACCCGCGCACCCGCGCTGCCTCACTGTGTAACCGAAAGCAGCACGAGAGTCTCGCGCGCGGGCACGCCGTCTCCGCCTCAGTCCCTCTGTCCCTACGTCCCTTCCTCCGCCGGGTTTCCACTCGCACCGCGGTCTGCGAGACCTTCGCCCCCATTCCGGGTTACAGGTTCAGACACAATCATGCAGTGGGTCGAAGAGCTACGCTACAGTCTGGACGCGTTACCATTCGCCCGAGCACGTCCGGCGCTTGACGGGTCGAGTCGGAGCCCGGTATTGTCCGTGCTTGGGTGAGCGTGTGGCCGTTCCGCGTCACGCTTCAATTCCCGAAAAGGAGGTCGATGCCATGAGCGCACCGTCCCGACGCGAGATGATCGGTTCACTCGGTGCCGTGGTCGGTGCCGGAGGTTGGATGGCCCTCGGTGCGGCCGAGGCGTCCGCCCAGCCGCGGGGCGGAGTCTACGACCTGCCGCCGCTGCCGTACCCCGCCGATGCCCTCGAGCCGTACATCGACGCCCAGACGATGGAACTGCACCATGACCGGCACCACGCCGGCTACGTGCGCGGGCTGAACATCGCCCTGGGTAAGATGGAAGTGGCTCGGCGGATGCGCGACTTCACCGACATCAAGACGTTGTCCCGGGACGCCGCGTTCCACGGCTCGGGGCACATGCTGCATTCGATTCTCTGGACGAACATGGCGCCCCAGGGCGGAGGCAAACCCGCCGCTTCGAGCCGGATCGCCCGCGCGATCGACCGCGACTTCGGCGGCTTCGGCGCCTTCGCCGAGCACTTCCGCACGGCCGCGAGGACGGTCGAGGGAAGCGGCTGGGGCATCCTCGGTTTCGAGCCGACGGCCAAGCGGCTGGTCGTGCTTCAGGCCGAGAAGCACCAGAATCTGTCCGTGTGGGGTGTCGTGCCGCTGCTCGTCGTCGACGTGTGGGAGCACGCGTACTATCTCAAGTACCGCAACGCGCGCGACGCGTACGTCGCCGCGTTCATGAACGTGGTCAACTGGAGGGATGTTGACGACCGCCTCAATCACGCCCAACGACTTGCGTGAGCTCGATGCCGCGCGAAAGAAGCTGCGCCGCGGCGACGGGGCGACCCAGGCCGAGCTCGACGCGCTGGTCGAGCGTTGGCAGCCGCACCGCGAGAGCTTGCGACCCGGCGAAGCGGACGAAGCGTTCGCGCTCGTCGATACCGAAGGCGGGCTGACTAGCCTCTCGGCGCCGCGTTGGCTCTGCCACCTGCTCGGCCTGCGGCACCGGTGTGTGCATGTGCTGCTCATGTGGCTGAGCCCCGGGTTGGGCCACGTCTTCGTTTTTCAGGTACGAAGTTGGACCAAGAACGACGCCCCCGGGCAACTGGACATCTCCGCCGCCGGGCACAACAAAGACGACGACGGCTCCGATCAGACCGCGTACGACGAGATGTGCGAGGAGCTGGGCCTGACCCGCACGGACCTCGAGGATCGGGCCCTCGCCTATCGGGACGGGTACGAGAGCTACAACGAGCTGGTCGACGCGAACTTCTACAATTCCCAGTGGTGCGAAGTCTACGTGGGTGAGATCGTGCCGAGCGGACTCGAACGCATTCACTTCCGCGACAGTGAGGTGGTGGGCGTCTACCTCTGCCCCGTCGAGCAGGCGAGTAATCTCCTCGAGCAAGACACGCTGCGCATCGCCAACGCGTTGAAGAACACACTACCCCGGCTCCTGGCGGCGATGGAGTGCGAGTAGGCGTAGGGTCCGCCGTGCGGACCATTGTGCATGCATGTGGTCCGCACGGCGGACCCTACTGCGCCGAGCTGCTACACATGTCCGTTTGCGCGAGGAAGAGCGATGAGTCGATACGGTCGATCGTACCTCGTTGCAGTCGTTGTGCTTGCCGTCGCATTGATGACCGACGCGGCGGCGACCGCGAACAGTGAATCCACCAACAACACTTACCCGGAGCCCGCCTTCGAGGGGACGATCAAGACGGACACGTTTCGGTTGCCGATCGATCCGGCGCAGACGGCCATCGTCGCCCCCGAAGGCGTGATTGAGGTGGCGCGCTCGCTCCAGCGGGATCTGAAGGATTGCTATGGCCGCGAACTCGCGATCCTGCCCGCCGACGAATGGAACCTGGACACGGCCGGGAAGCGACACTGGATTCTCGTCGGCACGATCGAGAGCAATCCCTGGTTGCTCGACTTGTACGGGCAACGCCGGTTCCTGTGCGATGCACTGTTTCCGGGCAGAGGGGGGTTCGCGATTCAATCGGTGCGGTCGCCTTGGGCCCCCGAACGGTTCTGCCTCACGATCACGGGCAATGACGCGACCGCCACCGAGGCCGCCGTCCGTTGGGTTGCCGGTCAACTGCCGGACGAGCCGGTGCTCACGCCGATTCGCCGTGTGCAGGGGGAGGCGGTGAAGCGTGTGTTGGCTTCGCCGAAATCGGCCCGGGCGGCGCTCGACAAGTTCAAGTCGACCCGGCTCGACCTGCGTCCGCCGTACCCGTGGTTCGCCTACTGGGGCGTGCTGTACTACCTGACCGGCGATCGTGAATACGCCGACTGCCTGCGCGAGGCGTATGCGCATGTCATGCAACGCGGCGAGCAAAGCGGCAAGTGGGTCAGTGAACCGTGGACGAACGTACATTTTCTGCTGTGGCAGATCGTGATGGCGTGGGAGTTGGTCGAGTGCGACCCATGTTTCACCGAGGAGGACCGTAGGCGGATCACGCACGTGCTTTGGGCGTGGGCGCATTTCGTCGATGGGATGTCGTACCTCAAGCCCGAGTGGTGCGTGCCGGGCGAGCTGCGGCAGAACCACACGACGTTCTCGGCCCTGGGCCTGCACTACGCACACCGTTACTTCACGACGCGCTACGGCCTCACCGATCTCGATCATCTCGCCGAGACTGCTGAGCGCTGCTTTGCCGGCCAGAGCACGTCGTACCGCCCCAACGACGATGCGGCCCACTACCTGATGTACAGCCCACTCGACACGATCGCCTACCGCATCCGCCGGCGCGACAAGATGTGGATCGACGAAGGTCGCCTGGCCACACTCGCCGACGTAGTAGTGGCCACGACCGACAACCTCCGAAACCGCGCGCCGTGGGGCGACGTGGGCGGCTTCCACCGGTTCAAGCCGACCGATCCGCACAACAACGCGACACGTGCCCTGGCCATGGCGGCGTTTCATTGCCGAGACGGGGCGGCCCGTCGGGCGTTCGACTGGCTAGGGGCCGAGCGACGCCCGACGCTGCGCACGGTGATCGAAGGCATGTACGCCACGAACATCAAGCCCACGTCGGCCGAGCGATTCCTCGGCGTCAGGGCATATGCGCTGGATGACTCGGCGGTTCGATGGGTGGCCGCACGCAGCGCGACGGACACGGCAACGCCGGACCGGTCGCAGCGCTACCTCGACAAGCTGTCGATGCGACGCGACTTCGACCCGCAGTCCGAGTACCTCATGCTCGAAGGCACGTCGACGTTCTCGCACGGGCACCTGGACGGCAACACGATCGCCTCGCTCACCTGGCGTGACCGGCAGTGGCTGTTCGACATGGACTACATCCGGGCCGCACCCCGCGAGCACAACGGCGTCGAGATCGCTCGCGACGGCCTGCAACGGTCGATCCCCTCGCTCACGCGCATCGACTGGGCCGTCGACTTCGCCGACGCGGGCATGGTCCGAACCTCGGTCGCCGACTACAACGGTGCAGACTGGCAACGCACGATCCTCTGGCACAAGGGCAAGCACTTCATCGTTCATGACGCGGTGACACCGCGCGCGCCGGGTGACTACCGCGCCACCATCCGCTTGCGCACCAAGGGAAAGGTCGCCTTAGACGACAACCGGCTAACCGTCGAGCAGGACGGTGAGCGGTTCTGCATCGACAGCGGAGACGCGAGCACCAAGTCGATCGCGCGCGAGCGCGACGGTTCGCACGCCAACTGGTCGCAGTATCCGCACGACGACGGTGCGACGGTGGTCTATCGGGGCGAATACACGGGTGCGCGGTCAGTGGGATCGCGCCTCGCGTTCGTTCACGCGTTGTATCCGGGCGAACCCTCGGCCGGCGTGATGCGGAGCGGCGCAGGCGGCTTCTACTGGGACTCGCGCGCCGGGCGTCAGGCCGGCTCGGCCGACGTCGGGATGCTCCACGTCATCGGGCTGCAGAGCGATGCGACGTACTGGTGGGCGACGGAGAACAAACTCTACCTTGCCGATGCGACAAGCCTTACTCACGCCGACCGTAGCATTTCGCTGAGCGCACCGGCCGCGTGGTCGTTCGCACGCGCCAGTGGCAACGTGCGGATGGTCGTTGACCGGCCGACGCGCTATGCGTGCGAAGGGTGTCGCATCGCGAACGCGGACGGCGCGGTGCTCGCACCGGAAGGAACGTTGTCGCCGGGCGCCTACGAGGCCGATCTCGGTACGCCGGCCGAGTGTGCCGCGTTGCTTGCACACATGGCGCAGCGCACACTGAGGCCCCGACCGCCCGCACCTTCGCGACCGGTCGCGTTCGGGTGGACAGTCGAAGAGCGTGGGCAATTGCCCGACGAACCAGCCGCGCGGGCAACGGCGTGGGGGAACGGGTCGCGGCCCGGCGAGTTGCTCATCGGTACGGCGAGGGGCGAGGTGTGGACGGCCGGCGTCGACGCCCAGCCGGGTCGTATCGCAACGCTTCCGGAAGGCGCACCGGTGCGTTTCGTAGGCAGCAAGGAGTTGCGGTCGGGTTCGTCCGACGCAGAGACCGTCATCATCGCCGGCGACGAACGTGCGAAGGTCTCGTGCCTGAGCCCGCAAGGTGAGGTGAAGTGGTCCGCCGATCTCGAAGGCAACCACCCGCGCCCGGCGATCGTCACGTCGCTCGCCGTCGCTCCGATCGGTGAGGCCGGCGAGCCGGCACTGCTGTTCGGCACGGAGGCGTGGAACGTGTTTGCGTTCACGCCGGCGGGCAAGAAGTTGTGGCGCAGCTTCGTGCGCTACCACGCGATCACCGCCGTCCGGCCCTTCGAACTGCGTCCGGGCCAGTGGCGAATTGCCGTCGGCACGGAGTACCACACGCCGCTCAACGTGCTCGACGCAAGCGGCGAGCCGGAGTGGTTCACGTGGGAGCAGGTGGGTTCGGAGTCACGGTCGACGACGGACTACTTTGGCTACGGCCTCACGCAGATGCTCGCCCACGACCTCGACGCCGACGGCACGAACGAGCTGGTCTTCGGCACGGAGGCCAACACCCTCGCGGCCGTGCGGGGCACGGACGGACAGACGGTGTGGTCGGTACCCGTGGCGGACAAGGTGGTTGCTCTGAGCGTGGTCGAGACGCGCCGCGGCGGCCGAGCGTTCCTGACGATCCTGGCCGACGGAACACTGCTGCAGATCGCGCAGGACGGCAACGTGCAATCGCACACGCGCCTCGACGGTTGCATCACGCGTGCAGCGCGGATACGAGACGCCGAGTGGCACGTCGTTGCGTTCGAACATGGCAGCGTCGCCCTCATTGACGCAGACGCCAAGATCAGGGCGGTCCACGAGATCAAGGATGGTCCGATTGCGTGGCTCTCTCCGTTCGCTCAGCGGAACGGTGTGGGCGTGACGGTCGCAACCGAGCGGCACATCCACCGACTGGTGCACCGACTCCGCTCCGGCCGCGCATCCAGGCACTTCTAGCCAAAGTCGGAAGACGCAAGAAGCAAGCCCTGGAAGGACGAAGCAGCAGAGATGCCGCAGCTCCGGATGGGGCGCAGCATCGATTCGAAAGACGCAAAGTGATTGTACTTGACCGTGCGGAGTCGTCGGCGGTAGGCATCCATCCGGGATGGCTCGCCGCGTTGTCCGCGACGTCGAAGATCACGAAGCCGGCGCACCGCCCGGTGTGACCCGCAACGCTCGAACCGTCATCCGATGCGACGGCGATCCTCATGACGGCTCCTCCGTTTGCGGGCCGGTGGACGCGACCTCGGCCGGCGCCCGGCCCGCGCCGGCGCCTTGACCCCGCCGGCCGCCTCGTCCCTGGCCCCGGCCGCGGTGGCGGCATCGGCCGCGACCCCCTCCCCGTTCGTCGCCCGCTCGACAGACGTTCTTGGAGTGACAGCCAGGGCATTCGTCCGGTCTACTACCCGTTCCGAACGGCACCTCGAACTGCGTCTGGCAGTCGGTGCATTCGAATGTTCGCGTGTTCTGCATGGCAATACAGCCTCCTTTGAATGTGAGCGCCTTGGCGTTCAACAGCGCGGTCGCGACCTTGCGGCGTGCCGTCTCAATCAGCCGGCCGAACGTGGGTCGCGAGATCCCCATCCGGCCCGCCGCCTCTTCGTGGTACAGACCTTCCAGGTCCGCCAGGCGCAGCGCTTCGAGTTCGTCGAGCTTCAGCTCGATCTCGTCGAGCGTGCGGGAAGGCACCCCCACGGGCTTGAACGTGGATGCCCTCGGGGTTGCACCGACGAACCGACATTTGTGCGGTCTAGCCATTCTGCGTGACCTCCGTCACTACCTGTTATGAGCATATGCTTAAAACGGACGCCCGTCAAGTGGCTTCCCGAAGTTTTTCCTGTGGTCGCGCTCACGCGAGGCCGCGGGCAATCCAGGTGGAGTACGGCGGTCGTTGTCGGGGGGCGGCGAGACCTGCGACTTGCCGAGAATCGCCGACGAGTCCGCCCGAAGGGGAACCGGCCGGCGTTGTCGCCTTGCGGCACACACACCGTAGCGATGCTTCATCGCGGAAAACGAGGATTGCGACCTACATAGGGTGACCTCAGCGCGATGTGACTCTTCACGCTGAGGGCCGGCGCTGCTCAGTTGTGCAGCGTGTTGATACAGTTGGGCCTGCGCGCTAGGTGGTCGACGGCTACTTGGTTCTGCAGTACTCCCTCAGGTCAGTCCACTCGTCGGCCTCAAGGCTCGTCTCGCCGGGCCTGCCG
>CAYMME010000308.1:0-11335 GCA_964391465.1 uncultured Planctomycetales bacterium
CTCGGTCAGGGCCGTGGAAACGAACCATAGACCCTCGGGCGTTGTACGGATCCCCCGTTCCTGCAACGCGAGCCAGAACCGCACGGGCGCCTCCTGGTCGCGCTGGGCGAACGTGCGGTAGTCGACCACCTCGACCGGCTCACTGAACGACACGTGCAGCACGGGGCCCACACCGCGGACGTGGACCTCCTTGCCGCCCTTCACTCCGAGTTCGCGAACTCCGTCGGCCAGCCGGTTCCCCATCGCGTGGGCGTGCTCGAGCAAGGCCCCATCATCGGCAGCCAGCATGTCGAGCGCGGCCAGCGTCGCCGCCATGCACGGGGCGTTCGAGTTGTACGTCCCGGCGTGGGCGATCGACAGATCGCCGAAGTGGTGCATCCACTCGTTCTTACCCGCGATCACGCTCACCGGGAAACCACCTGCAACCGCCTTGGCAAACGTGGCCAGGTCGGGGGTAACGCCGAGGTAGGCCTGCGCCCCGCCGAGAGCGACGCGAAAGCCGGTGATGACCTCGTCGAAGATCAGGGCGGCACCACTCGCAGTGCACAGTTCGCGCAAGCCTTCCAGGAACCCAGGCCGCGGCAGGATCCCGCCGTTGTTGCACATAATCGGCTCGGTGATGAGGCCCGCGATCTGATCCTTGTGCTTGTCGAAGGCGGCCTTCACCAGTTCGATGTCGTTCCAGGGCAGAACAACGAGGTTCTCGGCGTCCGATTGGACCTGCCCCTTGGTTACGGGGATCAGGTTCGGAGCCTCGCGAGGTCCGGCCTGATCGAGCGGCGGCGCGTAGTTCCAAAACGCGCTATCGAACCAGCCGTGGTAGTGTCCTTCGAAGCGAACGATCTTGTTGCGGCCGGTCGCCCCGCGAGCCAGACGCATTGCGGCGTGGACGGCCTCACTCCCGGAGTTCGAGAACCGCACCGCCTCGGCACACGGAACCAACTCGATGATCCGCTCGGCCGCCGTGATCTCGAGTTCGTGCTGACCGGCGTACATCAACCCGATGTCGAGCTGCTTCTTGACCGCATCGAGCACGGGCTGGGGCGAGTGCCCCAGCAGCAGCGGCCCCCGAGCGAGCACGTAGTCGATGAACTCGTTGCCGTCGGCGTCCCAGACGTGCGCATCCTTCCCGTGCGTGTAGTACATCGGGACGGGCTGCCAGTGGGCCCGGACGTTGCTCGATATCCCACCGGGAATCGACCGGGTCGCACGTTCGTACAGCGCCCTGGATCGCTCGTAACGATTCACGTCAGCACTACCTCCTGCCCGGTCTTCGAGGATTCGTACGCGGCCAGCGCGGCGGCGACGGCCTGACGCCCGTCCCATCCGGTCACGTTCGTTGGCCGGCCCTCGATCGCGCAGTCGATGAATTCCTGGCAATGCAGGGTGTACGACTCGAGACGCACCGGGTCAAGGAATCCCTTGCCCTGCCAGTCGATGGGCGCCTGCGTATCGGCCACCTGCCACTCGCCGTCCCGGGCCACGCGCAGCTCACCGTACGCATCGAGATCCATCAAGCCGCTTTCGCCCACGACCCACGCCCGAAACGATGACAAGGGGAAGCCCGGCGCCGGCAGCTCATAGGAACACCAAAGGTTCGCCGTCGTGCCGTTATCGAGCGTCATGAGCACGTTCGACGTGCCCTCCACGTTCGCCTCCCCCGTGAGGTTTCCGCACCGAGCATACAGCTTCTGAATCTCGCGGCCAGTGAGCCAGCGGATCCGGTCGAAGCAGTGCACGCCGTGCCCGTAGAGGATCCCCAGGTTCTCCGGGTCGCTCTGCCACGTCGGCATTCCGGCCAGACCGATGGGCACCAAAGCAAACTCCTGCGTCGCCCGCACCGGTCCGATGGCCCCCTCGTCGATGAGACGCTTGGCCGTGATGTTGCACTTGCGGTACCGCTGCGAGAAGGCGATCGAGCAGTTCACGCCTCGCTTCTCGCACGCGGCGATGATCGCG
Organism: uncultured Planctomycetales bacterium; assembly: GCA_964391465.1. Lineage (GTDB taxonomy): Bacteria > Planctomycetota > Phycisphaerae > UBA1845 > CAYMME01 > CAYMME01. The sequence goes on from CAYMME010000308.1 coordinate 1,960, forward strand.
TCGCAGTCGGCCACCGTGTGGGCCATCGGCTTCTCGATCAGCAGGTGCTTGCCGGCCTCGGCCGCGGCAAGAGACTGCTCGGCGTGTACATGGTGCGGCGTGGTTACGAACACGGCCTGCACGTCGTCCCGCGCAACCAGCGACGCCACCGACGACTCGAGCGCCAGCCCGTAGTCGGCGGCCAGTTGCCCCGCCCGCGAGCCCCCGGTGACCGCCACCACGCGCCCCCCCTTACAGTACTTCGAGATTGTCTCCGAGTACGTACGCCCCATGAACCCCGAACCGATCATCCCGATGCCGATATCACTCACAGCATTTCCTCCGACCTTCTATCCGTGCGGCGCCCTTGCCAAATCATGATTGCACCGATCCCGACCAGCGCCAGTGCAATGAGCAGGTCCACCCAGAACGCCACGCCGCCGGCCGCATAAACGGCGGGGAGGATCGCGAACATCAACCCCGCGATCAGCACCGTGGCGAGCCCGACAACCCGGAACGGGGAAATGGGCGCCTTCGTGCTCGGACCCGCCGGCATCTCATCCTCCTCCGCCTGCCCGATCGGAACGTCGAGCCGCCGAAGAAACACAGTCGCGCGCTCCTGCTCGCGAACGCGCTTGGGATCAGCCAAGCTGACCCCGACGATGACCAGCAGGGTAAGCGCGGAGGTCGCGAAGAGGATGACATTCTCCTTCTTCCAGCCGGCACCGAGGAACTGCACGTGCTCGAGGAAAATGTCACTCGTACCCTCGACGACCCTCACGCGGTACGTCCTGCCACCGTCGTCGATTGTCCACTGCCCCGACTGCTCCGAGGTGGAAACCACCGCCGCCTCCGACACCGACACACCATGATTTGCCAGCTCTTGCCGGACGGCGGGAACAAGCCGACCGCTGCTTGCGTGCTGCTGCCATTGCGGCTGTGCGCTCACGTCGAAGGGCAACTCGTGGTGGGACCACGCGAAGAACAGCACCAACCCCAACGTCACGCCGACGAGGAACCCACAGAAGGCACCGGTCGCCGTGATGCGACGCCAGAGCAAACCCAGCAGCATCGGAAGCGCGACCGGAGCCGTGGCCACGCTGAACAGCGTCACCATGTTGCGAAACTGGTCTTCGCCGCTGCCGCCGGCCATGCCAAAAGCAACGCCCATGGCGATGACACCGACGAGCAACGTCATGAGCCGCCCAACAAGAACGAGTTGTCTGCCCGAAGCACGCGGCCGCATGAATCGACGGTAGAGGTCGTTGGTCAGCACGCTCGCACAGACGTTGTAGTCACTGCTGAGCATAGACATCGTGGCCGCAAACATGGCGGCGATGACCAAGCCCAGCATGCCTGCCGGTAGCAGGTGCTTGCACAGTTCCGGATACACGTCCTTGTCCGCGATACCGGTGAGGAACTGTCGAGCGGCCATGGCCGGAATGAACATCGCCGGCGGACCGAGGATGTTCAGCCCCACCACCAGCCACCCGGCCTTGCGGGCGTCCTTCTCCGTGGGAACGCAGTAGTAGCGCTGAATCAACGACCAGTTGATGCTGCTGAAGGCAAGGGTGAACATCAGAAGATTGGCGCTCACGTAGACCCAACTGTAGTTCGGGTGCGTGAGACTGAAGAAACCCTCGGGCGAGCCCGATTGCATCTTCTCGATGCCTCCCGCCTCGATGATCGACAGCGGCAACAGGGCGACGATCGCGACGACCATGACGACAAACTGAACGAAATCCGTGACGGTGACCGTCCAAAGCCCCCCCATCAGCGTGTACAGCAGCATGATCGAGCCCGTCGCGAGCATCGTGTATCTGAGGGGCTCGTGCAGACCGAGATCCGCTAGGGATACTTCCAGCCCGAGGATGTTGAGCGTTTCGACCTCCGGCAACCCCAGTCCCGCCGAGAGGAACGTCCCGATCGCGATGAGTTTCAGGCCCGAATCGACGATTCTGACCGGAATGCCGTGCCACGCACAGACCTGTCGGAGCACTGCGTTGTATCGCGTCTCGAGATACTCGACCGGGCTGTCGATGCGCGCCCTCCGCCACCTCGCCGCGAAGAACACAGCACTGACGATCGTGGCCGGCACGGTCACCCAATACAGCGTCACGGCCACCCAGCCGTACCGGAAGGCCAGTGAAGAGTAGTAAACGAACGAGAAAACGCTGAAGCTGCTCATATAGAAGGACACGCCGCTGAGCCACCAGGGGATGCGGTTCCCGCCGGTGAAGTAGTCCTTCATGCCCTGCATGTGGCGGTAGAAGTAGGCACCGATGCCCAGCATCAGGATGAAGTACCCGACGAGCACGAAGTAGTCGGGGCGTTGGAGCTGGGCCAGAACAGGGATCATGGGGTCCATCGAGCCGTCGGTCCTCGATCCGCGATGCATTCGACGGGTCGGCCGACAAAGACAACGGTGTTGCGTGCCGGACATGTAAGGTGCGTCGCCGCCGGTGTCAACGCAAAGATTTACCTACCGGGAGGGTTCAGGGTTCGGGGTTCAGGGCGCACGGAGCGGCACTTCGTCGCCGTGCGGCGGTTTCCCTGCTTTCAATCTGCTGGCGACTGCTGACGCATCACGTCGACGGCATCGCCGCCGTGCGCGGTCCTGCTTTCCCCGGACCCTGAACCCTGAACCCCCAAACTGGTTCGAATCCCGGTCGAAAGGGCTTGACACGGCCTTGGTGCGCGACGAGAATTGCCGCAAATATCGGTCGGCATCGGCGGCGCGCGGTGTCGATGAAGCGGCGCGGTCTACGGGGGCGTAGGGTGCCAGGGTGAGAGAGTCTTGTGGGTGGTTCATATTTGCGCTGGTCGGGCATTGTGCGTTGTGTTCCAGCGCGCCGGGCGAGGTGGTGTTCTACTGGGGCGCCGCAGATGGCAGCGGTGCTTCGACCCTGCCCAGCGTTGTGTTCGAGCATGGGACGATCGAACGTGTGGACTTCGACGACCGGCCACGCGGCGAGCGTGTGAGAGGCGAGGATCTCGGCCCGATCACAATCGGAACCTTCCCGGTCTTCACCGAGGCTGTCGTTGCCGAGTGGGCGTTCCTCGGCTTGCCGGCCTCCGAACCCCATCTGCTGGGGGTGGGGCCAACGAACGATAAGCCGGTCACCGTCACGATCGAACTCAGACAGCCCGCTGCCCGCGTCTCTGTGGCTCTGCGCGGCCTGCCGGCGCCGTGGGTCGAGGTGGACGTGACCGTCAACAACGACACCAACATCCCATCGCACTCCTTCCCCGTCGGGACCGGAACCGGAGACTACTGGCTGGGGGTCGCTGCGGAGGAGAACGTCATCACTCGGGTGGCCTTGACGACAGAGGCCCCCAACGAGTACGGATACGGCATGGACGACATACAGATCGGTTACGAAGCACCGGAACCGGCAACCGCAACACTCATGCTCTGCCTTGCGGGCGCGTGGGCATCGTCCGGGTGCCGTCGCCGGCGCATCATGCGGCTTCGCGAGGCAGGGCAGCAGCATTGAGCACCACCTCCGGCGTGCGGCGAAGGCGGCTTGTCGTGACGATTGTACTCGCGGCGATCGTGGTCATTGTGCCGGCCATTGTGTGGGGCTACCCGTGGATGACTGCCCGCGCCCTGATGCAGCAGGCGCTGCACGACGCGGACGCGTCCGAGCGCAGCAAGGCCCTTGTGGAATTGGGGCGCGAGCGCGAGCGGCGCGCCGTCGACGCGATCTTGGAAGCGTTGGCCACGGATGACGACGCAGGCGTCCGTGAGGCTGCCGCCTACGCCCTGCACAGAATCAAGGCCCCGCAGGGTACGGTCGCCATTGGGGAGGCCATCGACCGCGAGCCGGACACGATCGTTCGGGCGAAGATGGTGGAGTACGTCGGCCGGCTCCGCGGTCGCGACGCGCTCGAGGAACTGAAGGCCTGGTCGGACGAGCCGACAGTATGGCGGTCAACCGGAGCGGCCCTGGCCCGAATCGAGCTGGCCGACCCGAGTGCGGCCGCCCTGCTGTTCGACCGACTGAACGCAGGCAACGCGTTCCTGACCGCCCACATCACGGAGGTGCTCAAGCCGACTGTCGAAACGATGATGGAGATGATCGGGAGCCGGGTCGATCTGACCGTGGATCGGGGGCAGCCGTGGTCGGCCGATCAGGTCGCCCAACTCCAAGCCTGGTGGCAGCGGTACGAGCACGCAACCGGGAAGCTGCTTGCCGACATGGCCATCCAGCGCGTCGAGCGACGCGGAATCCGTCGCGAATTGGCCCGCCTGGGCGGAGCGAGGCGTCGAGCCGAATCCATTCTCGGCCTGAAGTGAGCCCCCGGCCGCATTCACCGAAAGCCGACGGACACGCCAAACACACCCCCGTCAGCCGTGTACGTGAAGACGAGCGTCTGCCCGCACGCGTAGTTGGTGCCCTCGACGAGAATCAAAGTCTGGTCGGCCGTCCCGCCGCCGGAGAATCCCACCGGATCCGAGAAGACGGGGTCGCGCACGCCAATCGTGCGCGCCGCGTCGCAGTCCAACACCACCGAGCGTGATCCGAAAGCCGGGATGGTCGCGAGCCCTCCTTCGGCAAACGATGTCACCAGATTCCCGCCGCTGAAGAGATCGGCCTCGGTCAGCGTCCCCGCCGCGGCGTAGAGGTTGGGATCAACGACGAGCGAGGATTGGTTCACGAGCCACACCGCGATCGGATCCGGCGTCGGCTCGGGTGCCGGCGTGCATCCGCCCGCGAAGGCCAGCGCCGCAACGGAGACAAGCAGCTCGCACAAACGGCGCCGTGGTCGACTTGCGCGATTCCCCATGCGCCCAACTCCCGGACCGCGAACGATGCGAATCACTCGACCGTCACCCGCGTGGTGAGCCCACCCCCGTCGTCGAGGTACTCGAGGATGATCACGTCGCCGCATGTGAAGATGACATCCTGGGCAAGAACGCGCTGCGTGCCGGTCCCGGCCACGGCCCCCGTGTCGGAATCGAGAAACAACCCTCCGAGCGTCCCGATCACCCGTGCTTCCGCGCAGGGCAGCTCCAATTCGTCATGATCCAGCCGTGGGATGACACCGCGGCTGAAGAGCCCGACGTTCGTCCTTTGGAATCCGCCGACAAACAGCTCGGTGGCCGGGTCCGAAACGGGATTGCCGGTCGCATAGAACTGCACGTCAACGCCCAACGTCGGATGCGAATTCACGAAACGCACACGCACGGTACTGGCGGGCACCGCGGCCGGCACGGGGTCATTCGACGCACCGGGAATATCGATGACTATCGGCCCGCTGCAGCTCGAGCCCGCGGTCAGAACACTCATCGCAAGAAGCAGCACCACCGCCCCCGGAACGACACGGAACCGCGCCATGGTTGATTCTCCTCGTTTCTGCACAGCGAAGGCACTCCCTGATCCGTCGCAGCTTCTCTTTCGGGTGCCACGGGCAGCTTGCCTGCCCGTGCGATTGCCATACGTCGGCACTGGCGGATCCCGACGTACGTCGGGCCCAGTGGCACCCACCCTGAAGGCCGAGCGGGAGCGGGAGACCAGACTGTACGACACACACCGCGCGTGCGCACACCCGCGCCGGCACCGGCGCAGTGGTTGTTATCGACACGCGACCGCGATGTTCAACAGTTATCGCGTGGCGCCCGGGTGTGTTGTGCGCAAGGCCTGCACGACGGCGTCCACGTCGTAGACGCAACCGCCCCAGGTTCCGCCGCTCACGCTCTGTAGCGCGGCCCAGAGCCGCGTTTCGGGAGGAACCGCCGGGTCGGCGCTCAGGTTCGCTGGGCGCCGCGAGGCCAGCACCTCCGCACCCTTTTCGGCACCGAACGTCTCGCCGCCGCATCCGACGACATTGACGCTGCCGGTGAGCTTGCCCAGGTCAATCACGATCTCGATCAGGTCGCCGTCGATGGCTTTCCCGATAGGCCCTCCGGCCAACGCCTCGGGACTCACGTGTCCGATGCACGCTCCCGTCGACACGCCCGAGAACCGTCCGTCCGTGATCAGGGCCACGTGCTTCCCGAACGGAAGATGCTTGAGGGCCGACGTGATCTGGTACACCTCTTCCATCCCGGCTCCCATCGGCCCGCGGCACATCAGGACCATCACATCACCGGGCCTGATGCGATCATCCGACTTGCTCTTGAGGGCGGCGATGGCCGCGCGCTCGGTGGTGAATACGCGCGCCGGACCGGTGTGCCGGTATACCCCATCCGCGTCGACGACCGACGGATCGATGGCGGTGCTCTTGACCACCGATCCGTCCGGAGCAAGGTTACCGGTCGGGAACGTAACGGTGCTCGTCAGTCCGCGCTGCCGGGCCTGCTGCGGATGCATGATGACCGCGTCGGGATCGACGCCGTCCGTTGCGTGCAGCCGCTCACGCAAGCGCTTCCGCCGTTCGCACCGCTCCCACCATTCGAGCACGGCACCGAGCGGCTCGCCGCTCACGGTAAGGCACGACAGATCGAGTCGATCCAACTCGCGCAAATGCAGCATCACCTCCGGCACACCGCCGGCCAGGAACACGCGTACGGTCGGATGGCCGACGGGTCCGTTCGGCAGCGCGTCGACGAGCCGCGGCACCGATCGGTTGCACTCGGCCCACTCGGCGAACGTCGGGCGCGCGGCGCCCGCCGAAAACGCGATTGCCGGGAGATGGATCATCAGGTTCGTCGACCCGCCGAATGCCGCGTACACGACCATGGCATTGCGTACGGCCGCGTCGGTCACGATCCGGCGCATCGTCACACCCGCCGTTTCCAGCCGATGCAGTGCCCGCGCCGATCGAACGGCCATGTCGAGCCAGATCGGTTGTCCGGACGGACTCAGCGCCGCGTGCGGAAGCGACATGCCCAACGCCTCGCCCACGACCTGGGCCGTGCCCGCGGTGCCGAGGAACTGGCAGCCCCCGCCGGGGCTCGCGCACGCCCGGCACCCGACCTCGGCCGCGCGCTCCAGCGTGATCTCGCCGTGTGCGAAGCGTGCCCCGATCGACTGGACGACGCCCGCATCCTCGCCCTCGATCGGGGGCAGCGTCACACCACCCGGCACGAGCACACAAGGCAGGTCACGCGCGCCGGCCAGGGCCATCATCATCGCCGGCAGCCCCTTGTCGCACGTCGCCACACCCATCACGCCGGCGCGGGTCGGCAGCGAACGGATCAGTCGCGAAAACACCATGGCCGCATCGTTGCGATAGGCCAAGCTGTCGAGCATCCCGGTCGTGCCCTGGGTGCGACCGTCGCACGGGTCGGTGCAGTACCCGGCAAATGGAATGTGGCCCAGCCGGGTCAACTCGTCGGCCGCGGCCTCGGCGAGTAGACCGATTTCCCAGTGCCCGGTGTGATAGCCAAGTGCGATCGGCTTGCCGTCCGAAGCGCGGATGCCGCCCTGCGTCGAGAGTATCAAGAACTGCTTGCGCCAGAGTTCCGCGGCCGGCCAGCCCATGCCGGCGCTCTGCGTGAGCCCGAATGCGTCGCCCGAGGGTCGATCGAGCAGGAGGGATTCCGTCAGCGGCAACCGGCCCGCCGGCCCCGTCGCCGACGTCTCGACCGCGTACAGCGCCGCATCACCCTCGCCGAGAACGCTGGCTGGCGACACCGTTGGGGCACGGTGAGCCGCGCTGCGTCTGGCCATGTGATGAGTCCTCAATAGGCGGGGGCACCCACGACGCCGCGACGTGCCCCCACGTCGCTCACGGGGCGGGTGAGGTGGTGGTGGGCGTCGGCTGCGTAGCAGACATCTGCTGATCCGGCGACGGAAGCGGGCGTTGCGCGAACGAGACGATACCGAGATCCGGCGATACTGCCATCTTCGCCACGATGATACCCATCAGCAATGCGAGAACCAGACAGAGAGGCCTCCAGAGCGCCTGCAACGATCCGCTCTCGAAGTCACTTGGCGTCCATAGGCAAATGAGCGCGAACAGGATGGACAACTCGGCAAACGCGATAACCAAACCCATGACGCCGCGAAACAGGGTCAACCTGATCCCGGCAAGCTCCGCACCACTTGGCCGAAGGACGTGCAGAATCACGACGGCCAGGACGATCAGAATCAGTATGCCGGCAGCAAGCGGCCCGCTCGAGCGCACCAGCGCGGCGTCTTGCGGCGCCAACGTCCGGCCGGCCTCGAGCGGATCCTTTGTGCGGATCACCACCACGGCAAGGTAGAGGATGGGAATGCACAGGATGACGATCGCCGCGACGGGACTCAGCCCGCCCACAACAAACGGCACCGCAATCGCGGCCGCGATCTCGAGCAGGATCAGATTGCGCAAACCCTCGGCAAAGACCGGCGCGGCGGGCGGACCGGCCGTCGTGGTTTCGGTTGTTTGCTCAGGCATCATCGGACTCCGTGATGTGCGATTCCCTTCGCGGTTCCAGATTCGTCGAGACCAATGCACCTCCGTTCCGATGGTACCGAGCCGACGCGAGGCTGTCGACGGTCCGGTGGGTGCCCGACGCTATTTCTCGGTCAGCTCGATCGCCCCGTTCCAGTCGTCCGGCGGCGGTGTGGTCTTGTACTGGGCGATCGTGGCCAGATAGCGCTGCGCTCCCGGATCACCCTGTCGTGCCTCAAGGCAGGCGAGGAACGCCGTCTCCGCGGCCGCGAAATCGCGGTGCTGGAACTTGTCCACCGCGGCCCCGAACATCTCCGCGTACTTCCGAGGCTCGTCGCCCACCTCGCCCTCGCGGCCGAGCAGCTCGTACACCTGGATCGCCTGGGCCTTGCCCTTGACCTGGAGCCCGCCCAGGTGCCGGACCTCGAATCCGCCGTTCGCACCCGTGTAGGTGCTCTCGGATATCATCGCCCAAGTGGCGAAGACCTTGTTCGCCGGCTCGAGCCGGGCGGCCAGGTTCACCGTATCACCGATGCAGGTGTAGTCGAGCTTGTTCTCGCTGCCGTAGTCGCCCACGAATACCGGGCCGGAGTTGACCCCGATCCGCATGTACAGCCGCTGGAGGTCCTCCTTCAGCTCGGGATACTGCTCGCCGGTCTTGAGTCGCTCCAGGGCCGTCAGCGAGTCGATCACCGACTCACACGCGGCCCGGGCGTGGTCCGGGCATGCGAACAGGGGCGGATTGAAGAACGCGAACACGGCATCCCCGATGAACTTGTTGATCATCGCGCCATGTTCGATCAGCACCGCGCTCATGGACTCGAGGTACGGGTTGAGAATGGCCTTGGTGCGCTCGGCCCCCAGCTTCTCCGAGATCGTGGTAAACGCCTGGAGGTCGGAGAAGAAGCAGGTCACCACCCCCTCCTGCGGCGACAGGTCGGTCGAGGCTTCCACGATGTTCTGGGCGATCGCCGGCGACGTGTACTGCCCCAGCGCCTTGGCCACATGCCGCTTCGACCTGTCAGTGGCGGCCAGGGAGGGGACCATTTTCGCGGAGCCACGGGGGCCATTC
>CAYMME010000309.1:0-11332 GCA_964391465.1 uncultured Planctomycetales bacterium
GAGGAAGTTCCGCCCGGCCGCGTGAGTCGACGGCTTCTTCAACGGGCTGCTAGCCATGTATCGCCCGATCCGCGAACGCCCGTGGCTGGCCAATGGTGCGGCGGAGGGGTGGGCCCACTACCTCGGTTCGCGCATCGTCGACGGTGTTCACGCCCGCGAGGGCACCGACCTTTGGCCCGACGTCCACGACTACCTCGCCTGCGGCACCAAGCGTCTGAAGAGCCAGCTTGCCACCGCGGATCTCGGCCCGACACACAAGGCGGCGGGCGTGTGGATGGAACTTGCGGAGATCGTCGGGGACAAGGGTCTCGCTCCGATCTTCCGGGCCTGGGGCGAGGCCACGGTCGACCCGGGCGATCCGGGTGCCGCCCTCCGCAAGGCGCTGCTGGCGACCAACGACGATGCACGGCTGTCCAAGTGGTGGAACAAGGCGGAGCCGGTCCTGATCTTCAAGCGGCCCAAGAGCGGGTTTGCCGCCCGGACCGCGAAGCGCAGCGAATTGACCGGCCGGGCCATCGAGCAGGCCCACGACGACGGCTCAGCCGCCGGCAAGAAGTCGATCGCCGGCGGGGGCCACGCCGTTCGGTTCGATGTCCCCGGCGACTCCTGGTACCTCACCGCGGTCCGCATCCACGGGTCCCGCTATGGCCACCCCAGGGCACCCAAGGAGGCCTTCCATGTCTGGCTATGTGATGCCGATCTCAAGCCCATCGCGGACTTCCCCTTTCCCTACGCGAAGTTCAAGAGGGGCAACGCCAAGTGGCTCACGCTTCCCGTCAAGCCCACCAACGTACCGGCGGAGTTCATCGTCTGCGTCGGATTCAACCCGACGGGAACCAAGGGCGTCTTCGTCAGTCGCGACAAGGAGGGTGAGGGCAACTCCCTGACCGGCCTGCCGGGCCGCGAGGCGGGCACGTTCACGGATGGCGACTGGCTGATCCGGGCCAAGGTGGATCAGCTCAAGACGGCTAATGCGCTGCAAAGGCAGAGGGACTGAGGGACTGAGGGACGAAGGGACGAAGGGATCAAGGGATTGAGGCGGTTGGTGGTCCTGGGCTCGGTTGTGCGCGGCACCCATCTCGCGCCGCTACTGGTAGGAATGCGCGCCCGCGCGGATGGTCCATCGTTGGCGGCGGTGTGTGACGCTTGTGGGACTGCCCGTCACGGACATGTGCAGGCCGGGCGTGGTGGTAGGCCCTGACCTTGCCACCCACCCGTGCCGTCGGGGTTCTTGCCCTCGCCGCCCGTGCCTTGCCAGATCTGGCCGAATTTGGTCACGTCGTTGAGGTTCATCTGGCCGTCGCCGTTCAGATCGCCGAGCATCACCGTCCCGTGCGGGAACAGATCGCCGAACCGCGTCGCATCGCTCATGTCCACGCTGCCATTCCCGTCGACATCGCCGGGCAGGTGGGCGATCTGGAAACACAGCACCGCCTCGAGGCAGGTGTCTTCGTTCTGAACCGTCAGTTCGACAGTTGTCCATTCCCCGACCTCGATCGGGGCGGCCAACTGCACCGCGTGCAGTCCGCCGCCAAGCTGCGTCAGCCCGGTCACGACCGGCGCGGCACTGCCGGTCGAGGTCGTGCACGCGTCGAGTCGGACAACGTCCTCGGTCACCAGTATCTCGACCATGTCGAAGCCGACGTGTTTCGACCTAGGTGAGACGAACGCCGTTGGATCACCGTCCGCGCCCAGGCCCTCGCAAACCTGCACCAGCACCGGCCAGCGGTTCTCGTGCCACGCGAGCATGCCGTACCCCGCCGAGAGGATATCGGTGTCTCCGTCCCCGTCCACGTCCGATGCCGCGAGGTCCGTGAGCTCCTCCGATATGCCGGCAATCGAGACGGCCTGCTCCGTGAACTCGGGAGGCGAACCGCCATCGTTGACATACCACGAGAGCGTGTCCTGGGGCCCCATTCCCATGGTTGGATGGTACAGCCCGGAGGGAACAAGTACGTCGATGTCCCCATCGCCATCCAGATCCGCCGCGGACGCGGTGAGACTGCGGAAGTCGTCGCCCACGGCCGAGATCGTCCGCTCCGTGAAGGCCGGGGGCGAGGCGCCGTCGTTCTCGTGCCACGTGACCTCGCCCGGGTGAGTCGATGACATGGCAAGCACGTCGATATCGCCGTCGCTGTCCAGATCCGCCGCGAGGACGGAGCTGATCCAGTTGGCCGCACCCGAGATGACCCGCTCGGTGAAGCCCGGCGGCGATGCGCCGTTGTTCTCGTACCACGCAATCTTGTCTTCGCCGAACAACGCGGAGAGCACGTCAGTGTCCCCGTCGCCGTCCAGGTCCGCCGCTACGACGGAACTGGCCCCGCTGGCCGCGCTCGAGATGGCACGTTCAGTGAAGCCCGGCGGCGAAGCCCCGTCGTTCTCGTACCACGCGATCTTGTCATCATCGAGAGAAGCCAAGAGCACGTCGATATCCCCGTCGGCGTCCAGGTCTGCCGCGATGACGGATTGGGGGCCTGTGACTGCGGCCGAGATGACCCGTTCGGCGAAGCCCGGTGGCGACGCACCATCGTTCTCGTACCACGCGATTTTGTCTTCGCCGTGCGACGCAGAGAGCACGTCGGTGTCCCCGTCGCCGTCCAGGTCCGCCGCGTGAACGTCGGGCGCGTAGCGGCGCTCGCCCGGGTCGATCGTCGTGATGATCCGCTCGGTGAAGCCCGGCGGTGAAGCGCCGTCGTTCTCGTACCACGCGATTTTGCCGTCGGCACGTCCTGACCCCGAGAGCACGTCGATGTCCCCGTCGCCGTCCAGGTCCGCAACGAAGACAGAAGAAGCTCCGTTGGCCGCGGTGGAGATCACGTGCGGCTCACAGAAGGGCACGTCTTCGGCCCCGGCCGGCCGGACCGAAACCGCGATCGCGATCGCAGCAACCCACGTTATGCCGGTAGGCTTCCTGACGATCATGGCACATCCTCCGTGATCTGCCGCCCAGCGCGGCGCCGCGTGTCGAAAAGGAAGGTCTCGCCCCTCATCCGTCACGCGCCACCGCCGACTTCCCTCATCGGCCTGAGGGCTCACAAGTGTTCACAAATTGTCGCTGATTCGGTCGAGCATGAGGATCTGATTAAGACTCGACGGTACCGCCCGGCACGTGCGACGGCAGAGTCGGCGATCGTTGCTATCTTGCCCTGCCCCAAGCTCCAGCGAGCGAAGCGACCCATGGCTGGATTGGCATTCCCGACCGTGACCTGTAGGCTCTCACTCGATGATGGAGGCTGACCAGAATGAACTGGCCGTTGGCGGCGGTGAGCGGCCGACGCGCCCGCCGTTGCCGAGGACCATCCACGAGGACGACCACCTGCTCGTCGTGGACAAGCCGCCGGGGCTGAGCACGGTGCGGGGGCGGAGTGGGCCGGAGTCGCTGATCGCGGTGCTGCGGGCGTCGGGTCTGCCGGGAGCGGACGAACTGCGCTTGGTGCACCGGCTCGACAAGGGGACGAGCGGCGTGCTCGTGTTGGCCAAGACGCTCGACGCCCAGCGCGCACTGAGCGAGCAATTCAGCACCCACACGGTCGAGAAGGTCTATCTGGCCCTCATCGCCAGCCGGCCATTCGAGGACTCGGGCGTCATCGACGAACCGATCACCGCCATGCAGGACGGGTCGGGGCTCGCTCGGATCGACCCGCGCCGCGGCAAGCCGGCCGTCACTGCGTGGGAAGTGGCCGAGACGTTTCGCGGCTTCACGCTTCTGCGGTGCCGACCCCGCACCGGCCGCACGCACCAGATCCGCGTCCACCTCTCCCACGCGTCGATGCCGCTGGCGGTCGATCCCGACTACGGCGGCGGCGAGCGTCTCATGCTCTCGGACTTCAAGACGGGCTACCGCCCGAGCCGTCGGCACACCGAACGGCCGCTGATGGATCGCCTGTCGCTGCACGCCGAGTCGATCACGTTCGACCACCCCGCCGACCGAAAGCGCGTCACGTACCGCGTCGACGCACCGAAGGACCTGGCCGTTGCCCTGCGGCAATTGCGCAAGTACGCGTCGTAGGGGAAACCAGGGAGCGGGGAACGGGGCGGAGAAGGGACGCAGGGACATAGGGACGCAGGGACATAGGGACATAGGGACATAGGGACGAAGGGACAAAGGGGTTGAGAGACCGAGGGATTGAGGGGAGGCGAATTGAGGAAACGGGGAACCGGGAACGGGCGTGAGCGATCCGTTGCCACTGTTGCTCGTCCAGGGTGTAGTGCTTCGGCCGCGAGCAGCGTCACGACGGCGGCCGTCTATCGGCATTGGCGGAGCAGAATCGCGGCCCGCCCCAGTGTAACGTATAAGTTACAATCAGGAGAACGATGGAAATACGCCGCTACCTCACCGAGTCGGGCAAGGACGTGGTAGGCGAGTGGCTGGCCGGCCTCAAGGACTTGCAGGCAGAGGACGACGGAAACATGAAGCGCAAGGCAAGCACGCCGCACGAAGAGGCGATCGTGAAGGAACTCCGCGACGACCCCGAGTACGCGGCGGAATACCTGAAGGCAGCGATGGAAGACAGCGACGAGCCGAAGGTGCTGCTCATCGCACTTCGGCAGCTCGCAAAGGCTCATGGCGTTGCGAAGATTGCCAAGAAGGCGCGCATCAAGCGCGAGAGCTTGTACCGGGCTCTGTCACCGAACGGCAACCCACGGTTCTCAACCATTGTGGCGGTAACAAAGGCCCTTGGCTTGACGCTCACGGTCGAACCGGCGCACTCTTCGTGTTAGGAGGATCGGTGGCGGAAGGTGCTCCGGGGGTCAGGCAAGCGTCAGGAGACGGCACGTGGACGAACGGACAGCCGAGCCACCAGCAGTCATCGGGGGCGGCGAGGGTCTCATGCTCTCGGACTTCAAGACCGGCTACCGCCCCAGCCGCCGGCACGAGGAGCATCCGCTGATCGCGCGCCTGTCGCTGCACGCCGAGTCGATCACGTTCGACCACCCCGGCGACGGCACGCGGGTCACGTACCGCGTCGAGCCACCAAAGGACCTGGCCGTAGCGCTGCGGCAACTGCGGAAGTGCGGATCCTCGTGAGAAACCTCCAGACATGCCCACCGGCCGTCGAACCGGACCCTACCGTGTGAAATCCTACAGCCACGACGGCATCGAACCGCCGCCAGCGAGGCGCCCTTGGCGAAGGTCATCTTCACGACATGCTTGTACGTCTCGCCGGTGCAGATGATCCCGCCGCAGTAGCATCAGCACCACCTCCTGCCGTTCCTTCGGACTCAACTTCGACTTCCTGGCCATGATCAACTCCTTCTGCTTCGAACCATCATACGGTCAGGAGTCTCTCACAGCGCGATTCCCAGGAACCCCGAGCTATGCAGCTTCGATGTCGATCCAGCTCGTCACATTGGATCTCGTCTCGATTTCGAGTACTCTCATCACTAACGCTAGGGAACCTACGCTCCCCGCGACACCGCGCCCCTTTGTGCAACGGGCATTGACCTCCACGGCTAGCACTTCAAAAAGAGTTCGGAGGCGCGACAGATGGATTGGAACAAACTAAAGCTCGTCCTTGTCATCACGGCATCGTCGGTCCCGCCGGTTGTCACGATGTCCTGTAGCAAGTCGCCCAGTGCCGCCGCGCCCAGTTCCGCATCACTCACGCCGGGGCGGCCGGAGATGCATGTCGTCTCTGTGTCGGTCCCGACTGACGTTACCAAGCCGCTGGCAATTGCGTTCGAGCTATGCAACAAGAGTCAAACGACGACCGCCGTGTCCCAGTCGCAGTTCAGCGCAGCGCTGATGACCGAGGAGCAGCCATGGCTCTTCACCGGACCTCTCAGCTTCCCACCGGATGCGCCGGCCGTCTTCACACTGAAACCGGGCGACCGCATCTCCCTCACGGCGACAGCTCAAGATGACCGCACTTCGGGTAAAGCGTGGTCAGAATTAGCCCCGAAGAAATCCACGTTAAGAGTCTACATAAGCTCAGGCAAGGATCAACAGTTTCCGGATCAGTGGCTGGGGCAGACCTACTCGGACGATTGCACGGTCACACGAGGCTCCTCCAAGTAATGAAATAGAAAGGGAAAACGGCCCCAGCTCAGCCGATGAGCCGGCGCCCTCTGCGTTCTTCTGGGGTGGAGGGTGTCGGGAGGCGGGGCTTCCCGGCCCCCTGACATCAGCGAACCGAGACCGCTCGATTCACGGCACGCACGTACCGCGCGCTGACCGCTCACATTCGTTCGCGGGCAGTTGGCTGGCTTGCTTCACCCAACCGGCTAATTGAGCTTCGTCAAGCAGGTCGTCCTCGTGAACGTTGAGGTAGCGCTTCTCCTTGCTCTTGGACGCGTCGGGCGGGACAGGCCGTTGACGTATCTTCGTGAGACGATGGAAGGCGAGGAACCAGCCCCGGTCCTGCGGCTACTGCGGATGTACGCATCGTAGGAGGGAACGGGGAACGGAGTAACGCCCCGGGCTTAATCGTGTATAGTGGTGCTAGGGAGCATCCCATGAAGTACAAAGTCGCGCTGCACCAGTCGGAAGAGGGCTACTCCGTCTCCGTTCCGGGTCTGCCTGGTTGCTGGTCTCAGGGCGAATCCGAGCGGGAGGCGCTGGCGAACATCCATGAGGCGATCCGTGAGTACCACGAGGTAGTCGCGGTTCAGGGTCGCCGCACTGGTTTCCGAGAGAAACGGCGCACCGACCCGGGTGCATGACACTTCTGGCGAATGCCCCGTCCTTCGCGCAGCGAGGGGTGAGGGACTGACCGGAACTGGGTTGAGACACTCGGACGGCTGATCAGTCCCCCACCCTTTGCGATACAGCAGCAAAGGGTGGGGCACCCATCCGGGAATTGTGCCCGCCCATTCTGTCACGGACCCCACGGATCCTAGAGGGCCGGACCGGGCTTGCCCGTCGCGGGGAATTCCCGCAGAATGCTTGCTGCGTTGGCGCCCCTTGGGGCGGCGTCTTTGACGAGGAGACCTCGACGTGAGTGAATCCGGCGAAACGATCAAGCTATCGATGGCCGCGGATGACGTGGCCGTTCTCACCTTCGACCAGCCCGGCAGCCGGGCGAACCTGCTGTCGCGGGGCACGCTCGACGAGCTTCGGGCGCACTTCGACAGTCTGGAGTCGCGCACCGATCTGGCGGGCCTGATCCTGTGCTCGGGCAAGGACGGCATCTTCATTGCCGGGGCCGACATCAAGGAGTTCGGCGGGGTGACCGAAGGCGGGGCGGAAGCGGCCGAGCGCGTGTCGACCGAAGGCCGGGAGCTGTTTCGCCGGCTCTGCCGCATGCCGTTCGTCAGCGTGTCGGCCATCCACGGCTCGTGCGTGGGCGGCGGGTTGGAGCTCTCCGTCTGGTGCGACCGGCGCATCGCGACGGACCACCCACGCACACAGCTCGGGTTTCCGGAGGTGAAGCTGGGCATCCTTCCCGGTTGGGGCGGCACACAGCGCACGACGCGAATCGTGGGCGCCTCGAACACGATCGAGATCGCGTGCAGCGGCGACATGATCGACGGCCGCGCCGCGTACGACATGGGGCTGGTCAGCGACCTCGTTCCGCACGACCGGTTGACCGAGGCCGCGATCGATCTGATCCGGCTCGAACAGAAAACCGGGCAGTGGAAAGAAGACCGCAAGACGTGGGAGGGGCCGCTGGGCCTGAACGCCGACGAGATCGCCTTCACCACCGCGACCGCCAAGGGCTTCATCCTGCACAAGACCAAGGGACACTATCCCGCGCCGCTGGCCACGCTCGACGTGATCGTCCAGGGCGCGAACATGCCGATCGACGAGGGGCTCAAGGGTGAATCGAAGGCGTTCGGTAAGCTCTTCAGCGGCGACGTAGCGAAGAACCTCATCAACTTCTACTTCATCACCGAGGGCATCAAGAAGGACACCGGGGTCGCCGACGCCAAGGTCTCGCCGCGGAAGATCAAGTCCGTGGGCGTCATCGGTGCGGGGCTGATGGGTGCGGGCATCGCCGCGGCCTCCGCCCGGCGCGGACTGCCGACGTGCGTCACCGACGCCGACGAGGGTGCTCTGAAGAAGGGCATCCAGCAGATCATGAAGGTGGCCCTGTTCCGTCGCGACAAAGAGCCCAACGCCGCCGCCGAGCTGATGGCCATTCTCCGGCCGACCTCGAACATGAGCACCTTCCGCGACTGCAACCTGGTCGTCGAGGCCATCATCGAGAACCTCGAAGTGAAACAGGCGCTGCTCAAGGAGCTGGTGCCGCAGCTTCCCGACGACACCATCGTGGCCTCGAACACGTCAACCATCTCGATCACCGAGATGTCGCACGTGGTGCAACGGCCGGATCGGTTCGTCGGGCTGCACTTCTTCAACCCGGTGCACAAGATGCCGCTGGTCGAGGTGATTCGCGGCCAGTTCACCAGCGACGAGACCATCGCCGCGGCCGTGGCCTACGCCAAGGGGCTCAAGAAGTCTCCCATCGTCGTGCTGGATGGGCCGGGCTTCCTCGTCAACCGGCTGCTGCTTCCGTACATGAACGAGGCCTGCGTGCTCATCGAAGAGGGCGCGCCGCTGCGACAGATCGACAAGGTGGCCACCCGCTTCGGCATGCCCATGGGCCCGATCACGCTGTTTGACGTAGTCGGCCTGGACACGGCCCTGCTCGCCGGCGGCGTGATGACCCGGGCCTTCCCGGATCGGATGCCGCAGTCGCCGGTCATCAAGCATCTGGTCGACGCCGGCCGGACCGGGCAGAAATCCGGCAGCGGGTTCTTTCTCTACAAGAAACCCGGCTCGCTCAAGGGCAGCGACGATCCCGAAGTCGCCAACATCCTGGCCCCGTGCCGCCGCGAGGAGCGCGAGATCACAGACGAAGAGATCTCCGCGCGGCTGTTCCTGCCGATGCTGCTCGAGGCCACACGCATCCTCGAAGAGAAGAAGGTTCGCGACGTGCGCGATGTCGACGCCGGGTTGATCCTCGGCATCGGGTTCCCGCCGTTCCGCGGCGGAATCTGCCGATACGGCGATGCAATCGGGGCCGCCAAGGTCGTCGAGCAGGTCGAGCCGTTCCGCGCACTCGGCAGCCGGTTCGACCCGACGCCGACCATCGAGGAAATGGCCCGAACCGGCCGGAAGTTCTACGAGGCGTAGAGCAGAGTGAATGACGGGCCGGTCTCGATCCGAGACGCGCCCGTAAGGAAGCGTGCCGCCGGTACGAAGCCGCGATCGGCGGTCATGTGTTCGTGAAGGAGTGACTGTGGTCGGAGATGCAGTCGTGGGGACGCACCTCGCTCGCGCGAGGCGCTGCACGCTCCCTCACGGTCGCGTCTCGGTGACGGGCGCATGCCCAGGCGCCAGGCCCACAAGTGTGAGGATCTTGCGATGCGAGAAGCCGTAGTCGTCGACGCCGTTCGGACTCCCGTTGGCCGAGCTCACCGCAGTAAGGGCTATTACCGCGACGTGCGGAGCGATGACCTGTCGGCCCACGTCATGAAGGCCCTAGTCGAGCGCACCCAGATCGACCCGGCCGAAATCGAGGACGTGGCCTGGGGCAACGTAAAGCAAGAGGGCGAACAGGGCTTCTGCCTCGCCCGCAATGCCGCCCTGCTCGCCGGTCTGCCCATCGAGGTCGGCGGTGTGACGATGAACCGCAACTGCGGCTCGTCGTTGCAGGCGCTCAACCAGGCCGCCCACTCGATCATGGCCGGATTCGAGGACGTGCACATCGTCGGCGGCGCCGAGCACATGGGCCACATCCCCATGGACGCCAACATGGACCTCAACCCAAAGCTGTTCCGCAAATACGCGAAGGCGACGATGCACATGGGTCTGACGGCCGAGTACCTGGCCGCCAAGTACCGGATCTCGCGCGAGCGGCAGGACGAGTTCGCGCTCTCGAGCCACCACAAGGCCGACGCTGCCAGTAACAACGGCAAGTTCAGCGACGAGATCATCCCCACGGTCGGCCGCGACGAAGAGGGGCGGCAGTGCCTGTTCGAACGCGATCAGTGCATTCGCGGCGACACCAACCTCGATACGCTGGCCGGGCTGCGGCCGGCTTTCGTTCCTGACAAGGGCACGATCACCGCCGGAAACAGCTCGCCGCTGAACGACGGAGCGGCGGCGATGTTGGTCATGTCGGACGAGAAGGCCAAGGCGCTGGGCTACAAGCCGCTGGTCAAGGTCCGTTCCACGGCCGTCGCCGGTGTGGACCCCTCCGTGATGGGCATCGGCCCGGTACCGGCCACCCAGAAAGCGCTCAAGCGAGCCGGGCTCAAGCTCTCGGACATCGATCTGATCGAGCTGAACGAGGCCTTCGCCGCCCAGTCGCTGTCGGTTCTCAAGCTGCTGGGCATCGACGGCGAGCGCGTCAACGTCAACGGCGGAGCGGTCGCCATCGGTCACCCGATCGGCGCCTCCGGGGCCCGTATCGCCACGACGCTCATCAGAGCGATGTGTGACCGCGGGGCCAGCCTCGGCCTGGCAACCATGTGCATCGGCATAGGCCAGGGCATCGCCACGATTCTCGAGCGGTGTGACAACTGAGGAGCGGTCAGGTTCCAGCCGTCAGATGTCAGCCCACGGGCATATGGTGCGAAGCCGGTTCCTGACCGTGTGCTCTCGTCCATACGGACTGCATCAACCGCCGGTCGGACTCGCGCCCAGTCCCTTGCCTCCTCAACGCATACCGGCGCGCGTCGAAACGCACCTCTCCACGGACGACCAGGCTCCTCTTTCGAGCTCTTCCGGTCGTTGCCCCGGTGGAGTCCGCAGCCATTCTCAGATTCTTGAAGAAAGCGCTTGACAAGGCTAGTTTCCTGTTGTACTATAGTACTAGTACAATCCGACCGACGGCCAAGCCCCGTGTTACGGAAGGCTGCCGGCGGTGGAAGGTTTTTAACGGATGACGACCCCAGCCGGGACCATTTCGATCGACGGGCGGAGCGGGGTGCCGTTCTACCGGCAGATCATTGACCAGGTTCTGCTGAGCATCGCGGACGGGCGTCTCAGACCCGGGGAGCGGCTTCCGACGGTTCGGCAGCTCGCGATCGATTTGCAGGTAAACCCGAATACCGTTTCACGTGCATACCGCGAGCTCGAGATTCGCGGTGTGGTCACGACGCAGCGCGGGACGGGCACGTTCGTCGCGGCCGAGCCCGGTGTGGCCAAGGATGCGGCCAAACGCATGGAGTTCCTCGAGAAGTTCTGCAACGAGTGGGTTGCCGAGGCCGGCAAATACGGGTTCTCACTTCAAGAGCTCACCGACGCCCTCGGCGATCGACTTTCGGACAGGAGATGAGTCATGCATGCTTCATTGCTCACCAACGACACGCGCACGCCGCCGCAGGCCAGGTCAGAGGGCTCGCGCTTCTTGAGGGGAAAGGCGGCGTTTCTGCTCGCGTT
>CAYMME010000310.1:0-3059 GCA_964391465.1 uncultured Planctomycetales bacterium
CCCCAGGGGTTGGCGAAGTTCTGAATCTTCGGGTCGACGAGCTTGTTCCGACGCGCGTTCTTCAGGAAGCTCGTGATCTCGCCCTTCAATCCGGGCTCGTCCTCGGGGTAGAACATGAAGTCCTCGTAACCGAGCCCCAACTCCGCAAGGTGGGCGACCAGGCGCTTGGCAAAGGCGCGCTGGCCCTTGAGCCGAAGCTCATCCGTGACCTCGACACCTTCGGGGAAGCTTGGTGCGGGTACTTGCCCTTGCGTGTAGAGAAGGATCTCGGGCTGTTCGATCTGCTCGACGATCTCGTCGTGCGCGGTCCAGTCCAACTCACCCACGATCTCGCCCTGGGCGTTGGCCTTGGCCGCGGGCAGCGGCAGGCTGTGCCAGATGGTGACGAGATGCTCGTTCATATCAGGAACGAGATTGTGGCCGTACAGGTTGGTCCCTCTCCAGTAGCCCGCGATGAACCGGCTCTTGTCAGGGCATCGCACCGGTGACACATCGAGCTTGACCGTCAGCGGGAACTTGTCCGCGAAGTCGTCGAGCGTCTGTACCACCCAACGCAGTTCATAGGCCCCGGCGGGCAACTCGTGTGTACTCAGGTTGAGCCAGAGTTGCCGCACCTGCCCGGGCGCAATCTCGATGATCTTGCCTTCGCCCAATCGCGGCAGCATGTCGGGCACGGTTTCGCGGCCGGCAGGCAGTGGAACCGTTGTGTGCAATCCCACGACGTTCAGCACGCTAGGAAGCTTCACCCCCTCGCGTTCTTCCGCGGCCTTGAGGGTACCCGGCTCGACACGCAGCCATAGGGGATGCGGCGTGAGATTCACGATGTTGGCGCATAGCGACTCGATCTCTTTTCCGAACGCCCAGGCGTCGATCGTGAGCGGTCCGCCTCTACCGGGCAGGTCGTCGAGCGGATCCAGGTTGTCCCACGGGTCCGTGTCCTGCCACATGATGAAGCTGGGCCTGCGCTCCGCCTTCACCTCGGCAAGCGTGAGCGTCCCCAGGGCGCGGCGTCGGTCGAGAAGGATCATGTACGCGTCGGTGTCGACAAGAAGCTTCTTCAGTTCGGCCGAGCTCAATTCGGCAGCCTTTGCGATTCTGGCCGCCAGCAATTCGAACGCGCTGTCCACTTCCCCGATCAGCTGCGCCATGAAGGCGGCCGACTCGAGACCTTCCGCGACGAACTGGGTGCGGACGGCGCGGAGTGCGGCGGTGGTTGCCGAGCGGGCCTTGGCGATCTCATCAACAACGTCGTCCACCTCGACGGTTCGCTTCTGTTCGCCAAGGGTCTTGCCCGTCTCGGCGTCCCGAAGACGCAGCGTGAGCGCATGTTTGCCCGAACGCGAAACGGACAGAGTCAACGCAAGGGTCTGGGCACCCTTGTCGGCGGAACGGGCTTCGATGCGGCGGATGCCGTCCGGATGGATGCATTCCAACTCGACGATCTGGCGCGAGTCCGCCGGTCGCGGCAGGCGCACGTCGATGACGTTGTTGCCGAACCGCAGGCGCGGTGGCTCGGCCGGAAAGAGTTGGAGTTCAGGCGTTTCGACGGATCGCGGCGGCGTTACGGGCTTGATCTGCGCAGGACAGCGCGGCTCGTACCACGCGCCGACGTACACCGCGTCCTTCGTCGCCGGTCCGCCGAAGCTGAAGGCGGTGAGCCGACCCTTCTGTGACCAGTCCGACATGATGAGCACCTCGAGGACGCCGTCGCGGTCGATGTCGCACACCACGGGGGCGGGGTGGCCGTTTCCATGGTGATAACCGCCGAGGAGCTTTCCGGTATCCGCGTCCAGCACGTACCAATTGGCCTCTTTGCCGTCCAGGGATGTCGCGCGAATCGTGGCGACGATTTCGGCACGGCCGTCACCGTCCAGATCCGCCACCGCCGGGGGAGAGTAGACCCCGCGTCCGCTCACCCGCGTGTGCCACGCCAATGATCCGTCGGCGCGGTGGGCATGGATGTTGCCGCCTTTGTCGCACGCAAGGATTCCGTGCGAGCCGTCGGAGAACCGTACGGGCTTGAGTCCGAGATAGGCTTTGCCCACCGTCAAACCGGTCCACAACGGTTTCCCATCCTTGCCGTTGACGCACGCCAGCCCTTTGCCCGGCGACACCATGGACGACATGCTGTACACCTCGGCGCGGCCGTCTTGATCGGCGTCGGCGATGAGCACCGGCGTGCGGTTCATCTGATGGGGCGGCACGACACTGTCCCACAGCAATCGGCCGTGGCGATCCAGGGCGATGAGATGGTGGGTCGCCGTACCGTAGACGATCTCCGCGTGACCGTCGCTGTTGACATCGCCGATGGCGGGCGTCGACAGTTCGGACGAGAGGCACTTGTTCACCGTGTGGACCCGAGTGCGCCAGAGGATCTTGCCGTTCGAGTCCAGGCAGGTGGCCAAGCCGGACATCGTAGTGGCCACGACCTCATCCAACCCATCGCCGTCCACGTCCCCCGCCCTCGCGAACGCGTATTGGCCGAACGAATCCCCCAGATCGGTCTCCCACAGGATCGTCTTGGTTGCCACGTCGAATCCGAAGAGGATGCCGACCCTGTGGGTCAACACGAGTTCCTCGTCCGGGTCGCCGTCCAGCTCGGCCGGTGGGGCCATGGTCTCGCCGCCGCGTCCCTCTTCGGGGCCGAACTCAAATCGGGCAATGATCTTCCCGGTACCGTCCACGCGAACCATGCGCCCTCCCGCGGCCATAATCACGCTGTCCGGAGAAGCGCTCGGATAGGGGGTCGGCGAAACGGCCAGGTCGCCGCCGAGTTCGATGGACCATTCCTTGACGGGATCCGGCAGCGCGAACCCCGCGGTGCACAAACCCAGAACAAGGAACAGGCACGAGAAGGTTGTGAAACGCACGTCTGCGGCTCTCATCGGAGGATCCTCTCGTTCGTGGCCCGGTTGGCTCAACCGCGCCGCCAAACGCCTTTTGCCTCGGCTTGTCAGCAGCGCGCATTCGTGACGCTAGCAGCGAAAACTTCGAGCCGCAAGGCGCAAGCAAGACGATTCGTGCCTTTGCACACAGCGGCTGCGTCAGTCGCCTTCCCA
>CAYMME010000310.1:3159-11303 GCA_964391465.1 uncultured Planctomycetales bacterium
AATCCGGTGGCAACTCGAGGAACTCAAGGCCAAGGGCGTGGGCGGCACCTGGTACTACCCCCGGTTTGTTCGGGGCCAACCGCTCAGTTGCGTTCCGCACTACTGGACGGACGAGTGGTGGGGTTTCACGAAGTTCGCCATGAACGAACACCGCAGGCTCGGGATGAGGGCGTGGTTCTCAGATTGGACGGCTCACCAGTTCTTTCAGAATTCGGTCCGTGAAGAAGCCAAGAAGGATCCGTCTCTCGTCGGTCGACGCCTCCTGATTCACGAAGCCGAATCGAGCGGCGAAGAACGAATCCTGATCGAGATTCCCGAAGGCGAGGAAGTCCTCACCGCCGCTGCCTACCGCAAGATCGGCAACAGTCTGGATCCGGCCTCCCGCGTGGGACTCGAAGACGCCGTACGGGAGAACAAGCTTGCCTGGAAGACCCAGGAGGCTGGATGGCTGCTCGCGGTCGTCACCAGTGCGCCCTTCGACCTTAACTACCTCGATCGAAGGGTGGCAGAACGCTGGCTCAAGCACGGCCTGGGCGAATACGAGCACAGGCTGGGGGATCTTCTTGGGAATCCGCTGGGCGCCTACGGTGCCGATGAGCTGTTCTTCATGTTCGGGGATACCTTCTATTCTCCTCTACTCAAGGCGCGATTCGAAACCGACAAGGGGTACGATCCGACGGCTGAATTGCCCGGCCTCTTTCATGACATCGGTTCCCGGACGGACAAGATCCGATGCGACTACTACGAGATCATGAATACGCTGCTGGAGGAGAACTGGTACGCTCCGATCCCCGAGTGGCTCAAGGCGCGCGGAATGATCTATACGAACTTCTGTCCGATCGGAAAGAGCAATGACATCCTCCAACAGACCTATCACTTTGGCGACTTCTTCCGGAGAATGCGCCACTTCGACATCTCCGGGGCCGAGGAGCAGGCGGGCAGGCCGCACAACTTCACGTTCTTCGCCAAGACGGCCAGTTCCATCGCCCACCTTTATGGGCGCAAACGCACGGGTGTCTGCGCCTACTGGGGTTCGGGTTGGGGCCACACCACGGCGGAGAACCTGGCTTGGACGCATGAGCACTTCGCCTATGGGGTCAACTTCTACGACCGCCACGGCGGTCTCTACACGACGCTGGGCGGCTGGTACGAATGGGTGCCGCCCGCCGTCCACTTTCGCCAGCCCTACTGGCAGTACTGGAAGCACTTCACTGACTACATTTCGCGGCTCAGCTATGTCATGAGCCAGGGCGTTCATGTGTCAGATGTTGCCGTGCTGTATCCGCTGACCACGGTGCATGCGAACTGGACCGGGGGCGATCGTTTTGCGGCTCCCGCCCGTCAAGCATCGATGGCGACGGTCAATCTGGCCGAGTGCATCTACGAAACCGGCATCGACTTCGATTACGTCGACGAGCCGTCGCTGGAAAAGGCCGAGGTGAGAGACGCGACGCTTGGTGTGGCGGGTCTGGAATTCCGGGCAGTGGTGATGCCGTCGCTAACGACGATCCGGATGGACAGCCTGCTGAAGATCAAGGCGTTCTACGACTGCGGAGGAACGATTGTGGCCTACGGCCGCCTCCCCAACGCATCGCCGGAGAACGGAAGGGATGATCCAAACATCCGATCGGTCTTGCGGGATCTGTTCGGCATCGCCGACAGTGAGCCGGTGACCACCACGGTGGCGCACAAGAATGAACGCGGGGGGCAAGCGTTCTTCGTTCCCGACGGCTACCAGCGCACGGCGGAGGTCATCGCGAACGCCATCGTCACCGACGTCGAGACCGCCGAGAAGAACCTATACCACACCCACCAGAAGGCCGGCGACCTCCACATCTACTACTTCTACAACCACACGGATGAGGCCAGGCGCGTGTCCGTCCTTCTCCGCGTTGCCGGGGAACCGGAGATCTGGGATCCGACCCGGGGAGAGATCCAGCCTGTCCACCGGTTCGAGAAGGTGGATGGGCGTACGCGCGTCGAATTCGATATGCAGCCGCGCGATGCAGTCGTCCTGGTGATGACGCCACCTGTCGGTAGGCCGCGCGTTGTTCGGGACACGCTGACGGAGCTCACGTCGGTCAAACCCGGCGACGACCACATCAAGGTTCTCGGCTTGGCCGCGAGCGGCGGACGCAAGGAGGTGCGCGTCGTGCAGGAAGATCGGGAGTATGCGGCCGAGGTCTCCGTCAACGATCCTCCGGCGTCGCTTCACGTAGAGGGTCCGTGGGCCTGCCGCCTGGAGCCGACGATGAACAACCGGTGGGGCGACTTTCGCTACCCCGCATCCGACACGTTGATCGGGACCGAGGCGAGACGGTTCCGATACCGCGAGGAGGTGCGGTTCGCCGGGACGTCGCTCGGATGGCACCGGCCGTCATTCGATGACCGCGGCTGGGTGGAGCAGACCTACTCGTACGGTCCGTACTTCTGGACGATCGGCCCGTTCCGCGAGGACCATGTCCCCAGAAGCATGGTTGATCTGGCTCGGCAGGGACTTGTCGATCCGGGTAAGGCCTATGGGCACCCGTTTCGAACGCGTCACTGGGAGCGGTACCGGTTCTCTCGCAAGTTCGGAGCGGCGGACAAGGAGGCGCATAGTGACTGGGCCGGGCTCCGCGGCGTCTCGGAGAACTTCCTCATCCTGAAGAAGGTGGAAGGGGGCAGAGACGTCGTGCGATGCTTCTTCACGCACGTGCACTCGTCCGCGGAAAGAGACTACTTGTTTGACTTCGGGGGCGACGGGACATTCCCGAGAAAGGCCTGGATCAACGGGAAACAAGTCATCCCCTCGGCCGGGGACGTGGCGACGAAGACCACGGTGCGCCTGCCCAAAGGGTGGTCTTCCCTTCTGCTGAAGATCGTCCAGCCCAAAGGCGAAACGGTCAGAGCCTTTGCGGGCTTTCTGGATCCCTCCGAGCCGCCTTTTGACGAACCTACGGTGCCCCGGCTGCGCTGGTTCGCCCGGCCACTCCCACTGACCTGGGACATCAAGCCGGCATCGGAAGGGCCTGTCGGCTGGTATCGGTTCAAGGCTCCGCCCGGGCTTGCGGCCATGCGCTTCAAGCTGGACGCGCGGGCGGCACAGGTCTGGGTCGACGGCCGGCCGGTCTGGCGAGACGATCAGATCGACTCGCACGGCGCGGCGGACGAGATCGTCGTTCACCTGGATGAGCCCGCCTCGGAAACATCGCACGTGGCGGTTCGCGTCGAGCAGAAACCTGGAGTCTATGGGGGCGCCGCGTTTCCGGAGCCCGTGCGATTCGATACGGCCGCTGGTCGAATCCCGCTTGGTGACTGGTGCGAATACGGGCTCGAGACCTACTCCGGCTGCGTTCTCTACACCACGACGATCCTTCTGACTCGGGAGCATCTGGCCGGCCGCGTGATTCTCGACCTCGGCCGCGTGCTGACCGTGGTGGACGTGCGGATCAACGGCAAGTCGGCCGCGGTTTTGATGGCGCCTCCATACGCATGTGACATCAGCGATTTGGCCCGGGAAGGAGCCAATAGCATCGAAGTGAAGGTGGCCAACACTCTGGCCAATCACATGAGCACGTATCCGACGAAGTTCGTCTACGACGGGCAGACTCGGTCCGGCCTGTTGGGACCGGTCGAGCTTCGGTTCGTTTCGAATGTGACCCTTACCGCGCTGCCCCTCCGCGAGTGACGCCGGGCCCAAAGAGAGCCGCGCCGTCGATGGGAGCTTGCCGCCCCATCCCGAGATGGTGGCAACGAGCGGACCGGTTGCGCCGGGATGTGACGTTTTGCGCGTTCGCCGTCGGGGGCTGAGCGATCGCCTGCACGCATGGTATCACCACTTCCCAATCGTGCCCCTTGTCCTTCATGAGCACGGCTATTCGATCTCGTAGACGCGGGCGGTGAACGCAGGAAACGTGTCCGAGAAAGCCCCCTCGGCGATGGGCAGCGGGCGTGACACTTCGAAGCGCACGCGGGCTCGCGTGTCGGCGGTGAACACCGGCGATGTGAAGCGGACGGTGCGCTCACTGCGCGTGGGGTTCACGGCGATGAGGTACCTGCGGCCGTCGTGTACGCGTTCGAGCGTCTCCACGCCGCTGTCGGCGGGGCGCACGGTGATCGTTTGCTTCGTTGGCGGCGCGACGAGCATATCGGACAGGCGTCGGAGCTCGAGCACAAAGCCCCGGGCGAGCTTGATCTGCCTGCCGTCACTGTCGGCCGTGTCGTACATGTAGAGATAGACGCCGTTCGCTCGATTCACGACGGCAAGGTAGATGGCGCACCGGACCGATTCGGCGGGCGTGTCGCGATGAATCGAAAACGGGATGCTCACGAGTACGGAGCGTGGACGATCGGCGGCGGCGATCTCCAGGCCGATCTTGCGCGAGACCAAACGGGCGAGGGGGGCCTTGCGGACGACGGTCGGAAACATGGCGATGTCGCCGCCCTGCGCGCCCTGCAACAGGGTGTCGTACCAACCGCCGCAGTTGTAGTACTCATACAGCACGGGGCGCCGGCCCGCCTTGCGTAGGCGCTGATAGACATCGATGGGCGTGACGTTTCGATAGACCTCGGCGCCCAGAGAGAACAGGAACGCTGGATGATCACGAACCAGCGGCAACAGCGTTTCTTCTGCCTTGTCCGGTTCGAGAGCCAGACAGCACGGCACGATGTACGTGTTCAAGCTCCACGTGTAGTCGAAGAGTTCCATCGGGTCGTCGAGCCAGGGATGGATGTTGTGCTTGCTCACGTTGCAGCCTAGCCCGGATGACTCCGCGTGTCCGGCGCGGAGGTCTTTGACGTGGAGCGAGGCAACGATGGGGAAGAAACGTTCGCCGTTGACCAGCATCATGCCGTCGTCGTCGATGTCCACCGTGCGGATCGGCGAGAGCGGCTCGAAAGACGGTTTCTTGAGCCGGCCGAAAGGGAACTGGGCGAGAGCACCGAGCGACGACGACACAGTGCACTCGTAATCCGCCACAGGGTCGGCGTGGACCCGCAAGCCCGAGATGTCCACCGCCGTCTCGAACTTATGGTCCGTGGCCCGAATGCGACGCCGCATGACTTCGGCGCCGGACGTTCGATCCAGCAATCGTAGCGTCAGGGGTGTATCGCGCCCGGAGCCGCGGATGTGCACGCGACCGCGGATCGTTGCCGAAGCCTCGTCCGGGTAGAAGTATCGCCATCCCGGCCAGAGATCGATCGCGGGTGGAACCGATACGGGATAGCACTCGCGGGCCAACGGCGTCCCGTGATCGTCCCGCACGTCGACCACGAGGTCCAGCAATCCTTCGCGCTCGGCGCGATACGGCAGAACGACCAGCGCCGTCCTACGCGCTTGCAGGTTGATCCGTGCGACCGCCGAGCGCACGTGCGTCCCGTTGACCCTCACGGTGACGGTGCGTGCCCGGTTGCTGCGCAGCTTCAGCCCCAGCGTGTTCTCGCCCCAGTACGCTTCGGTCCGCGCGATCCATGCGTTCCGATTCGAATCCGGGAGCTTGCGTTCGCCGAATCGGGTGGGCGTGATTTCAATCGTCGGCGGATCGTTGAACTCCAGCCGGGCGAATTCCCGGTAGTCCGTTTCGCCGGGCGCGAACCGATGCGTCTTCGTCCCGGTCCGCCCGACGATGTTGAAACGCCAGACCTCGCCCGGCTCGGGCTCCTCTCTCCGCAGCAGCGTGTAGGGAATCTCCGTCGTGACGTGCAACCCATTGCGGGCATCTCTTGTGTACCGGACCCGGTCACCGGCCGGAACCTCCTGAAAATGCACGACATCGCGCGGGGCCAAGCCGCGGCCCGCGCGGGCGTACGCTCTTTCAAGCCGCGCATCGCCGCGTGTCGGCAGCGTTGCGCGATAGAAGGATTCCACCTTCTCGTTGTCGAACGCGAGCCGCTCGTGGGTAGCCAGCAACAGCTCGAACGGTCCAGCTTCCGTGTCGGGTCCATCAAACTCGAAGGTGATCGCGTCTTCCCCGTAGCTCAACACGAACGTCCCGCCAGCGAACCGATTCGGCACACGACGAATCCGGCAATCGGACGGGAATGCGGCTACAGTGGGTACTGGCACCGCCACCCCGCGTGCGGTCAGGCCGGCCACGCTGGAACCCACCTCGCCCAGATAGACGCCGTCTAGCCAGAGCAATCCGGTTCGGTCGGCCCCACCCGCCTTGCCCGGATTGATCAAGCCGACGTGGCCACGCACCGCGGCCTTCAGGTCGACGTAGCGGATCGGCTTATCGGGGGCGAACGTCCGGCTGCGGTACTCCCAGTCATGGGCCTGCTTGCCCAGCGCGATGAACGGTTCGTTGAACGAGACTTGATGGTAGGTGCCGTCGACGTGGCGAACGATCACCAGGCAGAGGTCACACCAGCTGTCTTCGTTGACGTTCTCGGTCTTGCACCAGGCGCCCAGTTCGATGTCGCGCGGCTCCTGCTGATTCAAGAAGATTCGTTGGGTGACACCACTGACCTGACCCGGGGCGGCCGCGCAACGAAGCGACCGGGTTCCGGCCACGGCATTCCCGCGTTCCCAAACACTGGCCCTGTGCGGCCCGACGTCGGGTACGAGGTAGCTTTGGCGCCGCCACGGGTACGTTGTGTCTTCGTCCAATTGGCGCCAACCCGCGGGGAACGCACCGTGGCCCTCCTCGAAACTGCCGTTCTGCACGAGGTTCGGTGCCCGGGCCGCGGCTTCCGGCACTGGCGCAAGCCGTGGCGCGTCCACCGTCGTCGTCTCAACGGAGATCTGCGGCGGCGGCGCAGGATTCTGGCTCACCGAGCGCGCCGCGCCATCGTGGTCGCGATCATCCCCCGCGCAAACGGTGGGGGGCGCCCAGGCAAGACTTCCTGCAGAGAGCGCCGCGGTCACCCAGGTCCACTCGTGCAATCTCGCCTTGTCGATTCGCATGGGTAGCCTCATGGAAAACGAACGTGGGTGAGACGTGGTGCTATGGGTCCGGATCACCGGGTTGCGTCGCCGGTCCGGCCTTGAGACCGTAGCACAACAGCACGTCATCGTGCCGAAGGTAGAGTTGTCCGCCCAGGATGACCGGGTGCGCCCAGCCCGGACCCGGGAGTTCAGGAAGCTCGAACGTACCCTTGAGCCGGTAGCCTTCGGGCGTCGCTTCGATCAGCGCCATCACGCCGTTGTCGTACCGGAAGTACAGATGCCCGTCCGCATACACCACCGCCGCGGAGCCGCGCCCCGGACCGGGTTCCTGCTTCCACGCCACCTTCCCGGTCCTCAGGTTGACACAAGTCGGATACCCGCGATTCTTCCCGTGTCCACCGTAGATGTGGCCATCCACCAGCACGACACCGCCGTGGTGGTTTCCGAAATCTCGCGGGCCGACAAAGTAAGCCTCCTCGGCCCGAACCCCTCGCTCCGACGTCGCGGTCAGCGTGAGCAACGCGCTGCCGGTCTGGTAGCTCGTCGTGCAGAACACGTCATTGCCGTGAAGGACCGGCGTGGTCACACTGGCGAATCCGTTCGCGATCCGGTTGTAGCCCCACAAGAAACGCCCATCGTCCACAGCGACGCCCACAATGCCGCGGCCCAGCAACTGCACGTACTGCCGAACACCGGCGGGCTCGCCCACGACAATCGACGAGGAGCCGGCGCCGTCCAAGCCCTTGGGGCCGAGTTTGGCCGGTCGGCTCTTCCAGATCAGCTCTCCCGTGATCTTGTTTACCGCGATCAGTGCCGCCTCAGGCCCCCCGGGCGTGCACACCAGTCGATCGCCGTCGACCAGTGGCGACTCCGCATAGCCGAAGTCGTTCATTACGCGGCCGCCGAACTCTTCGGCGACGTTCCTGCGCCATCGCACTGCGCCCGTACCCTTGTCGAGACAGACGAGATTGCCGTGGGTCCCGAGGGCGAAGACGAGGCAGTCACAGACCGTGGGTGTGCCGTACGATCCATCGCGCCACCGGGCGCTCACCTTGGTCGCCCAAACCTCTCCTCGAGTGGCGCGATCCAGCGCAATGACGTACTGGACTTCGCCGCGGTCCCCCATGGTGAAGATGCGGTCGCCGACGATGGCCACGCTCGAGTAGCCCTTGCCAAGGCCCGTCGCTTGCCAGAGCAACGGCGGACCGTCTTTGGGCCACGTCTTCATCAGCCCGGTCTCTTTCGAGACGGCGGTGCGATCCGCGCCGCGCCACTG
>CAYMME010000311.1:0-11284 GCA_964391465.1 uncultured Planctomycetales bacterium
GGGATTGCCGCTCCGGGAGATCCCGGCGCTCGCCCGGCTTGACTTCGACCGCCAGGGCAAGTGCCTGCGATTCGCCGACGTGCAGGCGCATCATAAGTTGTCGCACCAGATCGGCGTCGCCCGGTGCACGGACCTCAAGAAACGGGATGGCCGCCGGATCAACGGGGGCGAGAGAGGAAGCGGGGTCACGCAACTCATCGGCAACCGCGGGCGGGATCAGAACCTCGCCGAAGAGCTCCGGCAGGATTTCGAGCAAACGCAGATTGGCGAGGCACCGAACCGGTGAGGTGTCGCTGACGACGACGCCCACCGATCAGCCCCCGAGCTTTCGGAGCGCCGCCTCTTCGTCGCCGATGTCCTCGAGCGTCGGTCGATGAATCGGGATGTGCCGGGCCCGCAATTCGGCCTCAAACTCGGCGCGCGACAACCCGCCCAGGCGCGAGGCAGCAAAGAGATCCAGTCGCTGGGCGTCGAAGAGCCGACACGCGAACTCGATCACGGCCTCGCGCTCGGTGAGACCCGCCTGCCGCAGAACATCGTCCGGTACGGTAATCGTCATAGTACTATTATAGACAAGGCTGACGCGAATGAACACGACGCACCACGGATAGTACCCGGAGCGACGCGGCGTGCCAGCCGCGCAGGCACAGTCATCCCGCAGTCCGCATTCCGCGATCCGCACTTGCGGGGACCCGCTCGCTTGCTCTCGGGGCTCTGAAAGGCACGCCGCGACTACCCCCGACGCTGGAACCACTTCTCGAGCGGTCTGAGGAGAATGAGGACGAGCAGGGACATGACGGTGCCGGCGATGGCGAGGGCGTAGAGCTGTGCCCCGGCGGCGGTGCCGACGGCGGCGGAGAGCCAGATCGAACTGGCCGTGGTCAGTCCCTTGACCTCGATCTGATCACTGAGCTTGAGAATGGTACCCGCGCCGAGGAAGCCGACACCGGCCGCAACGCCCTGCAGCACGCGCGTGATCTCGGGCGATCCCGGAGCGAGCGTCATACCGGCAGCGACAAACATCGCCGCAGCCATCGAGACGATCATGTGCGTGCGCGCGTCGGCCCAGCGCCCGTGCACCTGCCGCTCGACGCCGACGAGCCCCCCGAGCACAAGGGCGACGACAAGCCGTCCCGCGATGTCCATGAACTCATCCATGCGTGCGGCGTATGCGAACCGGCCCGTGCTAGTTACCGACGTTGCCGAAGAGCTCCATCATCTGCCACATGACGGGAACGACGACGACGAACATGATGCCCGGAAAGACGAAGATGGCCAGCGGGAAGATGAGCTTCACCGCCGTCTTGTTCGCGGCCTCCTCAGCTTTCTGCCGGCGCTTGACCCGCATCGTATCGGCGTG
Source organism: uncultured Planctomycetales bacterium (assembly GCA_964391465.1). GTDB lineage: Bacteria > Planctomycetota > Phycisphaerae > UBA1845 > CAYMME01 > CAYMME01. The sequence goes on from CAYMME010000311.1 coordinate 1,361, forward strand.
CGTCCGCAGTGCGTCGGCGATGCTGGCCCCGAACCGCTCGGTCTGGGCGAGAATCGCCACCAGGGACTGTACGTCCTCGGCGGAGGTTCGCTCCGCCATGTGGTTGAGCGCTTCAATCCGCGACACGCCCATCTGGTGCTCCTTGGACGACAGCTTGAACTCTTCGGACAGTTCGGGATAGGCCTTGGTCATGTCGTCCGACACACGCTGAATGGCCGCGTCCAGGCCGAGTCCTGCCTCGACCGAAACCACGAGCAAGTCGAGCGTATCGGGCAGGGCATGCGTGATCGCAAGCGCCCTGGCCGCGATGGCCCTGCTGAGCCAGAACTTGGGCGCGAGAAACATCACGCCACCGACGAACGCAGCCACGAAGACCACGGACTGGATCGGCTTGCCGTCGAAGTAACTGTACAGCCCGGCGGCCGTGGCCCCGCCAATGAACAGCACCATCTGCATGGCAACGAAGGCACTCGGGGCATACAGTTGCCGGTAGCCAGCCTGGGCCATCTTCATGGCCAGCGCGCTGGCATCCTCAGCTCCGGGCTCGAGCGGTTTGCTGAACCGGGCCAGTTTCGACATGGCCTCGCCTAGCGACGAGGGCTTGGCTGCGTCCTCGTCGGCGAGAGTCGCCGCGTCCACGCCGGCGTCGCGCTTGGCCCCGGACAGCCGGCGCTCCACCTCGTCGGACGAAGCCTTCCCACCTCCTCCGAGCAAGGCGCGAACTCCGTACGCGAACAGGCCGGCGACGGCGACGGCCAGCAGCACGGTTTCGAACGTACCCATGGGGTTCCTCCTTGCCGGACTGCAGCCGGATGCCCGGCCTCGACCGGCAGCCCAGTCTACACCTTTATGCTAACAATCTTGCGAATGAAAAATAGCCCTATAAGCTGCCAAATCACCATCAGCCCCGTCGCAATCTGCAGGGCCTGCTCCTCCCACAACGGCGCCATGAGCTTCGGATGCATCAGGTTCATGATGAAAAACATGACGAACGGCATCACGAACAAGACCCAGCCGCTCATCCGCCCCTCTGCGGTGAGCGCCTTGACCTGACCGAATATTTCGAGGCGTTCGCGAATCACGGCCGCGAGCTTGTCGAGCACCTCGGCGAGATCGCCGCCGGTCTGACGCTGGATGCCCACCGCGGTCACGAACATGCGCAGGTCGAGGAGATCCACGCGGTCGGCCATGCGGTCGAGGGCCTCCTCCACGGTCATCCCGAAATTCTGCTCCCGGTACGCACGGTGGAACTCCTCACCCGCCGGGTCGGGCAACTGCTTGCCCACGAGTTCGATGCCCGTCATCAGGGCATGCCCCGCCCGCAAGGCCTGGCCCAGGAGTTGCAGGATGTTTGGCATCTGGCGCATAAACGCATCGCGTCGCTTGGCCCGGAGCCAGAAAATCCACGCGACGGGCCCCGCGATGGGCGCCACCGCGAACGGGGCGTAGACGAGGGGATGTAACTGCAGCAGGATCCCGCCCGCGAGGACCACAGACGCCCCGAGCACCATGTAAGCGGCCAGCATACTAAGTGGCGTCCGGATGTTGGCCTGCTGGTGCACGCGGGAGAGCGTCGTGCCGGATAGGAGCTCGCCGATGAAGCCCTTGGGCGCCTCATCCAGCTCGATGACCAGTGCCTCCTCGCCCCGCTTCTTGCGGCGTCCTGTCTTCTGGCCGGTGCCGTCCAGATCGAGCCGCCGTTCGACGGTCGTGATCTCGCGGCGGCGGAGGTCGTTGAACAGACTCCACAGACCCAGCGCGAGCAGGATGCCCGCCAGCGCCAACGGTCCGAACGTCGTGATCTGATCCTGAGTCAGTGCCAGCATCATCATGAGCAAATCCCCCTCGCGCGCGCGTCGAGCATCCGGAACATCAGTGGTCAGCCATCAGCGTGCGCTGCTGGAAAAGGGACGGATCGAGCTTGTACCCGGTACGGGCCAGCCGATCGAAACACTTCGGGCGAATCCCGGTAGCGTAGAATTTCCCGTACGCCTTGCCCTCTCCGTCCACGCCTTCCTGCTTGTAGACGAAAAGGTCCTGCATCGTGATGATGTCCCCTTCCATGCCCTGCACTTCGGTGATGTTCATCACCCGGCGTGGTCCACCGACGAGCCGGTTGGCCAGGATGAGCAGGTCGATCGCCGCCGCGAACTGCTGTCGGATCGCCTTGATCGGCAACTCGATGCCGGACATGGCAATCAGTGTCTCCACACGGGAGACCGCGTCGCGGGTCGTATTGGCGTGAATCGTGCTCATCGAGCCTTCGTGCCCGGTATTCATCGCCTGGAGCATGTCGATGGCCTCGCCGCCGCGGATCTCGCCAAGGATGATGCGTGTGGGGCGCATCCGCAGGGCGTTCTTGACCAAATCGCGAGCCGTGATCTCTCCCTTTCCCTCGATGTTCGGCGGCCGGGTCTCCAGGCGCACGACGTGGGGCTGCTGAAGCTGGAGCTCGGCGGCGTCCTCGATCGTGACCAGGCGCTCGTTGTGCGGGACGAAGCTCGACAGATTATTGAGAAGCGTGGTCTTTCCGCTGCCGGTACCCCCGACGACGAAGACATTGAGCCGAGCGGCGACGGCCGCGGCCATGAACTCGACCATCTCCGGCGCGATCGATTTGAAGTTGATCAGATCGTTGATCCGCACCGGGTCCTTGCCGAAGCGCCGAATCGACATGGACGGGCCGTCGATAGCGATGGGCGGGATGACCGCGTTCACGCGGGACCCGTCCGGCAGCCGGGCGTCCACCAGGGGTGAACTTTCGTCGCACCGACGACCGAGCTTGGAGACGATCCGGTCGATGATCTGCATCAGGTGCTTGTCATCACGGAACGTGATGTCGGTCAGAACCGTCTGCCCCTTGCGCTCGATGTAGGTCTGCTTGGCCCCGTTGATCATGATGTCGCTGATGTCCGGATCCGTGAGCAGGGCTTCGAGCGGACCAAGTCCGAAGATCTCGTTCAGGACGTCCGCGACCAGCTTCTGTTGGCTCTTGTGGTCGAGCAGCGACGCCTCCCGCTGGGCAAGCTCCATCAGGACGCTGCGCACCTGCTCCTGGTGCTCAGGCTTCTCCCGGTCGAGCTGGGTCAAGTCGAGCTTCTCGATGATGTGCCCGTGCAGACGGGTCTTGAGCTCCTGGAGTTCGCGATCCCGTTTGACGTCCCGGGCCGGCTTGGGCTCGGCCGCGGGCGTTGCCGGAACGGGCGGGGCCCACTTCGCCGCCGGCCCCTCGGGCTCCGCACTCTTCGGACCCTCCGTCGGAGGCGACGCGGACTCCGGCTTCGCGGGTTCCGGTCTGGTCTGTTCAATTGGCTTGCGCCGAAGGCCCAACGCCATGGCTCTCTCCTTTGGACTCGCCTGCGTGCTGTGTGCTTCCTTCCGAAACCGTGTTCAGTCTTCGTTTCGGGAGTGCCCGATCACCCTCCGAAGAGAGCCCCGAACAACCCCCCCCGGGATTTCTTGGCCGGCTCCGCCGCTGCATTTCCGGCCGCCCCATCACGACAGAGCGCGGCGGCCAACTCACAAATCACCCCGTGCACCTTGCTGCCGGGCGCATGTTCTCCCAGCGGCTTGCCGAGGTTGATCGCCTCGCACACCGTGTCCGGGTCGTCCGGCAACTCGTAGTCCACTTTGCGCTTCAGATTCCGCTCGATCGCGTCAATCGTCAGCGCCCCCCCCTTCTTGCGCATGCGGTTCAGCACGAGCTTCAATCGGTCGGGGTCGTACCCCAGCGACCCGCAGCTCCGAATCATCTCGGCAGCATTGCGAACACTCGTGACGACGGGCTGGGAGACGATCACCAGGTTGGCGGCCATGTTGAGAATCACCCGATTGGTCATGTTCGACCGGCTGTTCTCGTCGACGATCACCACCTCGAAGAAGCTCGGCAGAGCCGAGAGGATTGCCTCGGTGCGGACCAGGTTGACCTGAGAAGCCTCGGAGTCCGGATCCTTGGGGCGAGCCAGCACCCACACTCCGGAGCCGTGCTCGGTCATCGCCCCTTCGAGCACGGACTGCTCCATGTCGCCGCTGTCCTGACAGAGGTCGGCAATCGTGAACTGCGGGGCGAGGTCGAGCATGCTCGCGACCTGGCCGAACTGCAGATCGAGGTCGACGATGGCGACCCGGCCTTCGATGCGGCCCTCGATCTCCACCGCAAGGTTCACCGCCATCGTGGTGGCGCCGCTGCCCCCGCCGGTCCCGCGCACTCCGATGAGCTTGCCCTCCGCGCGCTGCTCCAGGTCTTCGAGAATGCGCTGAAGGCAGTCGAGCAGTTCCTCGGGATTGACGGGCTCGCCGATGATGTCGTGCACGCCCGCCCGCATCGCCTGGCGCAGCAATCCGGCGTCATCCGTGGGCCCCACCGCGATGAGGGCGAGATGCTCGAAATCCTTCACCACATCGCAGAGCTGGGTCACCTGTTCGTGTGGATTCGAGGTACCGAGGTGGGCCACGAGGATGTCGGGGCGAAGGTTTCGGAGGCGATCCGGCAGCTCGGCTCCGTTCTGAATCTCTCCGACGACGCGCACACCGTCGATCTGCAGGAGCGCGGCGCGGGCGCTGTCGTCCGTGGGCTCCGGCCCCGAATGCATAACCACCTTTAACGCCCGCGCCACGTGATGGTACTCCTGGGTGGATGCCAAGCGGGGTGGCCCCAACGAACGGGACCACCCCGCGGCTTCGTTACTGAATCAAGAACGGGATCCGACCTTGGCCGAGCAGGTCACGCAACGCGTCACGATCGTAGTCGCATCCTGCGCCCAGACCTCGGCACATGTTGATCCAACCCGCAATGATACCCTCGTCCTCGAGGTGGTTGAACCAAGCGGTATTCGAGACTTCACCGAGAGCCACAATCGAGACGGCAATCCCGTTCGCGTGGGCGTTCCGAATCGCCCCTTCAGGACCTTCGAAGCATCGCCCCGGCATCTCCACTGGGAGCCACGGATCCCCTTCGTCCTTGGCCCCGGCCTTGTGCCCAACGTGCAGATACTCCAGGCTGTCGTCCGCGTCGATGTTGGCCCAGCCTACGGTCACGATGACCATCTCACGCACGATGCCCAGGTCGGGACTCGTGGCGCTGCTCGCCGTGAGCATCTCCACCGCCTCGTCGATTCCGGCGGCCAAGTCGGCGCTGTCGACCACCGCCGGGTCCCGGTCATATGCGGCCTGCTGGAGGGCATCGGTATACGCACCATCCTCCGAGAAATCCCCGGTGATGGCCAGGTTCGCCCGGGCGCCGCCATCGAAGGTGACGAGCCCCAGTGCGTCCCCAGCGACGCCCCCTGCACCCGCACCCCCCTCGGGTGCGTCGAATTCGCACGCGAAGATCTTCGCGGCGTCGTGCACCACGGTAACGCCGGTCGAATGCGGTTCGACGGTCGTGTCGACGAAGCGCTGACCGAACGGCCCCGAGGGTTGGTGGAAGAGCAGGTAGTTCATGAACGTCTCCACGCCGAAGGTCTGCATGAGCAAGTGTGCTCCGAGACTCGGATCGCCGACCATTTCGAGCGGTGTCAGCATCCGTTCCCGTTGCTCCTCCTCGGACAGCGGAGAGTCCTCGTCGTACACGTAGTAGCCGGCCTCGTCACGATCACTGGTGGTCATCATGAAGTCGAAGTAGTCATACCACCCCTCGCCGCCGGTCTGACCGGGGAAAGGCACCGTGAACGCGATCTCATCGGATGACAACTGTGCGTCGCCGTTGTCGCTCCATTCGGCCAACCCGAGCATGACTGCGAGCCGCTGATGCCATACCGTCCGTCCGTCGTCCGTGGCATCCAGATCGACCGACGGGCCAAAGGGGCCACCGACCCTCCCGGCCACAATGTGCCAGAACTCCTCGTTGAACAGGAATGGCCGGCCCGGCGTCTCCAGATCCGGGTCCCCCGCGACCTCGAGCGCACGCGCGAAGACTCGGTCAAAGACACCGCCGCCGGCTGAGAGAAGCCAGTTCCCGCCCGCGGGCAGATAGTACTCGCTTTCGAAGTTGTCCATCATTCCCCAGCCCCGGCCGCCGAACACCTCTTGAAAGACCCTCTGAAGGTCGGGGTTCTCACCGGCCTCACTGAGGACGGTGTGCTGCAACTGACTGTCGTGGTACATCTGCGTCGAGTTGTCGAAGACCATCGCGACCGCCCGCGGCGAGAGCGCAGCCACTGCCCGCGCCGTCGGTTGGGCAGCATTGATGCCGAGCACTTTCGCGAAGATCAAGGAGAGCGAGCCCTCGCCATCTTGGCCCAGCGTCAGCGCGACCGCATTGGGTCGCCCTGCCTCCCCCGCCCCGACGGGGGTGAAGCCGTAGCGGCCGTCCACGTCCGGATCCAGCTCGGCGTACCCCAGTTCAAGGCTGTCGCCTCCGATCTCCAGATCCGGCAATCCGAGGACGGGGTTCGCGTTCAGCGTTCGGTTGGCCCGGTCGACCGCGCGGGCGTGAAGCTCCGCAATGGGCGCGCCCCCCGTCTCGCACGGCAACCCGCCACCCGACGTGTGCTCGTTCAGCTCAAGCACGGCGGCCAGCGCCGCCGAGTCCGCCGCCCGTACCAGATCCGAGTGTGCTGCCGTGATGTACCCCATGTCCACCGAGAGGGCCATGAAGCCCCCGATCAGGGGAAGACAGACCGCGACCTTCGCCACTACCGCGCCACGGTAAGTGTGTCTACTTGCGTATCGCATGAAGGTCTCCTTTTCGTGAGTCCGCCGGGATCCCCCGGCAGCGGTCCTATGGTTCTGTCGTTCCGTTCTTGCCCTGCGCATCCGGCGCTGTTTCGCGTGATTCACCCTCCCCGGTAACTGCAAGCTCTGGGCTTCGCCACTGCCCGTCACCGCTCTTCTGGAAGTCCACGTCCTCGGCCACACCGGGGGAGAAGACGCGCACCGTCATGCGGGAGGGCAATCCCCCGGACACCGCCACTTCGGAGGTCGGAATGGGCCCGGCCGTCGGAGCGAGCGCCGTCTGCAACTCCCTGAAGCCGCTCTCGATGCCTCGCCCGAGCCCCCTCAGAGCCGTCCCGATTCCGTCGAGCGCATCCGCGATCCGGCCGATCGCCTCACCCACTGCGTCGGCGACGGGCGGACGCGTCGGACGGTCCTCCCACAAATCCATTTCCGTGACCCTGATGTTTCGTAGGATCGCCGAATCGTGCTTGTTCCGCCCCACCAAGCGGAGCTTGCCGCCCGCTTCCTCGGCGAGGTGGACCATCGCGCTTTCCTGCACCGTCAGGGCCAGGGCGACAACTTTGGCTGCACTGCGCTTGGCCTTCTTGTTCGCGTCGCCGCCCTCTTCGGTACTGGTTGCGAGGCCGACCGCGAGGAGTTCGACGTCCTGCAGAAGCAACTTGCTGAAGCGTACGGTCCCGCCCTCGTCTCCCTTCCGGGTACCCATGTAGAGCACATCCACGTGGTCGCCGGGCTTCAGAATGTGGGTGGCCGCCGAATCCTGGTCCCCCTTCAACGGGACCAGTCGCGTGCCGCCCTTCAGGACGTTGACCAGGTGGTCACCCTCGACGAGGTGGAACGTACCGACGGGCCAGCCCTTGTGAATCGTGTCCACGGGCGACTTGCCGATCACTTCCTTCACGTCGTGGTAGCAATCCGGCGGTGCCTTGCCCTTGGGGAGCTTCTGGATTGCGACGAGATCCTCGGTGATCTCCATCGACCGCGCGATCTGCCCGGCGGCAACGACCACGTCCACGGTATCCACGTTCGCGACGGGGGCCGGGCCCTTCTTGCCCGACTGAACGAAGCGGAAGACCAGGACCGCAATCACAAGCGCCAGTGCTATCGGTATGATCGTTTTCAGACTCATCGGTTGCTCTCCCTTTACACAAGTTACTCGCGCGCCCTAGAGTTCGCCGGCCGCGACCGCCCTGGCAATGCGCTCCGGATTCACGCTGTCCAACTCGCTTTTCGCCAGAGCCTCCACGTGAACGGCCCAGCCTCCCTCTCCACCGCCCCAACCGTAAACGATGTCGGGGGCTAGCGATATCTTGGCGTAGGGCACGTCAATTGTCACGAACATGTCGAACCGATTCGCTCCGTCGAAACCAAAGAACGCCTGAGCGGACGCGTCGGCTTCCTCGGCTTCCACGCCCGACTCAGCGTCGAAAGGAAACGTAGTCCACACCACCTCAACGCCGTCGACCCCGTTCGCGAGCCCCATGGCGCCAAGACGATCCGCGATGCGCTCGTTGAAGGCGTCCTCGTCGACCCCGGGAAGCGTTCCGAACCGGGCCGAGTCACGGGCCGTCAGCACGAGTTGGTGTCTCATCATCATCACCCAGCCGAACTCGACGATCGCGAAGAGCAGCAGCATGAGCACCGGAAGCACAATCGCCATCTCGACCATGACCGCTGCACGTCTGTATCGGCGATGGGTACCGTGAGTCATGTCGAGCCTATCCCGTCTCTTCCCGCGTGGACGACCGCACCGTCACGCTCAAATCCAGGCCGAGAATCTCGGCCCATGGCCACAACCCGATCTCCCGGTACGGAACGGAAACCTCGACCGTCACGACGCCCGCATCCTCACTGCGGTAGACCGGGGCTGCCGCAAGGTTGCTGAAACCTCGACGCGACAACTGATGGGCCAGCCTGTCCTCGATCTCGTCCTGCGTCACGGTCAAGAGCATCGCGTATCGGGCACAGTCCCGTGTCACGGTAGTCAGATCCTGGCGAATCGAGAAGACCCAGCCGAACTCGATCACTCCCGCGATGATCAGGACGAGCAGAGGTGTTACGATGACCATCTCTGCCAGAGCCGCCCCTCGGTGGGGATTCGAGCGTCTTGTTCGTCCCGGTTGCATCGTGGCTATACCCCCAGGTTGGTGAAGACGCGACTCGAGAGCACCGCCAGGCCGGCCGCCCCGAGACATACACCGTAGGGAAAGGTCTTGTGGCTAACCTCGCCGTCAACCGCAACGAGGTCGGCCGCCTCGAGCCGGCGCCCGGAGAACTTGGCCAGCACAACCCACAGGTGAGCCAAGGCTGGTGATGCGCTCTTCGATCTGACCACGGACACCAAGGCCGGCAGCAGGCCGACCAGCGCGGCGAGGGCGAAGGCCCACAACGTCCCTCGAACACCCAACCAAAGACCCATCACCGCCAGCAGCTTGACATCTCCGGCCCCCATCGCCCCGAGGCAGTACAGCGGAAGCAGCAACCCGAAACCAAGCACCAGAGCCAGCAGCCCTTCTCCGAGGCCCCACCAGCCGCCGCCGATCCGCGCACCGACCAGGCCCACGACCAGCAGCGACAATACGATCCAGTGGGGAATCCGGCGGCTGCGAACATCGCTGAGCATGGCGGCGATGATGAGGGGGCCGGCGCTGAGCAAGGCGGCTTGGTGGAACAGTTGCGGACTCAAGGGCCTGTCCTCTGCAGTTCCAGGCGGTTCGAGCGTCCCGAAGCCTTCGGAGCCGGTGCGGCGTTCACACGCCACGACGGCCATCGCACACATCTGTATTTGCCCGACCGCCACTCGCGACGCCGAGCCAAATCCGATGACTGTTTCGTGCGAGGGGTGGGCGACCCGTAAAGATCGCCCACCCCGGTTCAGTCATGCGCGGTCACGCGATCTCCGCGTGATCAACCAGCGTCACCGCCACCATCAGCCCCTTCGATGATTTCGGTCGTATCCTCGAACCGACCCATGATGGCATCGCTGAATGCGGAAATCGCACCAATGACGCCGATCACGATCACCGCCATGAGCACGACGTACTCGGCCATCGTGGCTCCCTCGTTGTCCGTGAGGAACTTCTTCGCGTGGTGGATAAGAGTCTGCATGGCTGTCTCCTTGGCATCCTCCCGACGGGCGAAACCGGGTCCTGCACCCACGTCGCCGACGGGAACCCTTCACGGGTATCGAACTTACTTGAGAGTACCGGGTTCCAGCCTACTTCGTACCCTTGGTTTTCGCAATCC
>CAYMME010000312.1:0-1216 GCA_964391465.1 uncultured Planctomycetales bacterium
AGCGGAGCGGAGCGATGGCTGACCCGTACGAAGAGCTTCGAGCGTTCTGCGAGGATCGTGGCCTGGTAGCCGTCGCCTGGTCGGCCGAGGAGGTCGACGAGGTGGTGATCCTCGCGCACAATAAGCGACACGTTTCGGCGCTGACGGCCAAGCTCTGCGCCGAGGCGCTGGACCGCATCGAGGGCATCGAGAAGCGCCTGACCGATATCGCCGAGCGCCTGAACGAGAACATCCTGGCGATGCCGCCATCCCTGTCGTGAGAGGAGCTTACCCATGTGGATCGTACAGGCCATCGACCGCGGGGACCATAGGCGCCCGCGCATCCTGGTAGCCGCCACCGACGGCACACACGACGCCGTCTTCTCGGCGTACTCGTGGGGCTGGGTCGTGAAGAAGCTCAGGCGTCTGCAGGAGCAGCGCCAGATCGAGTTCTACCACACGCCGCGCGGGTCAGAGATAGGTCAGGCGTTACCCGGCACGGTCATCTCGATCGGCCGGCATCTCTCTCAGACCGAGCGCGCCGACTGGCTGCTGCTCCGGGCCGTCCAGGCATCCGACGCTCCCGACTTCCCGCCGATGCCGAGCCGGGCCGATCCGATCCTGTCAGCCCTTGAGACTCGCGCCATCGGCCCCGGCTGGGATCCCGGCGACGATGAGGTACCGACCGCGGAGCCATCGGCTCCGGAGACCCCACCACCTAACACTGACCCGGAGATTGCATCGCAATCTCCCAAGCCGGCATCAGCCGGCACGCAGGATTCTCCTGAACTAGCCGCAGCCAACGAAGCTGACTGAGGCTAGTATGCAGGCGCTTGAAGACTTCTTCCGCCTGGAGCGCGCCCTCCTGGCGCACCCTGGCGGAGTTACGCTGGCGAAGATGCACGAGCTGACCACCATGCCGAAGGCGACGCTTCGCCGGTATCTGACGACGATGCAGCAGTGGCAACGCGTCGAGCAAACGGACGAAGGTCTCTGGAGGCCGACGATGGACTGGCACCTGCTGCACATGCGGTCGACGATAGGCCGCTTCACCGAGGAGACCTAGATGCCTGAGCGAAGCACCGAACGAGGAATCGACCCCAGCGTAGAGCCGCTGGACGTGACCCCGGAGAGCGCGGAGTCGGAGGAGACAGCCCTCGAAGCACTCGATCCAACGACCCGCGCGATCGTGGGTGGCCTGGATCCCTTCGACGAGGTCCGCACCGCCGAGCAGATC
>CAYMME010000312.1:1316-11274 GCA_964391465.1 uncultured Planctomycetales bacterium
GCGATCACCGAGCTTGACCCTGACGAGATCCGCGAGCTGGATGAGGGCGGCTCCGTCGAGGGCATCGGCGATCTGGACGATGTCGACCGCATGCGCGTCGGTGAGCTTCGCCAGGCTGTCCGCCAGCACAAGGACGGCGAGCAGAAGGCGGTCGATCGTGTCCACGAGTTGGAAGCCAAGACCGCCGAGGAGAAATCCCTCCGCGAGCACTACGAGAAGGTCGCCAAGGAAGGCCCGGTCGCGCCTGTCGAGCCGCTGATGGAGTTCCTGCGGTACAAGCACATGATCATCGAGTGGCTGAAGAAGGTGCAGGACCTGCCCAAGTCGGAACGCCAGACGCTGTTCCACCAGGTTTCCCAGGAGCATGCCTCGCTCGCCGACGACATGGAGGTGCTGATTCGCGAGCAGAACCGGCCCAAGATGCCGTTCCCGCACACCGATCACCTGACGGAGGAGGACGAGTAGCATGCGGCTCGGAACCCACCAGCGAGATGACGTCCGCCGCCAGATGGCTGGACAGTCAGGGGCCGAAGCACGCAGACGCGCGGAGTCGCTCGCGAAGCAGTACGACTGCTCCGTGGGCACCGTCTACGCGATCACGAGGGACGTCCGGCCGGGGCGGCAACGCCGCGTCGACGCCGGACACGCCGACGAGATCTCCGACCAACTCCGCGAAAAGTTCATCTTCCTCACCATCGGCAAGGGGCTGAGCACGACCCGCGCGCGCAACATGCTCGTGCGCGAGGGGCACGAGCTCCCCAGCGTACCCACGCTCAACCGTCTCCGTCGCCAGCACGGGCTGACCAGGCGCGATCTCGCGAGCGACGCGCGTCCGGGCGTCCGATTCGAGGCGTCGCGTCCGAATCGGCTCTGGCAGATCGACTCGTCGGGGTCCTTGATGTTCTACCAGGATCTCGATGGTTCGGTTGTCTACGAGTCTCCTCTGAAGCGCACGAAGAACAAGCCGGATCGCGTCGATCCGCGCATCTGGTTCGTAGCGATCATCGACGACCACAGTCGCGCGCTCTGGGCCGAGATCGTGCCGGCGAACGACACACGGGCGTGGCTGACCGCGTTCGGCAACGCCGCTCGGGAGAAGGGATCCGAGTTCCCGTTCTGCGGCCTGCCCGACGAGGTCTACGTCGACAACGACGCGGTCGTGAAGAGCGTCCGATTCGGGCGGATCATGCGCATGTTCAGCCCGCCGGTCGAAATCCGGAAGGCGCTGCCGTACATCGGCAAGCGCTCGAAGGGCAAGGTCGAACGCGTGATCCGCACGATCAAGGAGGACTTCGAGGCCGTCCATAGTGCCGCCGAGGTACCTCACCTGGCGCAGGTGATCGATCAGTCGCACCACAAGCCCACCCGCTGGCGGTCGCTGGAGGAAGCCAACGAGCACCTCGTGGCCTGGCTCCTCGAGTACAACAACCGTGCTCACTCGACGACGGGCGTGGCGCCTTTCCGGCGCTGGATGGCCGGCGCTACGGCCGAGAACCTGCGCGTCGTCTCCGAGGACATCTTGAACGGCTACCTGCGCATGGACTCGCGCGAGGCGAGCATCCAGCGCGACCTGTGCGTCTCGATCAACCGGGTCCGCTACGCGCTGCCGCACAGCGAGCCGTTCGTCTCGATGGTCGGCAGGAAGATCACGATCTGGTGGTCTCCGACGTACGCCGACGCGGTTTTCGCCGACGTGGAGGGATCCAGCTATGAGATCCATCCGGTCGGACAGCCGCTGGAAGTGGGCGAGTTCAAGGCGATCCCGTACGCGACCCGCGAGAAGATGAAGCTCGAAGTAGCCAAGGCACCCGACGTGCCGGTCGAGCAGCCGAAGCCCGACCAGGTGACGGAAGAGGCGCCGAAGTACCTCACGGGCCGTCCATCGGTTGCCGACGTGCCGGACGCTCCTCCTCCGATGGAAGTCATGCGCTCGCGCACGCAGGCGCTCATCTGGCTCACCGAGAAGAAGCACTTCCACAAGCCCGTTCGCGAGCTGGAGCACGCGGCCCTCGACGAGCTCATGGCGGGTCGCGAGCAGGTCGAGTTCGCCGAACTCCAGCGCTGGGCGCATTCTTGGCGCGAGAACGCCGCTAGAAAGGCTAACGTGGCATGAACGAAGCGATCCCTGTGCAGACGAAGCGCTACGAGCCGCGCACGGCCGAGTGCGCGCACTGCGGCACGGCCTACCTCAAGTGCGCTCCGAACCACCGGTTCTGCACGGATATCTGCCGTCGCACAAGTCTGTACGGCGTTCGGCAGTGTGCCTGGTGCGGCGACGACTTCGTGCCGCGCTCGTGGGGCAGCAAAGTGACCAAGTACTGCACGCAGTTCTGCTACACCGAATCGCAGCGGCAAGAAGCCGAGTGCTTCGCCGCACCGCAACGACAAGGGGCCGAAAGTGTCGGGTAGTCTGTATGTGTCGAAACTTCCGCCGCGCAAGTGTACGTGCGGGGTCGTGTTCAAGCCGAGGTCGTCCACCCATCGCTACCACAGCGACGAGTGCAAGCATGGCGACATCTACGGCGAGCGGAAGTGCGAGTGCTGCGGTCAGGCATTCGTACCGACGTCCGCCAGACAGCGCTTCGTCGACCGGACCCACTATCGCCAGTGGATGAAGGGCCGAAGCGCCATGTTCTCGCAGACCATCAATCCACGCAAGTCGTGGAAAGGGGCCGTAACCATGAGACTGAGTGAAAAATCACTAGCGACGTGGGAGTTCAAGCGCGATCCGTTCGCGGACGAACCCCGCAGTGTTGCCGAGCTGTTCTGGTCGGCGGAGCACAAGAAGCTGCACGACCATCTGCTCAACGTCATCTCGAACAACGACGCCGTCGCCGTCAGCGCGCCCGTCGGCTGGGGCAAGACCATCATGCGGATGGCGCTTGTCGACGAGCTGACCCAGGACGAAGCCGTCGGGTATCTGGTGTGCCAGGTACGGTCGATCAACAAGAAGGGGATCTCGCCGACCACGATCCAGAAGGCGTTGCTCCGGGACCTGGAGCAGGACCCGACCGGCCAGATGGACTCCGAGAGCCTGACGATGCTGGTCGAGACGGTGATGAAGGCTCGCACCCAGCGTCGGAAGCGCATCGTCCTGCTGATCGACGAGGCGCACCTGCTGGCGGACGAGAGCTTCAGGGCGCTCAAGAACCTGCTGGATATCAAGGACGGGTTCCGACGAGTCATGTCGATCATCCTCCTCGGGCAGGAGGAGCTGTCGCCGACCCTCGCCCGCAACGCTCTCAGAGAGGTCGGCGCGCGCATCGAGTGCGTCAAGCCTGGTCCGTTGTCGATCCCTGACGGCGAGCTGCGCGCGTACGTCCGCAACCGCATCGCCGTCGCCCGGCTGGACCGAGAGCCTCTCGGCGACGAAGCCGACACGATCGCCGTGCCGTTTGACGAGTCCGGCCTGATAGCCGTCGAGCAGGAAGCCCAGGGGCTGGGAGAGACTGGGGAAGACGTCGCCGTCAGGCCGGACATTCTCACGATCAACGCGATCTGCTCCCATTCACTCCACTACGCCGCGGACCTGGGCATCGACGTCGTCAACGACGACGTCGTGCGCAAGGCCCGTGCGCGCATGCTCGCAGGGGTGTAGCATGACGTGTCTCCACTGTAGCGATCGTGGGTTCACAATCGAGCCGGCCGATCCACCTGGCCGCCCCGACGCCGTCATCGTCAAATGCCCACACCACGAGTCTCACCCCGGCTGCGCATGCGGCGGCGCCGACGACTTCGTCTACGAGGCCACGGACGGGAACTTCTGCCGGTGCAGGTGGTGCGTCACCACCGATCTGACCATGACGGTCGTGCCCAAGATATTCCAGGTCGCCCACATTCCCAGTGAGTACCGTGGGCTACGGCTCACCGATCTCTCTGGACCGTACAAGGCCAAGGGCGAGCAGCTCGTTGCTCGCGCAGGGAAGCATCGCGGTCGCGGCGCACTTCTGCGCGGCGGCGTCGGCACCGGCAAGACGATGCTCGCGTGCGCCATGCTCACCGAGCTGATCCTGACCACAGGCAAGGCCGGCAAGTTCGCCGCGATGCCCGACCTGTTCACCCGCCTGCGCGCCAGCTATGCCAACAGCGACAGCGCCACCGAGGCGCAGATACTCGCCGTATGCAAGCGCGTGCCGTACCTGGTGCTCGACGATCTCGGCGCGGGCAAGAACTCCGGCTCCGATTGGGAAGGCAAGATCCTCTTCCAGATAGTAAACGCCCGCCTGGCCCGCCGCGCATTCACAATCGTCACCACCAACGCGACCGAAGGGCAGATCAAGTCCATTGCCGACGGCCGCGTCTACAGCCGCCTACTAGATCTATGCGAGTTCGTCACGTTCCAAGGGCCGGACTTCCGCGCCCAGCAGGCAGAACGCAGCGTACTGGAGACCTCGACATGAACCGACAGAACTCACGGCGGCGTAAGGGCGCGCAGGTCGTCTCCAAAGCCATCCGACACCGAAAGCGTCGCGACATCGAGACCGGCGAGCTTGCGCGTATCAAGGGCGATCTCGTCAAGCGCGCGACGGACGAGAAGGTGAGGACCCTAACCGAGGTACATCGGCGCACGGGGCAGCGCATCACCGTCCACCAACAGCGCCAGGGATCTCCCGTCGAGGACGACGCGATCGGCGACATCACGAAGCTCCTGCCCGACGAGACTGCCGACAAGCTGTTCCCGCCGGTCACCAGGCGCGGATTCGACTGGGACAAGATCGACGAGTTCCTGGCTCGCGAGTTCCCGAAGACTTCCGACGAGGCCAGCGCCCAGCGTCGCCTGGTCGAGGCGATCGAGCAGGACACCTCCTGGACGCTCCGGATCCACGACCCCGAGAAGGTGCTCTGCCTGGAATGCGACGAGGAACTGATCGCGCCTGAGACCTACTACCTCTGCGACGAGCACCGGAAGTGGTACAAGACGGGGCCGCTGACACTTGCCATCAACCGGGGCGAGGTCACGCTCAAGAAGTTCAACGATCGACGTCAGAAGCGTTTCCGCGCCAAGTGGCTGAAGAGCGCGTACGTCGCCGACTGGGACGCGAATAACGCACCTCGTCGCAAGCGCAACGGCAACGGCAAGGGACCCACGGGATGAGGTATCGCGAGTGCATCTGTCTCCACTGCGGTCATCTGTATCAGCAGACGCGCGTCGGCCGCGCCGGTTGGACTCACCGCCAGTGTCCGCGCTGCGGCGACGGCAACGTCTACGAGCGCGTCGTGCGGCAGAACGGCTCCTACAGGCCGGGCAAGCTAGCCGGCGACGGCACTCGCACCGATACCATGCTCAAGGATGTCAACACGCTTCGAGCACCGAAAGGACAGCCACCATGCCAAGCATGATCGACTACCTGGACGAGACGCTCCGACTCACCAGCGGATGCACGAAGTTGTCGCCCGCCTGCGACAACTGCTACGCGCTCCGCGAAGCGGCTCGCCTTCGAGCGCATCCGAGCGCGAAAATTGCCGATGTCTACAAGACCACGTGGGACGTCGATGGCTGGACCGGCGAGATCGTCCTCCACGATGATCGGCTGGACATACCATACCACTGGAAGCGTCCGCGTCGCATCGGTCTGTGCTTCCACTCCGATCTGCTCCATTCGTCGGTGCCGTTCGAGTTCCTCGACAAGGTATGGCGCATAATCGACGAGAACCCGCGCCACACGTTCGTGATCCTCACGAAGCGCTCGAGCCGCCTGTGCTCATTCGAACGGCTGCCCGATGCGTGGTTCGGCATGACCGTTGAGAACGCCGACCACAAGTGGCGAATGGACGCACTCCGTCGGTCCGCGGCGGAGAAGTGCTTCGTCTCGTTCGAGCCGCTCCTTGGCGACCTCGGCGAACTCGACCTCACGGGTATCGGCTGGTGCGCTGCCGGCGGCGAGAGCGGCCCCAAGGCCCGTCCGACGCATCCCGACTGGGCGCGCAGCGTGCGCGATCAGTGCGTAGCCGCAGGCGTCCCGTTCTTCTTCAAGCAAGTCGGCGAGTGGGCGTGGGAGTATGACGACGACGGCATCCGCCCGGGAGACATCTGCATGGACCCCGATGGCTTCATCGACACCGTGCCGGACGAAGGCTACTACTGCCTCGCCAACGAGTCCAGCGGCACCTGGATGCGCCGCGTCGGCAAGAAGCTGGCCGGACACCTGCTCGACGGCCGGGAATGGCACCAGCTGCCGGAGGAGGTCCGGACATGAACCGGCTGCATCACGGGTGGAAGGACGACAGCGCGCCGGAAGACATGACGGCCAAGCGCATCTGCAGCGAACTCGACGCCCACGCGGTGATCGTGTTCGCGTTCGACGTCGAAGACGGCGAACTGAAGGTCCAGAGCGCGAGCTTCGCTCCCAGTGCCGCTGCCTGCGTGTTCTGGAAGATCATGAGTGACATGAACGAGTGGCTCGAATCCTACGAGCCGGAGGTGTGAGTCATGCCTGAAGACGTCGTACTCGATGAGCTCACCACGCGCCTCGGCTCGGTGACGCTGACGCAGTCCCACGAGCCTCCGCACGTGCACACGGTCCGGAGTTCCTACAACCACTATTGCGCCAAGAGCCGGGGCTACGATGACGCGTACAGGATGTTCGTGCATCAGTCATTGCTCTCGATTCATGCGGGACCGGAGCAACTTCGCCGCCACTGGAAAGTCGAGTTGGAGGAAAAGTCTGCAGACGCCGAGAAGCCCGTCGACGTGCTCGATCGCGCGCTGCAGCTCATCAAGGCCGAACACGATCGCGCGTTCGTCCAGCACGGCCGGTTCAACAGCTACCACGAAGCCTGGGCCGTCATGCGCAAGGAGGGGTTCGAGATGAAGCAGTGCCTCGCCCTCATCCAGGCCTTTCTCGATGACATCCTGCAAGCATCCGCTACGCCGGAAGGAGGCACGCCATGCGCTACGAGCTAACCCTGGACATTCTTGAGATGGTTCTCTTTGCGCTTATAGCCGGTTTCGGCATAGGCATTGCGCTGGTTGGCATGAACGGCCTCAACAACTGGCTCCGCCGTTTCCACTGGTGGCCGCTCTGCCTGCTGCTGGCAATGGTGCCGGGCGTCGCCGCTGCCGAGACCGAGATTCACGCTGGCGTCTCCATCCGCAATCCCTCTCAGCCCGAACGCGTCGCTCGCGCCGACGGCTCCGTGACAAGCTCGTACCAGGCCAAAGCCACTGTATCGGTGAGGGTCGGAGACTAGAGATGGCTCGCACCGCCGAATGGCTCGCCACGATCCTCAGCATCATCGGGACGTTCCTCGTTGGCTCACTATACATCGAGGGGCTGTTCTGTTGGCTCGTCGCCAACCCGCTCTGGTACTACGTCGGCAAGCACAAGCGGATGCCCGGACTGATGTGGCAATCCGCCATCTTCACCGGGATCTCCATCTACTCGATCTGGTTCTGGCTCACCCACGGGCAGATGCGATGAAGGCGCCGTTCCCCCTGAGACCGCAGCTCAGCTTGCCGGGGCTCCCGCTATGAAACGCTCGCCGCAGTACATCCCCGCCCCCATCGTTGCTTGCCCCGAGTGCGGCAAGCGCGACTATTGGCAAGAGCCGGGCGGCGGATGGGACTGCGCCGTCTGCAACCCGCCGCTGCCGGGGTTCGCCATCGCGACCTCGCGCGACGGTGCGGCCGACGGCGTCTGGCAACCGGCCGACAACACCGAGGCCGGCATGGATCGATCCAAGCGAGCCGTCTACGCAGCTCTCTGGCCGGACCATGTCGGACGATCACGCGCGGTCGCGCGCGATGTCCTACAGCGTAGCACCAACGTCGCCGACCGTGAGATGCGAGACGTCATCGTCTCTCTGATCGAGCAGCACGGCGTGCCGATCGGCACGTCCCTCGGCACACCACACGGCTACTACGTCATCCGCACGCGCGAGGAAGCCGCTGACGCATACAGTCTCCACCGCCGATACGGCCTGGCCTCCCTCCGACGCGCCTCAGCCATCAGCAAGCTCGTCGACGACGCCGATCGCCGGCGAATCCAGATGGAGCTGCCGCTTGAGACGAACACGGAGGGAGTGTCGCCATGAGTCCGTTCCTCTGCAGAGACAGGACCTGCGAGTTCTTCGTCGAGAGCCACCCATGCTACTGCGAGCTCCCTCCGGCCGAGCGCCCTAGCTGGTGCCCCTACAACGCCGATGAGGAGATCGCAAGAAGCCGCCCACGACCAAGGAGAAACACCATGCCAGACTACGCGGTACCACCGGGGGACACGCTGCGCGAGGTGATGGGGTCCCTCGATATGAGTCAGGCCGAACTGGCCAGGCGCACTGAGCTGACCGTCCAGACCCTCAACCGGATCTTGAAGGGCGAACAGCCCATCACATACGAGACTGCCGGTCGCCTCGAGCTCGTGACCGGCGTGCCGGCGTCGCTCTGGAACAACCTCGAAGCGCAGTACCGCGAGCAACTGGCCCGGATCTCGGAACGAGAACGGCTGGCGAGTAAGGGCGAGTGGCTGATGGGGTGGCCCATCTGGCTGATGGGGTGGCCCATCGGCTGGGCAGGGGTCGAGCCATTGGACAGGGAGCGGTTCCGATCGTGGAAGCGGTCGCATGGACTGTATTGAGCGGGCTGTTCACTGAAGAGGGCCGACTATGGCTGTCGCATCTATAGCCCCCGACCAGCGCCGCCGCATCTTCGCGCTCTGTCGTGAACTCGGCTGGGACGACGACATGCGCCGCGACATGATGACTCAGTGGGTCGGCAAGCCCAGCCTGTCGGCCACGGCGGAGAAGCCAGTTACCTACGCGGAAGCCAGAAGTATACTCGGCAACCTGAGCAACGCTGTCGGCAAGCAGGCCCGCGGCCGCGCAGCCCAGAAGAAACGCCGGCGCCGCCACTGGCCGAAAGACCAGCCGACCCCCGAGCAGCTCCGCGAAATCGACCGCCTGCAGAAGCTCCTCTTCCCCGATCAGCCCGCCAAGTTCCGCGCCTGGCTCAAACGCCAGTTCCAGCTCGAATCCACCGAATGGCTCTCCCCCAAACAAGCCACCGCCTGCATCTTGGCGCTGCGGCAGATGCAGAAGCAGGGGTGGCAGGTGAGCCGCAGCCCTACTGTGAATTAGGTGGCTATGTCGTCCCAGGGGGCGGTGCCCAGCCACGTTCAGAACGGTCGAGGACTGGGCGGAGCGCCTGGCGTCGATTCAGGAAGAGACCCCCGAGGAGATTTGCGAACTCAAAGCGCTGACTCAGCAGGTCGGCGCCGTGCTGGAGGGCGATTGGTCGATCGACTGGCTTTGGACGACCGACCGCGGCTGGGTGTTGACGGACATGGCTGTGGCCGAGCAGTCGTTCCATTGGCTCGACTGCGAGTATTGCCCGAAAGATCAGCGGAAACATCCTAGTGGCCGCGATAAGACCGTGGACGTGTCGGCATTGCTGGATGGGATGATCGATCGCGATGGGAAGGAGTTGGTATGAGCCTATCACCGGGCGTTGGCGGTGTTACGGGTGTCTGGCACTGTCTGAAGAGTCGGACACGGACTGAGGGCGGTCCCGTATGGGAACCACGGTGGTCAAGTTCCCTTTCCCCAGTGGCCAAGCGCGCATCGCCCCGCACACGCTCGTGTACGTCGACTCGTCTGTTCTGATGGACGCCTTCTTCTGGCATGAGTACGACAACATCCAGCCTGGCCTCCGTCCGGACATAGCGGACACCGCAGCCGGTCTGCATGATCGTTATGACCCCCCGGGCTGCAGCGCCTGCACCGGCAGGACAGATGACGGCGACCCGTTGAGACCCCCCTTGAGCATCTCAGCCAGGCCCCGTGGAGTCGTGTCGAGCGTTTCACTCAGTGACACGTCTGCGACGAGATCTCCCTCGATCTTCCCCCGAGTCAGACCCCTCGAACGCCCATTATCATGATTCGACGTGTTTTTTTTCCTGATCAATCACAACGTACGAGATTCTGCACCCCGCATAGCCTGCTCTCTTCACGGCAACTGTGATGC
>CAYMME010000313.1:0-10232 GCA_964391465.1 uncultured Planctomycetales bacterium
GAATCGCCCACGGGAGCTACCGTGATGCCCGTCCGTTTCGCGTTGTCCTCGAGCAAGGCGAAACGGACGGGCATCACGGTAGCTCCCGTGGGCGATTCCCGCTAACTCCGGCAGGATAACAAGGAGGCGTCCTGCCGCAACACCTTCTCGCTCTCTGTCGCCGGTCGCCCGGTCAGTGTCGCTTCGTGGACGGTGCCGCTCGACTGGAAGATCGCTCGCCCGCCTTCGCTTGATACAGGTCACGACAGTCAGCCACAGACGAGCCCGGCAGATCCCAGGACCCCGGGGAGGCTCGTCGCGAGGCGGCGGGCACGGATTGCCCGCCGTACTGTGTCGAGGGGTATGCTTTTCCTCGCTGCCCGTGGTAGGATGTGGAGTAAGGAGTTCAAGGACCATGGGCATCAGCATCGAACTACCTGACGCGATCGAGCAAAGGCTCCGGAGTGACCTCGGCGACCTGGTTGCTGCCGGGAAAGAGGCCATGGTGATCGAACTGTATCGTCAGGGGAAGCTCACGCACTACGAGCTATCCGAAACGCTCGGACTTGGGCGATTCGAGACCGACGGCGTCCTCAAGCAACACGGCGTCACCGAAGACCTGCTCACGGCCGAAGAGCTTGACGAACAGATCGCCACGGCTCGAAACCGCCTCTTGCCATGATCGTCGTCTCCGACACGTCGCCCCTGAACTACCTGGTACTCATTGACGCAGTTCACGTGCTACCCCAGCTCTACGGCGAAGTGATCATCCCGCCGGCCGTGCGCAACGAGCTTGATGACCCACGCACTCCCGACCCCGTACGGAAGTGGGCTCAACACCCTCCGAACTGGCTCCTCCTGCGCGAGCCCAGCCGAATCGATCCCAGCGTGAAGCTTGATCCAGGCGAACGCGAAGCCATCAGCCTCGCCAAGGAACTCCGGGCCGACCACCTTCTCATCGACGAGCGTGATGGAACGCGGGTCGCCAAGGCGCAAGGCCTCCGGCCACTTGGGACCCTTGCCGTTCTCGCCCAGGCTGCCGCCTTCGATCTCATCGACCTGCGCAATACACTCAATCGCCTGCAGAGCGAGACCACGTTTCGCGTCACGCAGCAGCTCATCGACCATCTCCTCGCGAGCGACCAGGAGCGCAAGCGCAGCGAACCGCAATCGTAGAGGTGTTGTCTGACCCGCGAGGCAACGCCTTGCTGCTCGTCAAGGATCCCTGACGCAACGCGCACACTACTCAAAGCGTGATCCAGTCGGCCAGGACTTCTTCGCGCGGGGCGTGATCTTGCAGCACGAATCGACCGCGGTCATCGCGCGTGACGGTGACCACCGGGTGGTCGGGGTCGTGGTCTAGCGGCAGCAGCCACTCGTTCGCTTCGGCCTCTTCCATGAGCATCGCCTTCTGGCGCATGGTCTCCATGGGCATCAGGTCGTAGGCCATCTGGTAGCTCGGGCGGGCGTGGTGGATCGTCGCCAAGGGTTCGCCGACGAAGCAGGCGGTGCGCTTCGGCCCGGCGAGAATCACCGATTGATGATGGCGTGTGTGGCCGGGCGTCACGCGCACGCTCACGCCGTCGGCCACCTCGACGCTCCCCTCGACCAGCCGCAGTCGCCCGGCGTCCTTCACCGGCTGCAGTTCCTCGGGCCGATAGCTGGACCGGGTCGTCGAGTAGTTGTCGAACGCGTCCTGCCACTCGCCCTGCTGCACTACGACCTCGGCGTTGGGGAAGACAAGCTGCTGGCCGGCGCTCGCCGACGCCGAGTCGTCCAGAAGCGTGAGCCCGCCGGCGTGGTCGAAATGCAAATGCGTCAGCACCACGAGGTCGATCGACGCGGGCAAAACGCCGATCGCCTCCAGCGAAGGGGCCACCCACTGATCGGTCACTCCGTAGATCTGGCGTTCCTTCTCGTCATACTTGTCGCCCATGCCGGCCTCGACCAGCACGCGCCGGTCGCCGATCTCGGCCAGCACGCACCAGCACGCCATCCGGAATCGATTCTCGTCGTCCGGCGGCATGAGCTTCTCCCAGCTCACGCGCGGAATCACGCCGAACATCGTCCCCCCATCGAGCCAGATGTCACCGCCGTCAAGGATGCGCAGCCGAGTCGGAGCGTGGGAACGGTCTGAGGTCGGAGCGGGTTCTGTCAAGAGCGTCTGCCTCCTCGAGTATGATCCGGGCGCGGGCGCGGGCCGCTCGCGCGGTGTTCGGGCGTCGAAATCTGCGGACGGCCCGGATCGCACGTTCTCACGAACGTCTCCCACGGCGTCAGGCCAATCGCGGGTCGCGACGCGAAGTACGCAAGGTGCGACCGGCACTTGCAGTCGGACGCCCCGAACCCGGGAATCGGCGTCTCCGCCTCACGAAGCGCGTCATGCAGCGCGCATTCACCGGCATGCGGATCGGGCAGCACGAACGCCTCCACGCAATCGGAGACAGCCAGAAGATGGTCGATGTGCCAGTGCATACGCTTGTCCTCGCGCAAGTGCCGGGAAACGCGCTGGTACAAGCCGCCGCGGGCCGAACCGGTGTAGACGTACCAGCCGCGAGGGAACCGGCAAGACCCCAGGGCGCCCACATCGATTGTCCGCTCCTTCCGCACCCGCATTCGCAGTTGATACACACCCGCGACGACGTTCATCGGCGTCACCTGTTCCACCGGTTGGGACCGGAGCAGCCGGCTCAAGGTCTTCGACGCATGATAGCGTACGGAAGGCTCGCCGGCGCAACTGGGGGCGCGGACCGCGCCGGATGAATCCGGGGGCTCGGGTGCTGTGACTTGCTGGTTCGCTCCTTCCGATCTGCATTGCGCTTTCGTCGGTCGCGAGCATGGCCTACGATGTCGCCATGGCCACGACGCACTATCTCGCTTTCGACTTGGGCGCGAGTAGCGGACGGGGGATGCTGGGTACGTTCGATGGGGACCGTCTCGCACTCGAGGAGGTCCATCGGTTCGCCAACGGGCCGGTCCGCGTCGTCGACTCGCTCCACTGGGACGCGCTGCGGCTGTTCGACGAGATGAAGACGGCTCTCGGTCTGGCCGCCGGGCGAACCGGCGCCGAGCTGGCCGGCGTCGGCGTCGACACCTGGGGCGTGGACTTCGGCCTGCTCGGTCGCAACGACGTGCTGCTCGGCAACCCCTACCACTACATGGACCAGCGGACGGTCGGCACGCAGGAGCGTGTCTTCAAGCGCCTGCCCCGCGAGGAGATCTTCGCCCGCACCGGCGTGCAGTTCATCGAGCTGAACACGCTCAACCAACTCTTCGCGATGGCGGAGGCGAACCACCCCTGGCTGGAAACGGCCGAGACGCTGCTGCCGATGCCGAACCTGTTCATGTTCATGCTCAGCGGCGAGAAGACAGCCGAGTACACGCACGCCTCCACGACGCAGTTGCTCGACGCGCGAACGCGCGACTGGGCCGACGCGCTCTTCGCCCCGCTCGGGCTGCCGCGTGAGATCATGCCGCCGATCGTGCCGCCGGGTACGGTGACGGGACGACTGCTACCTTGGATCGCCGAGGAGACCGGCGCCGGCCCGGTGCCCGTGATCGCCTCGGGCACGCACGATACGGCCTCCGCCGTCGCCGCGGTCCCGGCCGAGGGCGACCGACCCTGGTGCTACATCAGTTCGGGGACGTGGTCGCTGATGGGCGTGGAAGCACCGGCCCCACAGCTCACCGAGACGGTGTCGCAGTACAACTTCACCAACGAGGGCGGCGTCGGCGGCACGATCCGGCTGCTCAAGAACCTCGTCGGGCTCATGCCCATTCAGGATTGCCGGCGGAGCTGGTCGCGGGCCGGCGATGAGATGACGTACGAGCAGCTCGACGACCTTGCCGACCGGGCCCGACCGTTCGCGGCCGTGCTCAACCCGGACGATCCGGTCTTCTGGGCCCTCGGCGACCGACCGGAGCAGGTGCGCGAGTTCTGTCGGCGCACCGACCAGGACCCGCCGACCGAGCGCGGCGAAATCGTTCGCTCGATCCTCGAAGGGCTGGCGCTGCGAGCCCGGCAGGTTCTCGGCTGGATCGAGGAGATCGTCGGCACGCGAATGGAAGTCATCCACATCGTCGGCGGCGGCTCGCGCAACCGCCTGCTCTGCCAGTTCACCGCCAACGCGACGGACCGCCCCGTGATCGCCGGGCCGGCCGAGGCCACTGCCACCGGCAACGTGCTCGTGCAGGCCCTGGCCACGGGCCGCATCGCATCGGTAGCCGAGGGCCGCGAACTCGTGCGGCGCTCCGCCTCGCTCGCCCGCTACGAGCCGCAGGAATCGGCGCAGTGGAACGAAGCATTCGCTCGGTTCGTGACGTTTTCTGAATAGCCCCGCTGGCGGGCGTTAGAGCTTAGCCCACGGCGCCAGCCGCGGGTCTCCGGTCAACGAAGACCCTCAAGACCCGATAGCGCCGTAAGATCCCCCTTTATGGCCGCCGCCTCAGGTGTGCGATCATCGAGCAAGAGTCGGCAGACACGCTGCTTGGACGGTCCGACTTATCGAACGCGGTGGGTGCTCAGGCTTGATCTTACGCCCCGTCCGGGGCTTCGCGGGTGACGCCATCGCCCCATCCCACGGCTCACGCCGTGGGCTAGTTTCTTTCGCCCCTACGGGGCTTTTCGGCTGGCGGCCCCGCGCTCACTCGCGTTCCCAACTGCTCAGCGTGGTTCCGTCCGGCCCGAAGAACGTCATCGCATCCCCATCGATCTCGAAGTCGATGGTGAAGCTCTCGTAGCCGCTGATCGAGCCCGTGCTTCCGGTGCGGATCACGGTCACGGACGTGTTGCAGTTGAACGTTTCCCCCTCATTCGAGGGGGTCTCCCGCACAAGCGTCGACTCGCCGTCGCCCCGCGCCGAGTACGAGCACGACATCCCGTTGTCGTGCTCCGGCACAAGGTCGATGCTGATGAGGTGTTCGTCCGTGAAGGTCCACCGGATGTGCGATCCGACTTGGACCCACGCACCGTCAAGCTGCCCCTCGTCCTGGTCGTCGTCCTGACTCCCATCGTCCTGACTACCGTCGTCCGGCGTACTGCCGTCATCGGGCTCCTGATCGTCGGGGGAGTCCGCAGCGCACGGCTCTCCGACGCACGCACAGAGTTCGCGGTCCAGCGTCTGACACGTATCGCACTCCGCCACGTTGATGCGAATGGTGCTCCGCACGTGGGGCTCCGCGTCCCCCGCGAACGGGACCCACACCTGGTACTCCAGATCGACCGTGCCCCGAGCCAACGCGACCAACGTCAGATCTCCCTCGGACCGCGGCGGAGAGCCGGAAGATGCCCCCGCAACGAATTCACCCGTCAAGATGGTCGGCGACGGGTTGACGACGAAGTGCACGGCGTCCCATGGGCAGCCGTCGTTCGACGCTTCCACGACGGCCGTAAACGCAGTCGTCTCTCCGACGTTCAGGCACGACGTGTACTCCCCGAACGTCAAACTCGGCGGGCAGCACGTGATCAGCGCGGCAGTGAGATCATCGAGTGCGGCATAGGCGGTGGCCGCCGGGAACGCCGTGATGCACTCACCGAACCGCTGAGTGAATCCCTCACGAGTGGCATCTTCGGAATCGAACGCGGACGCGGCACACGAGAACAGGGCGTTGGCCAGCACCTCGGCCGCCCGCGCGACGGACCGGCCGTCATCGGCACATGCCAATGACCCCTCGGTCTGGGCGCGTGCAGCATCCGAATCGGCGTCCGTCGTCGATGCCGCAGCCGTCTCGCCTGTCGCCTCGATGTCAACACGATCCGACGCGGTCGTCGCATCGGAGTCCACGACCACACACAGGAAGCCGTGCGTCCCGGCCGGGTCGGCGAACTCGACGGTGGCGTCGACGCGGTTACTGAGCTGAGTCTGCTCGAACCGCGCCAACTCCGTCCCCGACTCGTGCTGGAGACCGACCGTGTACGGAGGCGTGCCGCCGCTGGCGATGCACGACAGGCTGCGGGCCGCATCGGCCGCGAGATCCACCGTGGTCTCCCCCGTGACCGTCAGCGTCGCGAGGAGCGTGCTCGGCGCGTCGCCGTCGGTTTCATCCTCCGTGGTCGAATCATCCTCCGTGTACGTGATGACGGTTCCGTCGCCCAGCGTGGCAGCGTCGGACCACAACGTCACCATCGGAGCGGTGGGTGAATAGTACAACTCCCACGCAGTGATACTGCCGGGCGACCCGACGGCCCGGGCCACGGTCCCGACGCCGTTGCTCATCATCAGCACGGCCACTTCCTCGGGCTCGGTCTCGGCCGGCGTGTACACGACGGCCAGCGTGTTCCCCGCAGTGTCCTCGCCCCCCGCCTGCACATCGGTGAACCCCAACCCCGCCGCCAGCGCGGCCAGGTCGTCAACGGTAGGCAGCACGGGCCCCGAGGCCGCATCGCCGCCGCCCGTATCATCCGCCGGCGAACACCCGTACCAGCCGGTGAAGCTGACAACACCCACCAGCATCAGAGCAACACCCATACGCAAGCTGCTTGAATGACCGAACATATGAACCTCCGCGGGGTTATCGTCGCATCGGCGGGAGTGATGCGTAGGCCGTGGAGCACCACCCTTCACACGCCGCGCGGTGTCGCCGGTCTGGAACGCACATGCGTTCGCGGCGAGTCAAGGGTCACCCGCACGCCAGACACGGTTGCTCAGAACCTTGCCCGGCACCATTTCGCCTGTCATTATCGAGTATGTGCCGCAAAGCGGCGTCCGTCAATCAGCGCCGGGCGCACCAAGCGCCGGCCAAACCATCAACAGAAGCTCTGTTCGTCTTAGATATAGCAAAGTGAAGCACGACCCGCAGGCGCGGTGGTGGCCGCTCTCGAAGCGAACTTGTATGGAGCCGCTCCACCTAATGCTCTTGACTCAACCGCAGGGATGTGGTACCTTTGTGTTGCGCAACAGAGTTGTTGCGCAACGCTTGCCCTCCCACAAGGATCACGGGCAGGGACGCACTGCAAAACGAAAACACTCCGGCGCCTGAAGCCGCTGGGAGAGTTGTCATGCCGAAGCTCGTCATCGGAAGCGTACCACGCGGGAGCGACTACTTCGGACGCGAAGCGCTGATCGAGACGCTCTGGTCGCGTCTTGCGACCGATAGTGTTCTTCTCGTGGCTCCAAGGCGGTTCGGCAAGACCGGCGCCATGTACCGGCTGCTGGACGAGCCCCAGCCGCCTTTTCGGCCCATCTACATCGACGTTGCCCACATCACCCCCGCCGCCAACTTCATGGTCGAGCTGATCGCCGTGCTGCTTCGTGACCGGCACTTCGCCCGCGTCGTCACGTCGCTGTGGGAAGAAACAAAGGATTTCGGCAAGTACGTCCGCAGCCTGCCGGAGAGCATCGAGGTCGGAACGTTCAAAGTCGAACTGCGCGAGCGAAGCGACGTTCCAGAACATTGGCTCAGCTACGGGGACCGGGTCATGTCTCTGCTGGGGCGCGACGAGCAAGCTTTGCTTCTGCTGCTCGACGAGTTCCCCATCATGATCGAGCAAATCATGAGGCGAGACCAGGAAGAGGCCCGCCAGTTCCTCCGCTGGTTTCGTGGCGCGCGCCTCGCACCTGATACGAAAACCCGATTCGTGATCCGCGGGTCTATCAACCTCGTGCCCACGCTGGATCAGTTTGGACTGGTGGACACCGTCAACGATCTGGCCATCGTTCGGCTCAGGCCGTTCGATCGGGACACCGCCGAGCGATTCGTGGAAGCGGTCTTTGTGGCACATGGCAAGGCGCAAACGCCGGAGGTATCACGGACCATCCTTGACCTCGTCGGCGAGCCCATCCCGTTCCTCCTGGCTGTGCTGCTGACCGCCATCTTCGATCGCGCGCGTGCCGGGAACGACGCGATCTCCGTGGAGATGGTGCACGCTGCGTTCGCCGAGGATCTCCTCGGGGGCGCGACCGCGGCGGTCTTTCAGCATTATCGATCGCGCATCGATCAGTACTATCCCGGCCCGGAGGGAAACGCGGCTCTGGCCATCCTCGGGCTCCTGTCTCGAACCGACGCTCCGATCAGCCGCGAAACGCTTTATGCCACGTTCCTGAAGATCTGCAGCCGGTCTGGGAACCAGGAAGATCTCGAGGCATTCAAACGCCTGATGGAGAAGCTTGACAACGACTTCTACGTGATCTCGCAGAACGACAGCTACGCCTTCTTCAGTCGCGTTGTCGGCCTGTGGTGGAAGACTCATTACGGGTTCCAGGGGCCATAGCCGATGGCGGGGCCAATCCATCTCTATCGACCCCAACGAACATCCCCGGAGGACCTGGAGGCGTTCTTTGTCGGCCGGGAAAGCATCCTCGAAGACATCCTCGACCACCTCAGACGCTGGGAACCTGGCGGATCGCGCCAGCACTACCTCTTCATCGGTCCTCGCGGAATCGGCAAGACGCACCTGCTCCGGCTCATCGAGCACCGAATCCGCAAGCAGGAGGATCTCGCCCGAAAGTGGCAGATCGTCGCCATCGCCGAAGACAGCTACGGCGTGACCCACGTTGCCGACCTGTTTCTCGAAGCCCTGCGGATTCTAGCCGGGCAAACCGGCGATCCGCATCTGGAGGCGACCCACACGCGGCTTCAGCGTGATGACAACCACGACCGTGTCCTCGATTTGAGCCTGGACGCCCTTAGGCACTTCCACGCCGGAACCGGCGAGGCAGTGCTGCTGGTGGCTGAGAACGTGGATCGCCTCTTACAGCGGCAGATGCGCGGAGGAACCGAACTCCACCTGCTGCGCAAGATTCTCACTGAGGAAGAGTGGCTCGTGCTCCTGTGCAGTTCGCCTACATACCTGAGCGCGGTGGCCGATCCCAACCAGCCGTTCTTCGAGTTCTTCCGTGTCCAGGTCCTCGGCCAGCTCACGGCGTCCGAGCAGGAACAGATGCTGCGCAAACTCGCCACCCTCGAACAGAACGAAGCGTTCGAGCAGTATCTCAAGACATACCGGTCCAGGCTGCGCGCCCTCTATCACTTCACGGGAGGCAACCCCCGGTTGGGCATCATCTTCTACCAGCTTCTTACCCGCCGGGCGGTGAGCGACGTGAGGAACGAACTCGATCTGTTGTTGGACAGCCTTACGCCCTTCTATCAGGACCGCATGAAGGACGTATCCGAGCAGGAGGGCAAGCTGCTCGAAACCATGGCCCTGATGCCGGAGGGGTGTACGCCAAGCGAACTCGCCCGCGAAGCCCGCATGCCGGCGAAGACCGTTCGTTCCCACATCAACCGGCTCGAGCAGGCCGGCTATCTGCGGCGCGAGCAACGGCGAAAGAAGCAGACCCTGTACGTCATGCCGGAGCGGCTCTTCCGGATCTGGCACCAGATGAACCACTCACGTGCCGTGCGCGGGCAGATGCAGTACCTCCTGGAGTTCTTCGCCAGTTGGTACGCCACGAGGGAGGAGCGCGATCGTGTCTGGAACGACCTTTTGGACGAGTTCCAGCAGGGAGCGGACGCCGGTGACGACGAACGCCTGGCCGACGTGGCCGAGTACATGGAGTACGTGACCGAGGTCTCCGAGGGCGCGGAACGATACGCGAGGAAGTTCGATCTCCTCCGCAGCCGCACCGAGGGGGTCATGACGATCGATTCGATTCGCGAGCAACTGGCCGCCCTGGACGCACAGCACGAGAACGACGCCGACTACTTCCTGTACAAAGGCCGCTTTCTCGCCGACGAATTCGGCTCGCACGAAGCAGCCCTCGCAGCTTTCCAGCGTGCTGCTGAACTCCAGTGCCGGTACGTACACCCGCTGTTCAACGAAGCGGTAGCCCTGGACAGACTTGGCCGCCAAACCGACGCGGAACGCGCCTACCGGCGCGCCGCGGCCGCGTTGTCCGACTGGACGCACACCGGAAGTGCGGCGCAAGTACGCGAGGCTCTCGCGCGTGTTCTGAGCAGCAAAGCCCCCCCCAACGCGCGGATCGCAGCGGCTCTCTTGCGACGCCTCTTCCCCACGGAATGCCGCGACGATCTTGTTGCCGTTATCGCGAATCTGAGGGCCGCACCTTGGCGACGCCGGTACTGCATCAATGCGTTGGGCTCGAGGCGCGGCGTTGAGGACGTGCCCATCCTGCTTCCGCAACTTCACGACACCGAGAGCGAGGTCCGCGGCAGCGCCGCAACCGCCCTTGGTGCGATCGGCGCGGAGCAGGCTGTCACCGCGTTGATCCGTTCACTGCGAGATGAGGCTGCCGACGTTCGCGGCAGCGCCGCAACCGCCCTTGGTGCGATCGGCGCGGAGCAGGCTGTCACCG
>CAYMME010000313.1:10332-11233 GCA_964391465.1 uncultured Planctomycetales bacterium
CGTTGATCCGTTCACTGCAGGATGAAGCTGCCAACGTTCGCGGCAGCGCGGCGTCCGCCCTCGGCCGGATCGGTTCGGAGCATGCCGTCGCTCCCCTGATCCAATCCCTGCAAAACGAGCGTGCCGATGTTCGCGGCAGCGCCGCAACTGCCCTCGGCCGAATCGGCTCCGAGCATGCGCTCGCTCCCTTGATCCAATGCCTCCAAGATGAGGATGCCGTTGCTCGCGGCAGCGCCGCAACTGCCCTCGGCCGAATCGGCTCCGAGCATGCGCTCGCTCCCTTGATCCAATGCCTCCAAGATGAGGATGCCGTTGCTCGCGGCAGCGCCGCAACTGCCCTCGGCCGAATCGGCTCCGAGCAAGCGCTCGCCCCGTTGATCCAATGCCTGCAAGATGAGCGTGCTGATGTTCGTAGCAGCGCCGCAATCGCGCTTGGCCGGATCCGCTCGGAGCTAGCCGTCGCGCCCTTGACTCACCGCCTGCGAGATGACGACACTAAGGTCCGCAGGGCCGCGCTCAGGGCGCTCGGTCGAATCGCGATCGATACGCCGATCCCGGAGCTGCCGCGTCCTGTCGGCGACCTCTTCACGGAGTTCACCGGCCTCGCGCAAGATCGACGGATCGCGCTTGCCGGCGGGCTGTTGCGTTCAGGATTCTTCTCGGGCAACCGGGAGCTTCTCCGCGAGATGATCGAGGCGGCGCACGCACGCCTGGCCGACGCGGACCTGATCTGCGCCCCCTACGTTGCGGCGCTGGATTACCTGGAGTCCGACCGGGCCCCGGCCGTGCTGGAACGTCAGCAACCCGAGATGCGCGAGGCCGTTCAGTTGCTTGTCGAAGGACTAGACAGACGTCATGACGGTGACCAGCTCGAATCAGGCGAACAGTCGACCAAGTGATC
>CAYMME010000314.1:0-11187 GCA_964391465.1 uncultured Planctomycetales bacterium
AGGTGGCTCTCCTTCACCGTGAAAGTGGTCCCCTCTCTGACCGCCATCGACAAGCCGGATGTGCTGTACCCGCCCACCCACTGCGGTGCCGCCGGGTTCGAGATGTCGATCACCTGCAGCCCCGCGTACTCGTCCGCCACATACGCACAGTTGCCCGAGACGGTCACGGCCCTGACCGCATGGACTATCGCGTTGCTTTGCCCCAGCGCGGTCGGAGCCGATGGCTGCGACACGTCCAGGATGACCAAACGCGGTCCGAATCCCGCGTATGCTCGGTTTCCGACCACGGTCACTGCGTAGGTGGGCCCACCGAGCTGGCCGACCAACTCGACCGGCACCGTGTCCGCGCGTACCGGCAATACGCCCGATAGGGTGATCATCGTCGCGCCGGCCAACACAATCACTAGCAGACTCGAGCCTTGGTTACGGTCGAGCATCGTTGTGACCTCCGTTCTGATCAGCAACTATCCCCCGCGTCGCTGACGGCAGTATCACTGCTGTTGGAGGCGAACTGCCCGAACTGGCCGCCTTTGGCCGTATCCGACGCAGCAACCCGGGCCGTTGCCGCGCTGGGCGCAGGCGAACCACGTCGCGCGCGATGCACGCACGTGTGACAACCACGTACGAAGATGTCCCAGCACGACCATCCCTCCTCCTCGGACATGCGAGATCACATTCTCATTGTCGCAACTTGGCCTCACCCGATCAACCACTGCGATTCAGGCTTGTCGGCACCTGCTCCGGCCGACTATTCACTCGTCAAAGAGCTCGGCTTTCCGGAATGCCGACGGACTCGAACCTGCGCAACAGCGCCGCTCCTTGCTCGGTCATCTCGACCACGACCTGACCCGCGTCGGCTTTCCTTTGTTACGCCAAGGCCGCGCGCAGCCTCCACGCCTCCAACTCCACTTCATCCCGCTGCTCGCGCGCGGCCTTTCCTTGCGGCTTGGCCCTGGCGTTGGCCCAAGCCTCGATGACCCCACGCCCGTAGAACAGCAAGCGGCCGCGCGCACGACGAACGTGCTCGGGTCGAATGAACTGGCGGATTTCCCGGTCGAGATAGCTCTGATTCACGTCGAAGACCGCCGCGAGGGCCTTCTTGGTTAGCCATGCGGCTGGCCGATAAGGCTTCACTGGCGAGGCCATCTGCAAGAACCTTCAACTACTGCAGGCGTGTGGGCGCACGCACCGATTTCGGACCGCTGTTTGTACGAAAACGGCGAGATCGCCGGGCACAGCCCCCCACCCCGGACCCCCGACGAAGGACCCAAAGAGAATCTGCATTCATCATAATGTCTCGGCTCGCCACCAGCCGGCGACCGCGGCGTGCACGAACGCCGCGGCCGCCTGGTGCTGCGCCGAACCACAAAGGAGGAAACTGTTGGCCTTGGTGCCATGCCGGTCACCAGTCATTCGATCGGGTCCTTGATCGCCCGCGACCCCCGGGGGCCACAACGACACAACCCCCGGGGGCCCGGAGATCAGAACCCTCGGGGGACAATGGCAAAACCCCGAGGATCGCAACAAGAGAGCTCCCGGGGGAAGACAAGGGCGAAAGACCCCCGGGAGCTCGGGGACTCACGTCTCTTGAGCAAGCCCGTTGCATAGGGCGGTCGCGCTACTGCGAAGCCGCGGGAAACCCGAGCGGTCCGCGGCGAACAACTGCGGGCGTTTGCGGGTCAACTCGTGTGCTTTGAAGGCGGCACCGGCGCACACGCCCATGTGACGCTCGGCCCGGTGCACCCGCATTTCGGCTTCATTGAGCTGCGAACGGTGCAGGTCCTTCAACTCGTGCAGCGCTTCCCTCGCCTTGACGTAGCCCCTGTGCGCGACCTCCCGTTCTTCGTGGAGCTTCCGGAGCCCAGGGAGACGAGCAACAATCGCTGCGTCCCGCTTGACCTCGTCGGGCGAGATTTCCAGGCATCGCATCATCGCGGCCAGGGCATGTTGGTCGTCTTCAGCAGGCTTATCGAAGCGACCGAGCAGGGTCACGTACTCGTCGAAGTATTCCTCGACGGGCTCGGCGTTTTGGGCGTCCTCCATCCGGAGAACATCGAGCGCCTGGTCCGCCAGGTTCTTCGGCGGCGCGGGTTCGGACTCGGGCTTCGGGTGCGTCCGCCAGTAGATGCTGGCGTATTCGTCGGTGACCGCGTGCTCGATGTTCTTCGCGTCGATCCAAGCGAGTACGTCAGCCCCGAGCAGTTCCAATTCGCCCTGACGAAGGGCACCCCGTTGATTCGAGAAACATCGGTTGCGACATGCGTCAGCGACAACGTCGTACGGGATGCCGAGCATGTACTCAAGCCGCTCCGCGGGGTAGAAGCGCCGGACTTCGATGATGTCCTTTGCGCTGAGCCCGTGCTTGGTCTGCTTCGGCTTCGCCGCCTTGGTTCGCTTGGTTTCCTTCTCTGCGGTTGCGGTCGGCATGTTTCTGATCTCCTTTGTTTGCCCGTGAATAGTGGGTCAACGATTGGCGCTGTGTCGCGCGTTGTACTCGGCCAGGTACGCCTCCCGCAGTCCCGGCCGCTGTTTCTCCAACGCCAGAACCGCCTGGCGATTGCTCTTGCCCTTGGCCATCTCGGCCTCGACCGCGGTCGTCCACCGCTCAGTAGCCGGACCGGCCTGGCCGTCGTCGGTGCTCGTCGTCTCCGCGCCGTTCCCGGTGGCCGACCTCAGCGCCTCGGCGCGAAGTCGCGCGACAACGCCCGTGCGGCCGGCGTCCGTGTTGGCCTTGATGAGATATGCTCGGTGCAGATCGGGGCGTGTCCGTGCAATCGCGCAGACCGCAGTCCTCCGGCTTTGACCCGCCTTCATGCGTCTCTCGAGTTCAATCTCGAAACTCGCCACCAACGTCCCCTCGTCCGGCGCTGCTCGCCGCTCGGCCGCCGCCGCTTGCCGGTTGGCTACGTCCCGCTGCCAGACGAGTTCCTCCATCCACGCCTCCTGCGCCTCCTCGACACTCAAGCCGAGAGACTCAGCCCGCTCGATGAACTCTTCAGTGGCCCCGACGAGATTCGCGACGAGCTGGTCGTAGGTCGCCGCCGTTATATTTCCCGTTTTCATTGCTCGATACCTCCTTCGAGCTGTTGTTGTATCCTCCAACCGGAGGATTCTCACGGCTACATTTCCAGAACGGGCAGCATCCCGGACTGCCGTGCCTCGATCGCCTCCAACTCCCGGAGAATCCGCTCGGCCGTCGCGGCGTCGAATACGCGCACGCGGCCCGCCCGCGCGGTCGCCTTGATTCCCCTGCTCTGAACCACGAACGCGACGCGGTCGCGCGTGTGGCCCGTGAGTTGCGCGAGCGTGCCCACGGTGAGCAACCTGTCCGTCGGTAGGTCAATGAGCGCCATGGCGTCACCTCCTTGCATATACAAGTATGGGCTACTGCTCTTGCATCCCGCGCTACACCGCTCCTGCATTTCGCTTGCATTTTTGAGCCCGCCTCCAGATCGGCCGCAGCACCAGGTGGTTCTTCTCCGAGCCCTCGACCGCGTCCGCGAGCTCGGCCAGGCCGGCGGTTCGGAGTCGTTGGCGCAACCGCGTGACCGCAGCGTGAATCGCGCTGGCGGTTACGCGCTGCCCCCACACGACCTCGATGAGACGGTTGTGATGCACGTAGACCCCCGGCCGGCGTGCAAGGCGCTGGAGCAGTCGGAACGCGATGGAGTTGCCCAGCTCGCAGATCCGCCCGCCGTAGGAAACCGAGAACGTGTCCGCATCGAGCTTGGGTGCGCCCGGATCCACGACCGGTTCGCCTATCGCTTGCTCGCCGGCCGCGACGAGCTGGTCGAGGATCTCGTGTGCTTCGGCCATGATCGTGGATAGCCGCGCCCGCAAGGTCTCGATGTCGGTGGTCCTGGCTTCCATGCCGGTCACTCGATCAGAACGGACCACCCGCCACGCGCACCAGCTCCGGCCGGCGACCTCGCGAGTGCCGCACCTCGCGCAAGCACCGTTCGACCGTCCAGCCGCGACGCACCTGGAGGTTGGCGTACCGGGCCAGGGATGCCGCGACGGCGCGCTCATAGCGATCGCCGCGGTCCACCCCCACCAGCTCGGCGACGCTCGCCTCGACGGCCTCGATGTACTCAAGGCCGTGCATCAGAACGGAACCTCGATCAACCCGATGAGCTTAGCCCAATCCTCGGACCCGAACGCAGCTTCAGGTTTGCCAAGGTCGCGGATGCAGGTATGCCAATACTGCTCCAGCTCGGCCACGCTCTTCGTCTCCCCCCACGTTTCATTGAGCCGGTTCCACGCCATTGACTTCGTGGCCGTCGGTGCCGCGGTTGCCTTCGCGGCCGGTGCTGGTGGAGCGGCTGGCGGCGATTGCGGTGGTGACGGTGCTTGCCCACCCGCTGGTGCAGATCGAGCTGGTGCCGGTGTGGCAGCAGTCCCCGACGGTGACACTTGAGCCGGTGCAGGTGTGCCAGCCGCGGCCGGTACGGCGAGCGCCCGGAGCTTCCCCCCGAGCCGCCCCTGTATCGCGGCAAGTCCGGCATCATCGGCGCGCTGCACCCGCGATCCTTCCCAGTCCAGCGGGTTCAGCCACTTGATCCGCAGCCGGTTCTGGCCTTCGTATTCCTCCCAGCCCAATTCGAGCTGGACGCCGACGCCGCGCAGGTCGGCCTGTTGGAGCCAACGAACGTCGAGGCCATCCCACCCGAGAGCTTCCTTGATTTGCCTGATGCCCGTCTCGTTCGGCGAGCCGTCTTTCTTCTCCAGGTAGAAGTAGCCGGTGATCGCGTGATCGTAGACCGACCACTCCAACCACCCACCGCCGGCCTGGTCGAACCACTCGTTCAACCGGAACCGACAGACGAACGTCGCGAGACCTTTCTGCCCGGTCTCGTCTACGCCCCACTCGACGGGCTCACCCTTGAACGTCCCTGCTCTGTCTGCCATTGCCATTACACCTACTCCTTGCGATAAGTGGACTCGTTATGTACTGAACATCGCTTCCCAAAGCGTGTTGTCGTTCTCGTGGGTGAACGGAATCGGGTCGCGCAACGACCTCGACTTGGCCATGAACGGTGGCCGCTCCTGCGGGTAGATCGTTCGGCTGCCGTGACCGCGGCCCTTGCCGTCCTTCGTGGTTACGTCGTAACGCAGACAGAAAACGTGGTCGGCCCACTCGCGGACGGCCAGGCGGATCGAGCCTTTGCCGGACGCGGGGTCGGAGAGGCGCGGTTCCCACCTTTTCCAGTCTTCACCGTCGGGGTTCGGTACGTTGTTGACGCAGTCGTGGGCGATGAGCACGACGTGCTTGCCCGCGGCCACCAGCCGGTCCAGGTCGGCGAGGATCGGACGGAAGGCATCGAACAGGTGCATAAACCCCTTGCCGTATCCGAAATCTTCGATCCTCTCGGCCCTCTCGCCCTCGCGATTCTTGGGCACGTTCGCGATGACCCAGTCGGCGACGAGCTGCTCGGCTCGCGTCAGGGTGTCGATGACTACCGTCCCGGCTTCGGCCCACAGTTCGGGTTCCTGAAGGGCGGCCCGCACCAGCTCGTGCGTCCATTCTGCTTCGCCCGCCGGCAGCTCCACACGAGCAACGTCCAACTCGGCCGTGCCCCCCTCCAGATCGAGAAAACGCGGAGCCGGAGCCCGGGCGGCCAGGCTGGACTTGCCGACCCCGCCCGGCCCGTACTCCACTATCCGCTGCGGTTTCACCACCGGCCCCGAGCTGGCCCCGAACTTCGGTCGCTCCGGCTTCGGGGAGCTTGGCGGCGGTGGTGTCGATCGGTGTCTTTGTGGTGGTGCCACCGGCGGCGGTGGCGGTGGGGGTGCTGGACGGGTCGCGTTCATCGGCGGACCTCCGAGCGGCCGGCCCAGCTCAAGGGCGGCCTCCAGTTGTTCAGGTGACGGGTTGACCGGACGGTACGGTGTCATGCCTCATCCCCCTGTGCCTCGCGGCGATACCGTTCGGCCCGCTCGACCGCGGTTTCGCCGTTCTCATCACGGTCCGGCGGCCGGAAACCCGTGAAGGTGCCCACTTCACCCCGGTGAGCATCTTCGAGGGATGGAGCAGAATCGGGGGGGTCCGAACCCCCGTTCTTGGGGTCGTCAGGCCGAAGATGCTCACCCCCATCGAAGATGCTCACCTCTGGGTGTGTAGGGGGGGCGAGCGCCTTCGCGTCGTCATCGTGAGCATCTTCGAAGGGCAACGCCCAGTACCACGCCGATCCTTCGCCGAATCCGTCGCGTTTGGGTTTGATCTGAAGCTCGTCAGCCGCCCGTCGAACGGTGGCCCAGGCATGGCCCGACTCGCGTGCGAGCCGCTGCACGGACTTCGTCGGAAGACTCCCATCCCCCAGGGCCTCGCGCAGCCAGCCGATTGCATCGTTGCGTTCGGTGCGGTGGTCGTCGCTACGGTCGGGGCCCAAAGCGTCATCGACATCGATGGCAATCGGGTCGGGTTCCCACGCGACCACCGGGGCGTCGTTCCCCCCGTCGGCCAGCCGGTAGGCCAGGCCCGTACCATCCGCGGCCAAGTTGTTCTTGACGGGCAGCATCAGCCGGCGGGCCGGATCGTCTTTGTCCTTCGTCACCGCCCACGCCGCCCTGGCCGCGGCGATGAAGGCCAGGGACCCCATCGCCCTGTACATGGCCGCCCCCCCGACAGACTTGTTAAGATGGGTAACCGCGACCACCGCAACACCCAACCGGCCGGCCAGATCCGAGAGCGGACCGAGCACGGCCCGTACCTCGGTGTTGCGATGCGAATCGAGCTTGATCCCGAGATACGCCGTTACCGGATCGATGATGACAAGCCGGCAGCCCCGGCACTGCTCGACGGCCATCTCCAGGCACTTAAGGTCGTATTGAAGACTGAAGGGATCGCGGATCTCTTCCCCGGTCTCAGCGTCGAACCGCTTGACCCCCTGGAGGGCGACGATTCGCCGGCAGTCAGCCCCCGCCGCGCTGAGCCGCGGCTTGATCGTGTCGGCCAGGTCGTCCTCGGCAGAAAGCAACACGACCCCGCCGGCGATCGTCGGCACGTTCACATTATCCGGCCAGGGTGTGCCCCGCGAAACGCGCGCGGCCATGTCGGTAGTGATGCAACTCTTGCCGAGACCGGGATCGCCGGCCAACAACGTCAACTTACGCAGCGGGATGCGCCCCCACCACAACCACTGGACGAGCTCGGCCTCGACTTCCTCAAGAACTTGCAGGTCGGGTGTCCTGCTCGGCTGCTCCGCTTCCACCGATGGCGGTGGTGGTGGTGCCTGCCCGTTGCCGCGATGCCGCGCTCGTGGTGGTGGCGGAACCGCGGCCTTCACGCCCAGGGCGTGTGTCCCGTAACGCCCAGCATTCGCAATCTTCGTACGGAGTTCCTCCTTATCCCAAGGCGGTTGGCACCGGCCATTCCATTCCCCCATCATCAGCTCGAAGGTCTGCTCTTCCGAAAGACCGTAGTCGCGTCGCAGCGTGGCCGCGGTTGTGAAGGTGAATAGATCGCCGCCTTGCCCTTCGATCGCAGGATCGCGTTTGGCGAGCCAGGCCAGAGCGCGGCGAACAATGTCAGGCCCACCTTGCACACCGCCCACCAGAGCCGGCGGAGTGCTGGTCTTCCTGGCCGCCTTCGTGCTGCTCGTCACCGGTGGCAGCGCCCGAACCAGTTCCTCCAGCGCGAACCTCCAATCCGGATCGGCCTTGATGATCGAGCACTCCGCGGCCGGTGATTTCCAGTTGGTGAAGCCCGGCAGGCGCATTACGCGGGGCGCGTCGTGGATCGATGGGTCGGAATCGACCACGGCGATCAGTCGCCGCTGCCAGCCAGTCCACGCTTGCAGATCGGTGAGCGGCTCAATCAACCGCCAGTAGCCGTGCACGCCGTGCCCGGACGCGATCAGCATGGTCGGCTTGGGCAGACCGACCTTGGTGATCCGCTCGCGCGCTTCCTCGACGGTAATGCCGTCCCAGTCACAGAAGAGACACCGCGCCACGGCGACGTCCTCGGCCTTGCGGCCGCCGACAGCCTTCCTTGGATTCGCGCCCACGTAGATGTGCTCGCCGGCCGCATTGTCGCGGAGCAGCTCGTCGGCCTGGTCGGCGAGCTCGCCAGCTGGAACCCAGATCGAACGGCCCTTCGGCAGAAACCGCGATTCGACCGTATCGGTCGGCTCGAACACGCACTCCGCGAACGTGGCAATCTGGTCGCGGGCGGTCATCTCGTCCACCTTGACCAGACGACGAAGATGTGTATCATCGTGGAATCCCTTCCATGATTTTCACCGCCGTGCGGCCTGCCACCGCCGGCGGTGTGCGCCGTCAGATTCCCACTTCGGCCAGCTCGGCGTCGATTCGAGCGTCGTCATCGTCCCGCACCGGTGGACGCGGATCAGCGTCCGGGTCGGTCAATCGCTCACTGAACCGGCGGATGGCCTCCAGCGACGTGTACAAAGACCCCCCCACGCGAACGGTTTCGAGCCGCACCCCGCGAGAGCCGTTCGCGGCCCAGCGGTAGAAGGTGGCCACATTTAGGGGTTTGCCCCGCCGGCGAATGTTGCAGCGTTTCGGCGCGTCGGACAGCGGGAAGACTTCCTCAAGCGAAATGTCGATCACTGTTCTGCCTCGCAATGGTTCTCATCAACCTGCGAGGCAGTTTACGACTCGATGCGTTACCGAAGGTCGTGCCGAACGTCGGGTTGGGTCGATTCTGCGTCGTGTTAAGTCGATTCTTCGCCCGGCGGACAGAGT
Organism: uncultured Planctomycetales bacterium; assembly: GCA_964391465.1. Classification (GTDB taxonomy): domain Bacteria; phylum Planctomycetota; class Phycisphaerae; order UBA1845; family CAYMME01; genus CAYMME01. The sequence continues at coordinate 8,707 of CAYMME010000314.1, forward strand.
TGGTAGCCACGACGTCGGACGGGTTTGATCTGAAGCGGACACCTTACTCGCCCGAAGGCCCGCCTGATGTGGCTGCAGGCTTCTTTGACCAGAGGCAAAGCCTCATTTAGCTCTGCTTTATCAGACACGGAGCTAGGTCTGACAGCCCGAGCAAGCTTTGCATGGCGGACGATCGTTCCCTCGGCAGCGTAGAGCTCGTGCAGCACCGTGAAGTCCGCGGCGTCGTTGATCTCGAGCTGCTGTTCATTCCAGTAGGCAACACGCCGGTCGAGATCGACCCGCAAACCAGTCGTCCGGCTACCCTGACCCGCCTGCACGGACTTGGTGGGTTGGACAACTGTCTTTGCACCAACCAGCTTCTCCGCAACCACGATGCCCTCAGCCGTCAGCGCGTACCCGACGTAACTCGGACCAGCGAAACCGGAGCAAACCTTGCGTTCTCCGTCCTTGTCGAGAATCGTCACACTGTAATCAACCCCTTCCACGTCGCGATGATGGTCAACTTCGTTGCTGTCCGCTGCCTTGTACACCGCATAACGATGCGTGGCGGTCGTCACCTCGACGCGCAGCAGCCGTCCGCTGGGCAGCCAGCGTGACTGGGTCAGATACGTGCGCGGCTCACGCCCCGAACAGTATGTTCTCTCGCCGTAGCCGGTCGCTGCCCGTCGAATCAACCCCTTGCGCTCGAGGATGCCCAAGGCGGGAGGATTCAATCCCCAACGGTTCGGTGTGTCGTCGGCCAGAATGCTCGCCACCAGGTACGCAGGCACCGGCGATTCAGGGTCCACCGTCAGCGCTTCACCAAGGAAAGTCCCGATGGGAGGCGGCACTTCGTGCTGCACGAACTCGCATTCATACAGGATTCGCAAGACTCGTTGTTGGTCGGGGGGAAGGTCCGTTGACATGATTCGCTCCAAGTCGCGGGCCGGTCGGGTGTGGCCCTGGCCTTGGAGCCAACCAAGGCCGCCACCCGAGCCGTTCGGCACCCCGTCGGGTGCCTGCCCACGTCCATTCTAACCCAACTTCTTCGCGATGGTCGCGGCTACCGCCTGATCTCTCTCCGCATATATTTCGGTTACGCCAACGTGTTGATGTCCCAACATCACCCGCGCGGCCTCGATGCCGTATTCCTTCCGCACTCGCGTTGCGAAACTATGTCGCAATTGGTGGGGCGTCCACCGATGGGCCTTCTTCCACTTCTCCAGCTCTTCCGTCTGCTCCGTCGTGAGCCGAGCCCGCCACTCTGCCCTGGTCTCGTCGGGTCGCTTGCATAGCGGCTCGGGTGCCGGGAAGGCTCGGTCGCATCCCCGACGGATCGCCCGAGCGTAGTGCACCTCGCGGTAGTGGTCGCCCGGCGTCCGCTTCGGGGCCTTCTTGCGCTTCCGTTGCTGGTGGGCGACGTGCGAGGGCCAGAGCGGGGTCTTGCGAGCCCGCCGGCGCTCGGCGTCCCGCTCGGCCTCGGCTTCGTGGGGACGGAAGATGTACTCGGCCAGCACCGGACGAAGGAACGGCCGGATGATAGCCTGCGCCCGCTCGCCGATGTGCACTTGCCGATCGTGGCCGCGGGACTCGCCCTTGTGCTCGGCCGGACGGTACACCCAGAGCGGGCCGGTCGTATCCAGGTCGCAGCCCCGCATGATCGTAACTTCCCCCGGCCGCATGCCGGTCAACCGTTCCACCTCGATCATCGCCCGGACCGGGCGGCGGACGTACGGCAGAACCGCGTCCACGTGCTCATCAGGAACCGGCTTGACCTTCCTCGGTTCGCGGGCCGCGGACTCGCCGGCCCGGAGCCCCTCGACGGCGTTCAGCCCGTGCCAGGCCATCGCCGGAATCAGCTCCTCGGCCGTACCCCAGCGAAACAACTTCCGGATGATCCGCACCTTGTCGTTGACGGTGTTCCGGCTCAGCCCGTCGGCCACGAACCGCGTGCGGACCAACGTCAAGGACTTCGGGCCGAAGCTGGCGGCCGGCGTCGATCCGAACATCTCCTTGACCGCCCGCAGGGCGGTGCGGATTCGCGACAGCTCGGACTTGCCGTTGCGTCGGTGCTTGTACCGTTCCTCGCAGAAGCGGTAGTGGTCCAGGATCAGGGCCTTGACCGTCATCGGCCGCGCGTTCTGCTCGGGCAGCCGGCGTCCGTTGGCGAGCCAGCGTGCGACCAGCTCGTCATGCCGCTCCCGGCTCTCGGGCGTGTCGTGCTTCCCCAGGTAGTGGTCGCGCCCGCTGAGCGTGACGACGGCCTGGCCACTTGGTTTGTGAAGGCGGTATGAGGGTTGTCGGGGTGTCTGAGGCATCGTGCGACCTCCCAGGAATGCGAATCCGGTAGGCTACCGGGTTCCGACTGGGTTTCAGGCCGCGCTGCCCCACACAGGCAGGTACGTTATGTCAAACGTTCGGCATGACTTACGTCACAGCGGGTGATCGGATTTGAACCGACGACATTCACGTTGGCAACGTGACGCTCTACCACTGAGCTAC
>CAYMME010000315.1:0-11092 GCA_964391465.1 uncultured Planctomycetales bacterium
CCGGCGGCGGGAAAAAACGCAGGAACCGTTGGACTTCAAAAAGAGAAGGGCCGATCATATAGTGAGGAACCACTCCACCGTCGACGCTCTCCACCGGCAGGTGGCAGAAATCTTTTCCCGGGTGACTGCGGACGGGTAGTTCCAAGACAAGACAAGTGAGTTCACTTCCGAGCCCCGGCGATACAACGACCTGGGGCCGCACGAACATCAAGCTTTCACAGTAGTTCCCACCCTAGCACTGGAGGACATTCTGATGGCCAAGGCCACCACAAGTCGATCGAAGAAGAAGAAGACCGGCGCGTCTTCCGCGAAAGCGCGCGCTGCTGCGGCGGAGGCGGATGTCGCCGTGGTCAACGGCGATGCCGACGAAGCCGAGGCGACGACCGACTCTGCCGAGGCCGTGCTCGATGCCGAGACCCACGCCAAGTACGAAGAGGTCAAGCGTGGCGACCTGCATATCACCGACCTGCAGAAGATGACGGTGGCGGAACTGCAGCAGAAGGCCCATGAGTCAGGGCTCGAGGAAGTCGCCGGCCTGAAGAAGCAGGAGCTGATCTTCAACGTCCTCAAGGAGCGCATCCGTCAGAACGGCCTGATGTACGGCGAAGGTGTGCTCGAGATCCTGCCTGACGGATTCGGCTTCCTGCGCAGTCCGGAATACAACTACCTGCCGTGCCCGGACGACATTTACATTTCGCCCTCGCAGATCCGGCGATTCGGTTTGCGCACGGGGCACATTGTGGCCGGCCAGATCCGCCCGCCGAAGGAGTCGGAGCGCTACTTCGCTCTGCTTCGCGTCGAGGCGATCAACTTCGAGGATCCCGAGTGCGTCGGGGAACGCACCAACTTCGAGGATCTCACCCCGTTTCACCCGGACGAGCGGCTGCAGCTCGAGACCGGGTCCGACGAGGTCAACATGCGCATCGTCGACCTCGTCACGCCCATCGGCAAGGGGCAGCGCATGCTCATCGTCGCCCCGCCCCGCACGGGCAAGACGGTCCTACTGCAGAAGATGGCCAACGCCGTTTCCGCCAACCATCCGGAGTGTGTCGTGATCATTCTGCTGATCGACGAGCGCCCTGAAGAGGTGACGGAGATGGAGCGGTCGACCTCGGCCGAAGTCATCAGCTCGACGTTCGACGAACCCGCGTCCCGCCACGTGCAGGTCGCCGAGATGGTCATCGAAAAGGCCCGGCGTCAGATCGAGTACGGCCGGGACGTCGTGATCCTGCTCGATTCGATTACGCGTCTGGCTCGAGCCTACAACACCGAGGTTCCGCACTCGGGCAAGATCCTGACCGGCGGTGTCGATGCCCACGCCCTCCAGAAGCCCAAGCGGTTCTTCGGGGCGGCCCGCAATATCGAGGAGGGCGGCAGCCTGACCATCATCGGAACCGCCCTGGTCGACACCGGCAGCAAGATGGATGAAGTCATCTTCGAGGAGTTCAAAGGCACCGGCAACAGCGAGCTTCACCTGGATCGTCGTCTGGTCGACCGCCGCGTCTGGCCGGCCATCGACATCGCGGCGAGCGGCAGTCGCAAGGAAGAGCTGCTTGTGCACCCCGAAGAACTCGATCTGGTCTTCCGGCTTCGCCGCGTACTGGCGGACATGAACGTCGTCGAGGCCGTCGAGCTGCTCAAGAACCGTTTGTCGAAGGTCAAGACGAATGCCGAGTTCCTCATGACCATGAACCTGGCGTAGCCCGAGCTCGGCCCGCGGCGGCGTGATGCGAGAACGCTTGGCCGTGACGCGCGCCGCGCGCGCTTGCTGACCGCAGGCATCGCCGTGCCATCACGAGGTGCCCATGATTACTCGCGTAGAGGTAAAGGACTACAAGTGCCTCGCCGACGTGGCCGTGGACCTCACGCCGCTTCACGCGGTTGTCGGGCCAAACGACTCCGGGAAGACGAGCTTCCTTGAAGCGGTTGCTGCGCTAGTCAATCTTCGTCGGTTGGGCTCAAGAGCATTCCCGCCCGGATGGAGCGGGGCCGAACTCGCGTCGGCCGAAGCGGGGGCGGACAGCGTCACCTTGAGCGCATCCGTGACGCCGTGGCGGCGCAGGCGAGGCATCCGCTTCACTCAACAGATTGTCTTCCCTGAAACAGGCCAGGATGTCACCAGCAGGTCCATACTCTTCGAACCAGATACTCGCGAAACACAGATGCTTCGAGCCGCGTTGGGGCCGGCACTGCTGTTTCAACTCCATCCCCGTGAACTGGCTGCACCATCCGCCTGGATGCAGGAAGACGCATTCCCTATGGATGTGGCGGGCCACGGGCTCCCTACGCTGCTCGATGAGATCCTTGGCCACGACCGCGACCGGTTCACGGCCATGGAGAAGGAGTTCTGCGGTCTGTTCCCTCGATACTCGCGCATCGTCCTTGAGCCTGCAAGAGCGAGCTACAAGGTAATCCGCCAAGAGGATGGACTCGAAGAGCACAAGATGATGCCCGGCAAACGCCTCAGGTTCGTCCAGGGCGCGAGCGAGTCCTATGTCAGCGCGGCATACGTCGCGAGTGGCGTGCTGGTTGTCCTGGCAATCCTCGCACTCAAGCACCATCCCAGCCACCCCGGCGTCCTACTGATTGAGGAACCCGAGAACTCCATCCATCCCGGGCTTCTCGGTGAGCTGGTGCGCCTCATGCGGGAGATTGCCGAGCGTGCTGTCAAGCAAGAGCGTGGAACGCAGGTCATACTGGCCAGCCATTCGCCCTACCTGTTGGACCACCTCGAGGCCGACGAAGTCACGGTATTCACACGCGATCCGGAGGGGGGCGTGCAGACACTGCACATGTCGGACAGTGAGCGCGTGCGCTGGGAGCTCAAGCACTTCCACCTGGGTGAGATCTGGACGCATGTGGGCGAGGACAAGCTCCGCGCCCTGGCCGAGAAGGGGTCGGCGACGTGAGGGTCCTCGTGGTAGGTGAAGGTCCGGACGACATCGGACCGCTCGAGGATGACACCGTCGCCGGACCGCTGGAAGTGCTGCTGTTTCGTCTTCTCGGAGAGCCGCACGACTGGGACTGCGACCGCCAGTCTTTCCTGGTCAGGACCTCCAGGCACATACATCCCGATGTGAAGAACAAGGGCCACAAGGACGCGCGGAGGGTCAAGCGCTTCATGATCGAGGCGGGCGGGGATGGCTACGAGGCGCTCTTCGTCGTGGTCGATCGGGACGCCGACCGCGCGAAGGAACGGGCCGTACGCCGGGCGCCCGACGAGTTACGGCAGGAAACGCCTGCGGCGTTCGCCATCGAAACCGTCGTCGGTGTCGCAATCGAGACCTTTGACGCGTGGATGCTCGCTGACGACCAGGCGGTGAGTGAGGTACTGGGGTGTGATGCATCCGCGGAAGGACACCCGGAGAGTCTTGCTGGTGCGCCTAACACAAAGGATCACACCAAGACCCGCATGGACGGTCTCATTCGCAGCAGCGCCTCCGCCGGGAAACATCGATGGCAGCTTTATCCGAGGATTGCAGAGAAGGCGAGTCTTGCACGGTTGAAACGCAAGTGCCCGAAGGGGTTCGGGCGGTTTGCGAAGGAGGTGCGGGCAGTGGGTGCGGCGTCGGGATCGGAGGGTGAACGGGGACGTGAGAAGCGACGTAGGCAGTCGGATGGGCGGTCTTCTCGGGACGGGAATGCATGACGGGTAAGGTGGCTATCGTCGGTGACGGGGCGATGGGGACGCTTTGCGCGTTGCTGTTGGCGGACAAGGTTGGCTCGGTGTCGATGTGGGGTGCGTTCGCGGAGCAGATTGCGGCGCTGCGAGCGGATCGGGAGAACAAGCGGTTCCTGCCCGGGCATCGGTTGCCGGAGAGCCTCGCGCCGACCGACGACGGGGCCGAGGCGCTGGCGGGGGCGGAGTTGATCGTCTCGGCGGTGCCGTGTCAGTACATGCGGTCGGTGTGGGAGCGGCTCCGGCCTCACTGGCCGGATCGGGTGCCGGTCTGTTCGGTCGCCAAGGGCATCGAAAACGACACGCTTCTGCGGCCGACGCAGATTCTGAGAGATGTTCTTGACGAGGTTCCGCTCGCCGCGTTGTCCGGCCCCTGCATCGCACCCGAGGTCGCGGGGCGATTGCCGGCGTCGGCGGTGGCGGCCAGCCGCAACACGGCGCTGAGCGAGCAGGTGCAGCATCTGTTCTCGACGCCGTGGTTTCGCGTGTACACGAACCGGGACCTGCTCGGGGTCGAGCTTGCGGGGGCGACGAAGAACGTCATTGCTCTGGCCGCCGGGATCATCGACGGGCTCGGTGCGGGCGACAACGCGAAGGCGGCATTGGTCACGCGGGGGCTGGTGGAAATCAGCCGCCTGGGGGGGGCGATGGGGGCGAACCGGGAGACCTTCGCCGGGCTGGCCGGGCTGGGTGATCTGGTGACGACCTGCGTCTCGCCCGTCGGGCGGAACCGGAGCACGGGCGAGCGACTGGGCCGCGGAGAGACGCTGGAGGCGATCCTGGAGTCCCGGGCGTCGGTCGTGGAGGGCGTGGCCACGACCCGGAGCGTGCTGGCCCTGGCCGGCAAAAAGTCGGTCGAAATGCCGATCGCGGCCGGCGTGCATGCCGTACTGTTCGGAGGGAAGGACCCGCGTGAGGCCATCACGGAACTCATGACCCGTCAGTTGCGGTCGGAGTGAGCGTGAGGCAGACTATAGCGTTTTGGCCAGAGGGTCTCCTTCGTGGACGTTCCAGCATTCTCCTTGAGCGCAAAGGCGCGCCGGACCGGCGAGCAGCCGGTCAATCACCTGATGCATGCGGCGGTGACCCGGCCGGACCTGATCAGTCTGGCTGCCGGGTTGGTCGACTACGAGACGCTTCCCGTCGACGCGTTGCGTCGATGCGCCGATACGTTGCTCAGCAACGCGCCGGCAAGTCGCGCTGCCCTTCAATACGGAACTACGGCGGGGCTGGACGATCTGCGCGAAGCCCTCCTGGCGCAGATCGAATCGCTCGACGGCGTCTCCCGAACCGAAATGAGCCTCACGCCGGACCACTTGGTCGTCACCACCGGTTCGCAGCAGGGGCTGTACCTGCTGAGCGAAACGCTCCTCGATCCGGGCGACATCGTGATCACGTCGGCACCCTCGTACTTCGTGTACACGCACGCCCTGATGTGCTTCGAAACCGATCTGCGCACGGTGCCCATGGACGCCGAGGGCATGTGCGTCGACGCCCTCGAACGTTTGCTGGAATCACTTGCGGCATCGGGCGAGCTGGCGAAGCTCAAGATCATCTACGTGGTGAGCGAGTTCCAGAATCCGAGCGGGATGAGTCTTTCGCCTGCGCGTCGCCGACGGTTGATCGAGCTCGTCCGGCACTACGGCCGCTCGCAGCGCATCGTGCTCGTCGAGGATGCAGCCTACCGCGAGCTGCGCTACGAGGGTGACGACGCGCCGTCGCTCAAGTCACTCGATCCCGACAACCGATACGTCGCGCTCGCATCGACGTTCTCCAAGGCGTTCAGCCCGGGCATGCGAACCGGCTACCTCGTGCTGCCCGACGACCTCGTCTCGCCGGTCCTGTGGCAGAAGGGCAACCACGACTTCGGCTCGCAGAACCTCTGTCAGCATCTGCTGCTCGAGGTGCTGAGGAGCGGGGCCTACGATGAGCAGGTTGCGCGGCTGAGGCGGACTTATCGGGCCAAGCGAGACGCGATGCTCGGGGCCCTCGATGAGCATCTGGGGGACGTTCCCGGCGTCACATGGTTGCGGCCTCAGGGTGGACTGTACGTATGGCTGACCCTACCGCCGACTTGGGACGCGAGTGCCGGCGGCGCACTGTTCGAGCGGTGCATGCAGAAGGGCGTCATGTACGTACCCGGCGCCTACTGCTATGCTCCGACCGGCCCGGACCCTGCACCCGTCAACGAGATCCGGCTCAGCTACGGCGTGGCCCCGGCCGGGTCGATCGCCGAGGGAATCAGGCGGCTGAGCGCGGCGATTCGTGAGGAGGAGGCGGCCGCGGGAAGCCGGGGCAACACGCGCCGGGCGGAGCACTGATGAGCAAGACGCTGCACTGGTACATCCTGCGCGAGATGGGCAAGACGTTCGTGCTCAGCGCGATCGGGCTGACGCTTGTCTTCGCTCTGGGCGGCGGCGTGTTCAACATGATCCGCATCGAGGGGGCGTCGGCCCGGCAGATGGCCCAGCTTCTGGGGTTCGTCCTTCCCGTGGCCACGACGCTGACGCTGCCTGTGGCCGCGTTGTTCTCCGCGGCCATCACCTACGGGCGGCTCAGTGCCGACAACGAGATCAACGCCTGCCGGAGCAGCGGCATCAATGTTCACGTTCTGTTTCTGCCCGCGCTGGCGATCAGCATCTTTGCCGCGGCGTTCACCTTCCACTTCGCGAACTACGTGATTCCGGGCTTCGTCAAGGGCGTGGACGAGATGGTTCGCAAGGACTTGCCCAAGATCGTGGCCCAGGAACTGAACACGAAGGGCCATCTGCGATTCCGGAACTACGTGATCCACGCCTCGAAGATACACCCGATCGACGCCGATTACGTCGCCCCCGGCACCAAGCAGTTCGGGATCACCAATGCGCACGTGATCGAACTGGACGGCGACGATCTCGGTCGGTACCTCACGGGGGAACGGTCACGGCTCACGTTCGACGAGGTCGACGGTATTCCCCGCATTCGGTTCGAGATGTGGGGCGCCCATGTGTTCGACCGGGTGCGGAACGAAAGCATCTTCATGAAGCACCAGGGACTCGCTCCGCTCAAGATTCCGCGCACGATGGAGCTGAAGGAGAAGTGGTTCGATCTGCCGGCCCTGATGTACTACCGCAACGAGCCCCAGAAGTTGCCCGACGTGCAGGACCGGCTGCGCCGGCTGCGATTCCTGATCGTCGAGGCGCTCGAGTATCATGCCGTGGCCGATGCACTGACCGGCCCGGAGCACGTCTATCGCTTCGGTGCCGACGGGGTCGAGGGGGCCAACGCGGCCAAGTACGAGTTGCGGTCGGCGCAGATGCGGCTTGATCGCAAGGACAAACACCCCGTGTTCGACCGGCCGTCGCTGCAGGTGCGTGCGGGGGACCGGACGGAACGCGTGGGGGCCGACCATGGGTACTTGCGCGTGGAGCAGCCGTACGGGAAGCGGGTCCCGCATGTGCGAGTCGTGTTCGACGGGAACGTCAAGCGTGCCGATTCGCGGGTGCCGGACCAGGTGCTGGAGCAGGACAAGTACGAGTCCGATCTCGTTCCGATCTCCCGCGAGCACATCGCGGAGGCCGGAGCGTACACGGATGAGCGACTGCTCGACTGGCGGAACGAGTTGCCGCTCAGTGAACGTGTTGCCGACGAGCAGGTCCGCCTCGGCAAGGAGCTGGAGAAGCGCGTTCACCGGATCATCGGGATCATTCACTCGCGGTCGGCGTTCTCCGCCTCGGTTCTGCTGCTCGTTCCGCTGGGGGCGGCTCTGGGAACGATCTTCCGTGGCGGTCATGTTCTGACCGCGTTCGGGATCAGCTTCGCCCCCGGTCTGGTGGTGACGGTCCTGATCATCATGGGCCGTCAGTTGGCGGAGAACACGAACACCAGTCCGATCGGCATCGCCGTCATCTGGGGCGGGCTTGCCGCGATGGCGTTGGTCAATGTGCTGGTTTTGGCCCTGTTCGTCCGGCGGTGAGCGACCACGCGGTTGCGGATGCGGGGCGAAACATGAAACGCAGTTGAAGTCGGAACCATGCTGAGCACGCTCGATCGATACATCATCAAGGCGTTCCTGACCAACTACGCCATTGCGCTGGCGGTGCTCGTCAGCATGTATGTCGTGCTCGATCTGTTCGTGAACTTCGACGAGTTCACCGAAGCGGGACTTCCGATCCCGCAGGTGCTGTCCAACCTGGGCAGCTACTACGGGTACAACCTGTTCCTGTACTTCGGGCAGCTCGCCGGGGTCATCACGCTGTTTGCGTCGGCGTGCACGCTCGCCCGCATGCAGCGTAGCAACGAGCTGACGGCGGTTTTGGCGTCGGGCGTGAGTCTGTACCGTGTGGCCGTACCCGTCGTGATGATGGGCATCCTCATGAACCTGCTGCTGATCGCCGACCAGGAGCTGATCATTCCCCGGATCGCCCACAAGCTTGCTCGCCCACACGACGACGTCGAGGGACGCCGAACCTACGACGTGTGGTTCGTTCCCGACCGGGAGGGAGCGCTCGTCTCCGCGGTGCGGTTCAATCCGGGACAGGAGCTGCTCACACGCATGATCGTGATCCGCAGCGACGACGAGCTGCGCCTTTCCGAGATCATTCGGGCGGATCGGGCCCGGTACGACTGGGGGCAGCAGCAGTGGAATCTGGAACGGGGCACGCGTCTGCGGCGTGCGTCCGGGCAGACCGGACCCTCGGGCAACCGAGGGCTCGAGCCGGTTGCGGTGTACGAGAGCGATCTGACCCCTAACGACCTGATGCTTCGGCAGGCGGCGCAGTGGATTCACTTCGTGCGCATCGCGGATCTCGAGCGGCTCGCCAACCAGCCCGGTCAGTCGCGGGCGGCAATTCTCGGGGTCAAACACGCACGGTTCACGCAGCCCTTCGTGAACATGCTGCTGTTGCTGCTGGGCGTGCCGTTCTTTCTGAACCGCGAACCCGCGGGCGTACTTGTCAGCGGTGGGCTTTGCCTGCTCACGTGCGGGACGTGTTTCGTGGTGGCGTTCGTCGGCCAGCACTTGGTGAATTACGCGGACTACCCGGCCCTGCCCGCGTGGCTTCCGATCATGATCTTCGGGCCGGTGGCGGTCTTGTTCCTCGACTCGGTGAAGACGTAGCCGTGACCATGTCACCTTTTCTGCCTCGTAGCGTCCGCACGCTCGGTCGGCTTCAGACCGTGGCCGTCGTGCTGACGCGGAACGGGTTCGGTCACCTCGTCGATTTGCTGAACCTATCGAGCCACCTGCCGTTCTCGAAGCGATGGCGCCCGGCGACCGGGCCGGCGGAGCGGGCCGAGACCTCTCACAGCATCGGCCGCCGCCTCGCCCTCGTGTGCGAGGACCTCGGCCCGACGTATGTGAAGCTGGCGCAGATGATGGCGTCTCGCCCCGACCTCCTCCCGCCGGAGATCGTGGTCGAGCTGCGCAAGCTGCACGATCGAGTAGCCCCGTTTGACAGCGCCGCGGCCCGGCAGATCATCGAGCAGGATCTCGGCGTTCGCGTCGCCGACAGTTTCCGGCAGTTCGACGAAGAGCCTTTTGCCAGTGGTTCGATCGGGCAGGTCTATCATGCCGAGACGGCCGACCGGCGCAAGGTGGTGGTCAAGGTCAAGCGTCCGGGCATCGACGAGGCCATCCTTCTCGACATGCACATTCTCAAGTGGCTCGCCCGGCACCTCGAGCGGGCGCTGCCGGATGTGGCCGCGTATCGCCCCGAGTTGATCGTCGACGAGTTCGAACGCACGATCGCCCGCGAGCTGGACTTCGTTAACGAAGCGTCGGCGACGGAACGGTTCCGCGAGGCATTCGGAGACGACCCCGACGTGATCGTGCCCGAAGTGCGCTGGGATCTGACCGGAGATCGCGTGTTGACGCTCACGTGGCTCACGGGCGAGCCCGTGCAGCGCGTCATCGACGACGAAGACGGGGACATCGACAAGAGCCTGCTGGCCAAGAACCTGACGGACGCGTTCTTCCGGCAGTTCTTCGAGCTGGGCATATTCCATGCCGACCCCCATCCGGGCAACCTGCTGGTCTCTCCGCCGGCGCGGGTCGGACTGGTGGATTTCGGTATGATCGGTCAGGTCGACGACGAGCTGGCCGGCCAGTTGGTCGTCGCGCTGCTCGCCGCGGTCAACAAGGAAGTCGACCTGATCGTGGACGTGCTGGCGGACCTGGGCGCGACCGGGGCGCAAACGGACCGGCGGTTACTGTCGCACGGGCTGCGCGAGCTTCTCGACAAGTACTACGGCCTGCCGCTCAAGCGTCTGGAGTTGCAGACCATCTTCACCGAGCTTACGGACCTCGTCCGGCGGCACGACGTTGCCTTGCCGCGCGACTTCGTGTTGTTGGGCAAGAGCCTGGTGACGGTGGCGGGGGTGGCCCTGCAGCTCGATCCCGAGCTGAACCTGCTGGAGCGCATCCGGCCGCGGGTGCGCCAGATGCTCAAGAAGCAGCTCTCTCCGGCGCGGCTGCTGCGCGGCGCGGGCATGTCGGCGTGGCACATGATCAACATCGTGCGGACGGCCCCACGCCAGTTCCGCGACGCGCTGCGCGGGTTATCGCGCGGCCAGTGGCAGTTGAAGGTGCAGCACCAGAACCTCATCGAGCTGGCCCACGAGCTGGACCGCTCGAGCAATCGCATCGCGTTTTCGGTCGTGATCGCGGCCACGATCATCGGCAGCTCATTGCTGATCAACGCCGAAGGCGTGACCGTCTTCGGCCTGCCCATCCACTACCTGGCGGTGGGCGGTTACGTCATCGCAGGGGTTATGGGCCTCTGGCTCGTCGTGGCCATCATCCGCAGCGGCAAGCTGTCCTGAGGACGCCCCCCGTGGTCCAGATCGGGAGGGCGGAGCCGGGTCCGAGAAAGACCACATGAACAACCCCTACAGGCCGCACAGACGCACGTAACCATATAACTGACAAGGATTTTCGTCTCGCGCCCTTGATTTCACGCGCCGAGAATTCTATATATGAGTTGGAAGCTGTCGTGTCCCCTTTCAACGGTCCCGTGCCTCTTGCCCGAGAAGCACGGGACTAATTTTTGGCGCGACGCCGGCCGGCGTCGCTTGCCGTCAGCGATCAGCCGTCAGCTCTCAGTTTCCGGCGACCCAACCGTAGCGGCGCACCAACCGCATCCGAGCCCCGAGCGCGAGCGAGTGGGTCCATCCCGGCCCACAACGCGGGCAAGGCGGCGCCCGGGAATCCGAACCGCGCGCGCAAGGAAGCGGCCCCGACGAAACCGAGCAGCCCGTAGGGTCCGCCACGCGGACCATGACCGCGCGATCGGCGACCATCGACGGCTCTGCGGGCTTGATCGAGATACCGTCGCATCGTAAAGTTGCGCGTCTCGTGCCGACGTAGCTCAACGGTAGAGCACAGCTTTCGTAAAGCTGAGGTTGTGGGTTCGAATCCCACCGTCGGCTTTTCCC
>CAYMME010000316.1:0-11077 GCA_964391465.1 uncultured Planctomycetales bacterium
CATGGAGGTCGGTCTGGGTGCGCTCCTTCAGGACGTGGGCATGCTTCGTGTCGCGGACGACATCCGCCTTGCCGGGCGCGACCTCAGCCCGGAAGAGTGGTTCGAGGTTCGACGTCACCCGTACCACACGCTCGAACAGCTCGAGCGGATCCGCTCTCTTCCTCGGGTGGTTCGCTACGTGGGCTACCAGGTTCACGAACGATGCGACGCCAGCGGTTATCCGCGCGGTCGGGCGGGCATGCTGCTTCATCAGTATTCCCGAATCGCAGCCATCGCGGACGCATTTGTGGCGATGACGCGTCCGCGACCGCACCGATCCGCGATGCTGCCCTATCTTGCGGCAAAGACCATCCTCGTCGAAGGCAGCATCAACAAGTACGACCGTACGATGGTGCGCGCGTTTCTCGATTGCGTGTCGCTCTTCCCTGTCGGCAGCGTGGTCGAATTGGACGACGGCTCGATGGGTACGGTCCTGCGAGCCAATCCCGGACTTCAGACGCGTCCCATCATCGAGGAATTTGGCTCGGACGGTGACCCCACCGGCTATCTGATCGACCTGGCGGAAGACACCGATCGCTGCGTGGTCCGCGCCCTGCCGACGGGCGCCGAGTGCGCCGAAGCGGCCGTCGCCTCATAGCGTCGGCGGGCCGTTGCGTCGTGCACCCTGCCTGTCCATTCCGTTCGATCCGGAATCGGGAAGGCTGTGCGTCGCGTGGGTCTACGCCCGCTTTTCGGCGGGCGCGTCGACCGGCCGCAGTTCAGCGATGGGGACCTCGATATCGAGGGCACCGACGGAGACCACGGCGCGTTGGCGGTGGAGTTCCATGCGTACGATGCGGCCGGTGCGGTCAAAGCGGGTGACCTCCACGGGGTCGCCCGGGCGGAGGGCGGCGATGCGCTGCGTCCACTGCCGGAAATCAAGCTGCTGGTTCTGAAGCGTTTCCAGTTCCTTTTGGTAGTTGCCCCGGGCGGTGTCGGCCTCACGCTTCGCTGTCTCGGCCTCCTTGCGGGCCTGCTCGGCGCGACGCCGGACGCGTGAGGTGCCCTTGATGGCCCGCCGCAGCATCTGGTGCTGGCTCGAGAGGTGACCGCGGGCGGCGTCGACAATGCGCTGCGGTAAGCCGAGACGCGCGGCGATGACCAGGGCGTTGCTGTTGCCCGGTTCGCCGATCAGAAGCCGGTACCGCGGGGCGAGCGTCTCGACGTCGAACTCCACCGCGGCGTTTTCGACGCGCTCGAGCGTGAACGCGGCCGCCTTGAGCACGCCGAGGTGCGTGGTCAGAATCGCCCGGCATCCGACGCGTAGCAGCTCTTCCATGACCGCGCGTCCGAGGGCGGCGCCCTCCTCGGGATCCGTGCCGGCGCCCAGCTCGTCGATGAGCACCAACGTCCGCGGCCGAGCCGCTTCCAGCATCTCCAACAGGTGCGACATGTGAGCCGAGAAGGTTGACAGGGATTGCTGGAGGCTCTGCTCGTCGCCGACGTCGATCAACACGTCGTCGAAAACCGGCAGTGTCGAGCCCTGCTCGGCCGGAATGGGAAGGCCGGCCTGGGTCATGGCCGTCAACAGCCCGATCGTCGTGAGGGCCACGGTCTTGCCGCCGGTGTTCGGGCCGGTGACCATCAGCATGTCGAAATCGTCGCCGAGGCGTACGTCGATCGGTACGACTTCGTGCGGCTCTCGTCCCTCCTGCTCGGCCTCACGGGCGAGGGCCAGCAGCAACGGATGCCGCGCTTCGATCAGCCGGACGATCCCGTGGCGGTTGATCTCCGGGCACTTCATTGAGAAGGCCCGTCCAAACTGCACCTTGGCCACGAGCAGATCCAGCTCGGCCAAGGCATCAAGCGTGCGCAGGATCTCCGTTTCGTTGTGATGCACGGTCTGCCCGAGCCGCCAGATGATGCGGCTGATCTCCTTGCTCTCGTCGGCCCGCAGGTGACTGATCGAATTGTTGAGCTCGACGAGTTCGGCCGGCTCGACGAACAGCGTGGCCCCCGAGTCGGAGCTGCGATGGACGATGCCGGGAAGTCTTCCACGATGCTCGGCCCGCAGAGGAAAGACCACACGATCGTCATGAAACGTGGAGCCCGCGTACTGAAGCATCCGGACGACATGCGACGAGCGCAGAAGGCGGTCGGCGATGGTGACGGCCTGTTGCCGCGCCTTCTCGATCGTCCGTCGGATGGAGCGCAGCTTGTCGGAGGCCTCGTCGCGCACGTTGCCGCGCGGGTCGATGGCCCGCTGGATCTCGTCGGCGATGATCCGGAAGTCGCCGACACGCTCGCCCAGCGTGCGAATCAACGGGCAGGTCTCGGGCAAGTCGTCGAACCAGACTCGCAAGCCCTGTGTCGCGGCAAGCGTTTCCGCAATCGTGGCGAATTCGTCCGGCTCCAGAGCTGACGGCGGAACGGCCTGACGTACGAGTTCTCGGACATCGTGCACGCCTGCCAACGGCGGACGCCCCCGCTCCTCGACGGCGTGCCCCATCTGCCGCACGTGCTCCTGGGCGCGCACCACGAGCCCGTATTGTGAAGCCGGGGTCAGCTCACGCGCCAGTACCCGCCCCATGCCGCAGTGGGTGAATCCTGCAAGCAACTCCCGGATCTGGGCGAATTCGATCTTCTCCAGGGTGTGTGCATCCACGCTTCGATTCTAGAACCGCCGAGAGGTGCGGGCAACGCACGCCCGCGCGTCCCGCGCACGCTACGCCCGATAACCTATCACGTAAATTCAGTAGCCTTCCGCCGCGTCCGATGACTATAATCCTGGAGGAGAAAGGCATGACAGTCCGCGCGCTCCCACGATGTGTGCCCCTTCACTTCGCCCTCATCGCAGCGATGTCGATACCGGTGTGGGTACCGGGTGCGGTCAGCGCAGGTGGTCTGGATGCGGTACCGGATCTCGAGCGCATCGAATCGGCTTTCGTCACGCTCGGTGAACAGTACGGGCGTAGTGTCGTGTCGGTGCGTTCGTTGCGCCGGCTGTCGACGATCCACGGCGGCAACCCGCACGATGATGTCGACGACACCGTCTTCTACAAGACCGAAGATCGGCTCGTCCCGGCGGCCGGAAGCGGCGTGCTGATCCGCGCGGGCGGCGTCATCATCACCAACGAACACGTCGTCCAGGGAGCCGAGCGGATCGAAGTCGTCCTGCACGACGGGCGGCAATTCGTCGCCACGAGCGTGCGGACCGACCCGCGATCTGATCTCGCGGTCGTCACCATCGAAGCCGACAAACTTACCGTTGCGAAACTCGGCGACCTCGCGCGCGTGCGACGCGGGCAATGGGCCATCGCCATGGGCAACCCATACGGGTTCTCGCGCGACGGGCAGGCCGCCATGAGCTACGGCATCGTGTCGGCGATCGGGCGGGCCCTGCCTGAGCTGGATCGTTCGGAGAAGCGTTACTACGGCAACCTGATCCAGACCGATGCCGACATCAACCCGGGCAACAGCGGCGGCCCGTTGTTCAACCTGTATGGCGAGGTCATCGGAATCAACACGGCCATTTCGACACGCTCGGGTTCGAGCGACGGCGTGGGCTTCGCCGTCCCGATCAGCCGCAGAACGCGGGCCGTGATCGACAAGCTCATCGTCGGCGAGAAGGTCGAGTACGGGTTCCTCGGCGTACGTGTCGACACCCTGAAGGGACACGACGGCCGAGCGAAAACCGGGGCGTATGTCACGGACGTGCTCGCAGCCACGCCCGCCGCCGGGGCGAAGCTCCGGAAGGGAGACTGCATCGTCGCGCTGGATGGTGTTCCGATCGACAGCGGCGATCATCTGGTCCGTCTGGTCGGGGCCACCCCGATCGGTCGCCCCGTCACCGTGAAGTACATCCGTCTCGGTCGCACGCGCCTCAGCGAGATCGCACTGCGCAAGCGCGCGATCGTCCCGCCGCCGCAGGAAGTTCGCCTCGTATACCGGTGGCGCGGGATGGAAGTGGGTTGCGTCGACGAGGCCCGGCGGAAACGATTCGATCTCCCGGATGGAGCATACGGGCTGGTCATCACACAGATCGAGCCGAACAGCCCCGCCGAGAAGGCCGGTCTGCGCCGCGGGCAGATCATCGAGCGGATCGGCCCCAACACGGTCTCGGGACTCGACGAGCTTCGCGAGACTGCGCGTTCGGTATCCGGCGCGGTCGTCGTGCAGGCCGGCGGGACCCAAGCGACGCTCGTATCGAGCAAGCAAGCGGACAGACGGTAGCCCCACCCGCCGCAGTTGCCTCCGACCGGTTCCACGCTACAATCTCGCCCTGCCGGACGGACCACGCGTTGTGCCCCGCGGGGACCAGCCAAGGAACACGATGAAGTCGACGGAAATACGAAACCGGTTCCTCGCGTTCTTCACGCAACGCGGCCACCAGGCCGTTCCATCTGCCTCGCTCGTGCCGGCCGGCGACCCTACGCTCATGTTCACCAATGCCGGCATGAACCAGTTCAAGGACGTCTTCCTCGGCACCGGCAGCCGGGAGTACCGTAGAGCCGTCGATTCGCAGAAGTGCATCCGCGTCTCCGGAAAACACAACGACCTGGAGGTGGTCGGGCGCAGCCACACGCACCACACGTTCTTCGAGATGCTGGGCAACTGGTCGTTCGGGGACTACTTCAAGGCCGAGGCGATTCAGTGGGGGTTCGAGCTTCTGCCCAAGGACTTCGGCATTCCGGCCGATCTCCTGTGGGCGACCGTGTTCGGCGGTGACGATGCGATGGCGGTCGGGCCCGATGTCGACGCCGAGCAGCGGTGGCCGGAACTCACTGCGATTCCCGCCGAGCGCGTGCTGCGCTGCGGACGGAAGGACAATTTCTGGGAGATGGGCGAGACCGGTCCGTGCGGCCCGTGCTCGGAGATCCACATCGACCTGGGGGCGAACCGGTGCGACGGATCGGGGCATGCCGGCGCGCCGTGCGCCGTGAACGTCGAGGGTTGTGCCCGGTTCGTCGAACTGTGGAACCTGGTGTTCATTCAGTACAACCGCGACCAGAGAGGGCAGCTCTCCGACCTACCCGCCCGCCATGTCGACACCGGCATGGGGTTTGAGCGTCTGGCGTCGGTCCTGCAGGACAAGCGATCCAACTACGAAACGGACCTGTTCACGCCAATCCTGGGTCACATCGCGGAGCTGTCCGGCAAACACTGTGGCAACCAGTCCGGCAATGAGATCGACACGGCGTTCCGCGTCGTGGCGGATCATGCCCGGGCTCTGACCTTCGCGATCACCGACGGCGTCTTGCCCTCAAACGAGGGCCGGGGATACGTCTTGCGGCGGCTCCTTCGTCGGGCGGCGAGGTTCGGGCGCCAACACCTCGAGCGAAGCGAGCCGTTCATCCACGAGTTGGTCGGCACGATCGTCTCGGAGATGGGCGACGCGTTCCCCGAGCTGCGAAAGGCGCCCGATCGCGTTGCGGACGTCATCTGCGACGAGGAAGAGAGCTTCGCCCGCACGCTCGACCGCGGTCTCCAGTTGTTCAACGAGGCCGCCACGCGGGCAGGGACTACGGGTGACGGGGCCGGACGCATCACCGGCGAGGACGTGTTCCGACTGTATGACACGTACGGATTCCCGGTCGACCTGACCGTTCAGATGGCGGACGAACGCTCGCTCAGCGTCGACGTCGCGGGCTTCGAGAGCC
Source organism: uncultured Planctomycetales bacterium (assembly GCA_964391465.1). GTDB lineage: Bacteria > Planctomycetota > Phycisphaerae > UBA1845 > CAYMME01 > CAYMME01. Next base: position 5,640 of record CAYMME010000316.1, read on the forward strand.
GGATGGCCGAAGCCAAGCAGCAAGCTCGGGACGCGGCGAAGTCGGGAGCCGTCGACGCGTTCGCGGTCGACGAACCGTTGCCAACGTGCGACGATTCGCCGAAATACGCGGGGCGATCGCACACGGCCGCCGTGCTCAGTTGGGTTGAGGACAATGCCTACCATACTTCCGGCGCGCTGCCGCAGGGCAAGCAGGTCGGCGTGGTGACCGAAGGCACTTGCTTCTATGCCGAACAAGGTGGACAGATCGGCGACCGCGGCGACCTTGCCACCGACACGGGCCGGTTCGCGGTGGGCGACACCCAACCCATTGCAGGTGGCATTCTCCACGTCGGGCAGATCGAAGAGGGCACGATCGAGGTCGGACAGAACGCAACCCTGACCGTTGATGCTTCGCGCGAGGGCACGCGTCGCAATCACACGGCCACGCACTTGATGCACTGGGCTCTGCGTGAGGTGCTCGGCGAACACGTCGAACAGAAAGGTTCGCTCGTCGATCCCGACAAGCTCCGCTTCGACCTCTCGCACAACAAGCCGGTCTCGGCCGAGGAGATTGCGCGGATCGAGTGTCTGGTCAACGAACGCATCTACGCCGACCTGCCGGTCAGCACGCAGGAGATGCCGATCGAGGAGGCCAAGGAACTCCCCGGCGTGCGCCATCTGTTCGGCGAGAAGTACGGCGAGCGCGTTCGCGTTGTCACGATCGGCGAGGGATTCTCGCAGGAGTTCTGCGGCGGCACGCACCTTTCGCGAACCGGGGAGGCCGGGCTGTTCAAGATCGTCAGCGAGGAGGGTGTGTCGAAGGGCGTCCGTCGCATGACGGCGGTGACCGGCCCCGGCGCCGTCGCGCACGTGCAGGAGTTGGAACGGACGCTGCGAGCGGCGGCGGCCTCACTCAAGACCAGCCCCGATCAGGTCCCGGATCGCATCGCGGCCCTGCAGAACCAGCTCAAAGAGCAGCAGAAGAAGCGCCAGCAGGCTCAGACTGCCGACCTCGATACGGTTCGGCAGAAGCTCCTCGAATCGGCCGACCGCAGCACCGGCCCCGCCGTCATCGTGGCCGAGGTTCCCGACGTGTCCGCCGAAGCCCTTCGCGAATCCATCGACTGGCTCCGCAACAAGGCCGACAGCGCCGCGGTCCTCCTCGTCGCCAAAGGAGAAGACAAAGTCCTGCTCGTAGCCGGCATGACTGACGACGTGATCGCCAAGGGCGTGAAGGCCGGCGACCTCATCAAGACCGTCGCCCCGATCCTGGGCGGCCGCGGCGGCGGCAAACCCCACCTCGCCCAAGGCTCGGGCAACAACCCCGCGGCCGTCGACGACGCCCTCGCCGAAGCCAAGAGCTGGATCACCGAGAAGCTCGCACGGTGACTTCGGCGAATGCCTCGGCCGCGATGTCGTTTCCTTGCTCGCTCAGGTGGTTGCAGTCGAAGTAGTTGGCGCGATCGGCCTGAAGCTCGGCATTCCTTGCGGCGATATCGACGAGGCTTGCGTTCTGATTGGCTACGGCCTGGACGACGCGCGCGTTGAGCATTGTCACGTAGACGTTGGCGTGGCGTGCCTGCTGGGGAAGCATGAGATCGAGAAACAGTGCGTCGCAGGCGATGAGCGTTTCGGGCAACGCAAAGTAGGTCGCGACGTAGACCGTCATCCCGGCTTGGCGACCGACGGCGATGGCCGACTCGATGTTCGCCTGGAGCGAATCCAACGTTTGTGTCAGGGCGTCGGTGAACGGATAGTCGGCAGCGTCCGGGCTCCAGAGCAGCACCGGGTCGTGGTCGCGGACGAAATCGGTGATGTCGTTGCCTCCCTGCCAGTACAGCAGGACGCGTGCGTTGGGGAAGACCCCGCCGGCGAGCAGAGCCTGCAATCGCTCGAGCCCCTCGTCGGACGTCTCGCCGCTGCGACCCTGGTTGGTAAACGCCGTCGGATCCTCCGCGAGCCGCTGCCGAAGCAGCTCCGGATAGGCCGGCGTGACCGCCCCCGCCGTGGCCGAGTCTCCGAAGGCGAGATACACGACCGCGGGATCCGGGATCAGGAGGTCCTCGCAGCCCACCAACCCAATGGTGCCCGCAATCGCAGCCACCGCGCACAGAAGCCGCACGCAATCGGAACCCGTGCCGGAGCCGAGGCAGCGGCCGGTGCGATTCTTCTTCATCACTCAATTCCTTCGATTCATCCGAACACTCAGTCATACGCGGCCGGTTTCCCCCCGACCGGAGGATGACCCTAGCAGGAAACAACTCGGCTTGGCGGTTATCGAGTGGTTTGGTGGGTTCGTTGCCGCGGTTTGCCCGATCTGATCCGCCTCCCTCCTTTCTGTTGGTCGTCCCTTGTGGACCGGCCCGGTTACTGCCCTGGATCGTGTCAAAACAGCAGAACCTGACCGCAGGACACGGAGTAGGAACTGGCGATCAAGCGACGCGGAATCCGCTTGACAGGCGACCGTAAGCCCTGTAGTGTTTGGAGTTTGCGTTTGGGAGGCTTGCAAGCGCGGCGGGCGGCGGCTTGGCCGGCACTGCAAGCCTTTGTTGTACACAGTGGCCGATGACACCCCGCAAGTAGGACAGTAGCTGATGTTACCCGTACAGAAAACCGCCAAGGCTCGGAAGCGAAAACGTCGCTCCCACCACGCCCTCCGCGCAGTCAACCTCGTAACGTGCCCGAAGTGCAACGCCGCCAAGCTGCCGCACGCCGCATGCAGCCAGTGCGGCTACGCAACGCGGACCGTGTTGCTGCCCGTGCCTGTCGAGGAGGAGTAACGCGCGTGCGGATCGCCATCGACGCCATGGGCGGCGATCACGCCCCGCACGAGATCATCGCCGGGGCGGTGCAGTCTCGCGCGGTCTGCCCGGAGTCCGGTGGCGTCGAATTGGTGCTGGTCGGTCGCGAGGACGACATCAAGCGTGAGTTGGACGCGATCGACCACAACGCCAACGGCGTCTGCGTCGAGAACGCCACGCAAGTGGTCGCGATGGACGAGAGTCCGATCGACGCAGTCAAGAAGAAGCGTGATTCGTCAATTTCCAAGATGGTAGCGATGGCGGCGGCAAAGGAAGTGGACGCCTGCATCTCGGCGGGCAACACGGGCGCGTTCGCCGCGGCCTGCCAGCTCAAGCTCAAGGCTTTGCCGGGGGTGCGGCGGCCGGGCATCGCCGTGGTGATCCCGTCGTTTCACGGCCCGATCGTCATGTGCGACGTGGGAGCCAACATTGAGGCCAAGCCGCATCACTTGCTTGATTATGCGGTGATGGCCTCGTGCTACGCGCAGGTCGTGCTCGGCCTCGAATCTCCGCGCGTGGGTTTGCTCTCGATCGGGGAAGAAGCGGCCAAGGGCACGAGCCTGGTGCGCAAGACGTCCGAGTTGCTCGATCGCAACCGACGCATCAACTTCGTGGGGAACGTCGAGGGGCGCGACTTCTTTCGCGGCCTCGCCGATGTCATCGTTTGCGGCGGTTTCGTCGGCAACGTCGTGCTGAAGCTGACGGAGGGGCTGGCGGAGGGGCTGTTCAAGACGATTAGCGTCGAGCTCGCCGCGGAGAGCCCGGGCTGGGCCGAGCAGTTCAAGCCCATCATTCAGGGCGTCTGGGCCAAGCACGACTACAGCGAGTATGGTGGAGCACCCCTTCTGGGGGTCAGCGGTGCCTGTATCATCTGCCACGGACGGTCGGATGCCCGAGCCATCAGCAATGCCGTTCGGGTAGCGTCGGAGTTTCTCGAACAGGACCTCAACGCGAAGATTGTGTCGGCCGTCGCGCAGGCGAGGGAGCGCTAATGAGCAAGCCGATTGGGATGTGGCTCCGCGGCACGGGCCGGTACCTGCCGAAGCAGGTGCGCACCAACGACGACTTCGCCCGGTACCTTGACACCAGCGACGAATGGATCTTCTCGCGAACAGGGATCCGCGAGCGGCGCATTGCCGCGCCGGATGAGACCACGTCGTCAATGGGAGCCGAGGCGGCGCGGTCGGCGCTCGCTGACGCCGGGATCGAACCCGGCGATGTCGACCTCATCATCTGCGCGACAGTCACCGGGGACTGCCCTTTTCCGGCGACCGCGAACTTCATTCAGCAACGGCTGGGGGTGCCGGACATCTGCTCGTTCGACATCTCCGCCGCGTGCAGCGGGTTCGTCTACGCGCTGGTTACCGGTGCGACCTACCTGCAGACCGGCCGCTACCGAAACATTCTCGTGGTCGGCGCGGAGACGCTGTCACGGTTCGCCGATCAGGAGGACCGATCTACGTGCGTGCTGTTGGCCGACGGGGCGGGCGCGGCCGTCATCAGTCCCGCCTCTGACGAGAACCGACAACTCCTCGCCTACACGATGGGCGTGGAGCCGGAACGAACCCGGAATATCTGGGTGCCCGGCGGTGGCTCCCTCGAGCCGGCCTCGCAGAAGACCGTCAACGAACGGCTGCACTACATGCGCATGGAGGGACGGGAGGTGTTCAAGTATGCCGTCCCGAAGATGGTGTCCCTGTTCTCCGAAACGCTCGACGCCGCAGGGCTGACCGTCGACGACCTTGCGGTGGCGATTCCACACCAGTCCAATGCCCGCATGATCGACAGCGCACGGGAGCGACTCGGGTGGCCGCCGGAGAAGATCTATCTGAACATCGACCGGTACGGCAACACCTCAGCCGCGTCGATCCCAATCGCGTTGGACGAACTGCGACGCGAAGGAAGAGTCAAAGCGGGCGACGTGGTGCTTCTGCTCGGCCTGGGGGCCGGCATCACCTACTCCACGGCACTGATCAGGTTGTAGACATGAGTGGATTGGCCATCATCTTTCCGGGGCAGGGTGCGCAGCGTGTGGGGATGGGCCTGGATGTTGCCGAGGCCAGCGGCGCCGCGCGCGGCGTATTCGAGCAGGCCAATGCGATCCTCGGCTTTGATCTCGCATCGATTTGCTTCGAGGGCCCCGCTGAACGCCTCGGGGCCACCGACATCCAGCAGCCGGCGATCTTCACGACATCGGTAGCCATTCATCGTGCGTGGATCGACGCGGGCCGCAACCGCCGGCCTTTCCCTGGGCGAATACACCGCCCTGCACCTGGCCGGCAGCCTGTCATTCGAGGACGCCCTGCGGCTGGTGGAGATTCGCGGAAGACTCATGCAGGAGGCAGCCGAGGCGGCCCCCGGCGGGATGGTGTCCGTGATGGGACTGTCCGAGCCGGATGTTGTCGCCCTGTGCCGGGAGGCGAGTGGAGGCGATGAGGTGGTCGCGGCCTCCAACTTCAATTGTCCCGGCCAAATCGTGATTTCCGGCGCCGCGGCCGCGTGTGCTCGTGCCGCAGCCCTGGTCGAGCCGCGAGGCGGACGGGCGACGACCCTCAAGGTCGCCGGTGCGTTCCATTCCCCGCTCATGCAGCCGGCGGCCGACGGGCTGCGCGAAGCCCTTGATGCCGCTGACTTCGCTGCCCCGACGATCCCGGTC
>CAYMME010000317.1:0-11059 GCA_964391465.1 uncultured Planctomycetales bacterium
GGGCCGCGACCCGAAACCCCGGCATCCGCGTTTTCAATCCCGCCCCGCCCCGGCTGGGGGGCAGGCGCGTCCCTCATCCGTTCGCCCCCCCCTGCCGGGGCGGGAGGACATGTGCGCGCATACCAGGGGCTCCGCTGCGCTACGCCCCTGGCTACAATCGTAGGCCCTTTCAGGGCCGGGACATGGCGCTCCCCGGCAAACGTCGGTTGCATGTCGCACGTTCTCATTCGCGATGGCGAGCAACAGCACACATGGGGCGCTGATGCGAGACTCCGATCTTGCATTCACGAAGCTGCCGGTCCCTTTCTCCGCTGCTCTTGTGCAGCGCAGGTACTCGTCCCGAATACGGGCGGGCCGCTGTGCACGACTGCTCAGCCTGAGAAAAGGCTATTGGAGCGGCCGCGCGCGATCAAACAGACCATCTCATCGGAATCTGTTTCCTCCTCGCTTGGTCCTGGAGTTGGCGGATTCGCTCGGCCCGCTGCTCCCATCGCTGCCAGTCCGGACGATTACGAAGCTTGGTGTCTCCCCTGATGTGATCGACAGCCTCCTGATACGACTGCACGGCCTCCTCAAAGTCGCCGTCGGCATGGCTTGACTGGGCGCGCGCCACGTCGTTCTCATAGTGCCAGTCACCGTGAAACATCACGTGCGGTTTGTCCTCGCCGCCGTGTTCCTTGTTGTCGAAGAGCTCAACTACACGAGCCAATCGTCGCCGAAATGCCTTGTCATCCTCCTCCTCGCACTCGGGGCCAGCCAATCCGAAAAGGATCGAATGGACCGCGGTGATCCGGAGTTGGTCCAGGATCTCCTTCTTGAACCTGAGCACGGGGACGTAAGGGATTGTGAGGACGTAGTCCGGCGTGGGCGTCTCAGCCGGCTCAACCACGCCTCGCATGCACTGCATCTCGGCCGTCGTACGTGGCACCACATTCGACAGGAACTCCTGAACCACCCTCGGATCCCCTGGTGCCCAACATTCGTCGGACCGGAGCGTTCCGCCGGAGCCTCCCGGCTGGAACAAGAGTCGCCTCGTCACGTTGATTACATAGACCGCGGGTTCAACCTCGGGAGGCGACGGTTCGGGCACCAGCATCGCAAAAACCGGAACCGGTTGCCGCTTCCAGTACCTGAGCTTGTCGTCCTCGAAACTACACGAGGCCATCTTCTCGTCGGCGAGGACTCTGACTTGCTTCCCAGCTTTGACTTGAACCCAGAAATGAAGGAAGGGCCTGTCCTCGGCGATGGTTTCGCAGTAGAGATCCACCCCTACGTCCGTGTCCGCGGTGACGGGGCGAACGAGGCACTCGCTGCTGAGCCGTGCCGCAACCACGGCCGCGCCGTGATTGCCCTTCAGCCGATTGTCGTCAACGATTGGCATCAGCAAGTTTCCGTAGGGTCAACATTCATGTACGCTCTATGTGGGGCCGATTGTTGCCTTGCTCGGGATACTACGTGCCGGCACGTGGGAGAGGATTCCCGCGCGGGTAGGTGCGAGAGAGGATTCTCGCACCAGCTCGAGTACCCGGATGAGCTGGCGGGAGGACAGTGCGGGGAGCCGTCTGCTCATACGGCAACGCTTACCGTAGAGACGCCGACCTCTTCGTTGATCGGTTCGCCGCGTGCCAGGCGGTCTTCGACGTGGAGTCGGATGGCGTCGGCGATCAGATCGCGAGCCTCTTGCTCGGTGTCGCCTTCCGTGTAACAGCCTGCCAGGGCGGGGCAGATTGCTACGTAACGACCGTCCTCATCCCGCTCGATCACCACCGTGAACTGAAATGACTTCATGGTCGGCTGCCGCCCAATCGAATCGCCAGAGCTTGCATGCCGTGGTTCGCACGCCGGTCCTACCGCAACTATATTCCGTTCACCGGGCGGGATCAATCACGATGATTCGAGTGCGCCGGAACCTTGCCATGAGATCAACACGGTCGCACGGCCGACCCACACTCGCGATACTGCTCCTCTGGGCCGGTTCGATCGGATGCGACGCGAACCCGGCTCCGGCCCAGACGCCGAGGAATGCTCCCGTGAACGCGACAACCACGCAAGCCACGCACACCAACAGACTCGTTGACGCCACCAGCCCCTACCTGCTTCAGCACGCCCACAACCCGGTGGATTGGTACGAGTGGGGCCCGGAGGCGATCGCCCGGGCGGTCAAGGAGGACAAGCCCATCTTCCTGAGCATCGGCTACGCCGCGTGCCACTGGTGCCACGTGATGGCCCACGAGAGCTTCGAGGACGAGGAGATCGCGGCGATCCTCAACGAGCACTTCGTCTGCATCAAGGTCGATCGCGAGGAGCGGCCCGACATCGACGAGATCTACATGCAGGCAACGATGGTGATGACAGGCGGCGGCGGCTGGCCGATGAGCGTCTTCATGACGCCGAAGCTCGAGCCGTTCTTCTGCGGCACGTACTTCCCGCCGCGAAGCATGCACGGGCGCCCCGGCTTCACCGACGTGTGCACGCAGATCGCTCGGCTCTGGAAGACTGATCGTGCGAAAGTTCTCGACAACGCCGAGAAGCTGACCGACTACCTGCGGTCGTGGTCCGCGGCCCCCAAGGCGGGCGACGAGACGATCACCGTCAAGATGGTGGCTCGCAACACCGAGCGGATCGCGCAGTTGTTCGACCGGCAGCAGGGCGGCATCAGCGGCGGCGGCACCAACAAGTTCCCGCCGTCGATGGCGATGGACCTGCTGCTGCGGGCGCATCGCCACACGGACAACCCGCTCTATCGCGAGGTCGTCGAGACGACGTTGGAGAAAATGGCGTATGGCGGCGTGTACGACCAACTCGGCGGCGGGATCCATCGATACAGTACCGACGTGCAGTGGTTCCTCCCGCACTTCGAGAAGATGCTGTACGACCAGGGGCTGGTGAGCGACATCTACCTCGACGCGTACCAGTTGACGAAGCGCCCGCTGTACGCCCGCATCGCCCGCGAGATCTTCGACTACTGCCTGGCCGACCTGCAATCGCCGGAGGGCGGCTTCTACTCGACGCGCGACGCCGACAGCGAAGGCCGGGAGGGCAAGTTCTACGTGTGGACGCTCGAGGAGATTCGCGAGGTGCTCGGGGCGGACGACGCGAAGCTCTTTGCGGCGTACTACGCCGTCGAGGAAGACGGCAATTGGCAGGATGCTACCGGTCATGCTCCGCCGGGCCCGATAAACATCCTGCACGTCACGCGGCCGCTGAGTGTCGTCGCCAAGCTGCACGAGGTCGACGAGGAGGTGCTGGCCGAGCGGCTCGGGGTGATGCGGACGAAGCTGCTGGCCGTCCGGGGCCGGCGCGTACCGCCCGGGCTCGACGACAAGGTCCTGACCTCGTGGAACGGGCTCATGATCGCGTCATTGGCCCGGGGCTACCGGGTGCTGGACGACGAGAAGTACCGCGACGCGGCCGTCCGGGCGGCCGAGTTCGTGCTGACCAGGCTGCGCGAGGACGGTCGGTTGCTGCGGAGCTATCGTGCGGGCACCGCCCACCTGATGGCGTACCTGGACGACTACGCCAACCTCATCGAGGCGTTGCTCAACCTGTACGAGACCACGTTCGATCGCCGGTGGCTCGACGAGGCCGCGGCTCTCAACGACGTGCTCATCGAGCACTACTTCGACGAGAAGGACGGCGCGTTCTTCTACACGGCCGACGATCATGAGGCTCTGCTGACTCGCACCAAGGACCCCGGTGACGGGGCGACACCGTCGGGCAACAGCGTCCAGGCCATGAACCTGCTGCGGCTGGCGATCCTCCTGGACCGAAAGGACCTGCGCGAGAAGGCCGACTCGATCTTCCGTGCGTTTCACGACACCGTGAAGCAAGGGGCGAGCATGGCCGAGCGACTGCTCTGTGCGGTCGATTTCGCGGTGAGCACGCCCAAGGAGATCGCCATCGTGGGACGACCGCAGGACCCGGCCACGCAGGCGCTCGTCCGCAGCGTCTACGAACAGCACCTGCCCAACAAGGTCGTGGCCCTGATCGACCCCGCCTCGCCCGAGGCCGATGCACTGGCCAAACGCATCCCGCTTCTAGCGCACAAGACGATGAAGGACGGCAAGCCTGCCGCGTACGTGTGTGAGAACTACACGTGCAAGGCGCCCGTTGTCGATCCCGAAGTGCTCGCCCGGTTGCTCCAATGACGTACGGATCCGGCTGATCCGCGCGATAGTATCGGACGCGCTGCGATTCGTGCGGTTCGGTGCTGTGGTAATCGTGCAACGACCTCGCTCCGCGATCGCGCTTTCCTTAGACGATTGCTCGCATTCTTATTAAGACGCGCCCGTCGCTTGCCGATAGCTGCCGCAATGATGGGTTTTTCCCATTGAAAGTACAGGCGAAAGCTTACGGGTTCCATCACGTCCAACAAGCAACACGCAATACGGAGACAAGCTGATGGCATATGCAAGAAGTAGTAACCGGAGCGCCAGTGCTCGCCGCACCTCGTCGACGCGTTCGACGAGCCGGACGAGCCGCTCCACGTCGAGTCGGACGAGTCGCAGCTCGGCCGGTCAGTCCCGAAGCACCACGAGTTCGAAGAAGAGCACGACCGGCAAGTCCCGGTCGCCGCGTTGGGGTGGGGCGTCGCGAAGCACGTCTTCGCGTCGGACCAACACCAGCGCCTCGCGGGGCACGAGTTCGAAGACCACGCGTCGCAGCACTTCGACCGCCGCGCGTCGCACCGGCACCAGCACGAGCTACGCACCGTTCAAGCAGCAGTGTGGCCAGAAGATCAAGTCCTTCCAGCAACTCATGAACCAGACGCAGGGCAAGGCGAAGGCCGGTCGGCCGAGCGCCACGACCCTGACGCGGTGGGCGAACTGGGTCAACCAGGGCGCCGTCGTTCACGAGCTTGCCGGAAGCAAGATTGCCCGGATCACCAAGGCGGCCAAGCAGTGCGGCACGCCGACCGCGTGCCAGCAGGCCCTCCAGGGCAAGTACGGCAAGACGACCATCAAGGGCGTCATTCAGAGCAAGACCGGGCGGTACCTCGTTGCGACCGCACCGAAGCAGCGCAACGGTCGTCCCTTCAGTTTCCCGAGCTAGCGCGAGGGACCGGGGACACGAACGACACGAGGACCCCGTCGCGCCGCGGCGTGACGGCGATCCTCACGCAGATTCCTACGGATAGGACGTGACAGCCCACGAAGCGACCCGGACACCGTTCGGGTCGCTTTTCTTTTTCTGCCCGTGCAATGTGGATGCGCCGCACATACGCGATATGTCGACATCTCCCTGATCCGAACCGCGCCCGTGAGGAAGCGGCCAAGCCAGCGCAGCCGGCCCGTCACAGCCAAGGAACCGTCTGAAACCCGAATCAAGTCGGGCGGCCGTTGAGCATGTGTGCGACGGGCAGCGTCGCGGTCCTTTGAGATGGGCGAGCGTGGCGTGCGATGACCGGTGGCCCGCTGGGCCGGCCGTCTGCCGCTGCTGACGGGGCGATCGTGGTCGGAGGGCAAATCCTGGCCGGCCCGCTTCCTCACGGGCGCGGTTCGGATTGCCTCATGGCGCGTCGTCTCGCGCAGGCAAACAGTTTGCCGATCTTCATCCCGGATCTCTCCCGCGGTGCCTCGCGGCGCGATCTTGTCAAAGCGAGGCCCCTGCATTACAAGCACGGGGTCATGACGAATGCCCCAACTGAACAGAACGCGCCGGCGAAAGAGCTGACGCCCACGCAGGTGGTCGAGCAACTCGACCGTTTCATCATCGGACAAGACGACGCGAAGCGGGCGGTGGCGATCGCCATTCGCAACCGGTGGCGGCGTCAGCAGCTTCCCGACGCGCTGCGCGAGGAAGTCGGGCCGAAGAACATCATCATGATCGGACCCACGGGCGTCGGGAAGACGGAGATCGCCCGGCGTCTGGCCAACCTGGTCAACGCCCCGTTCATCAAGGTCGAGGCCACCAAGTACACCGAGGTCGGCTACCACGGGCGCGACGTGGAGAGCATGATTCGCGACCTGCTCGACCTGGCCATCCACATGGTTCGCAACGAGCAGACCGAGGTCGTTCGGGCCGAGGCCGAGCGACGTACCGAAGAGCGGTTGCTCGACCTCGTGATGCCCGCTCCGGCGTCCGGCGTCGATGGGGAGGAAGACACGGACGCCGCCGACCGTCGGCATCGTTCGCGCGAGAAGCTGCGCCGGCAACTGAAGGACGGGGAACTCGACGACCGGGAGGTCGAGCTGACCACCGAGGAGAAGGCGGCTCCCGTCTCGGTCTTCGCGGGGGTCGGGCTCGAGCAGATGGAGACCGACCTGCAGGGGATGATGGACCGCATCCTGCCTTCGCAGCCGAAGCGCAAGCGGCTGCCGGTTCGCCAGGCTCGCAAGGTCATCTTCCAGGACGAATGCGATCAGTTGATCGACCGCGAGAAGGTCATGGAGCTGGCGATCCGTCGAACCGAGAACAGCGGCGTGGTGTTCGTCGACGAGCTGGACAAGGTCTGCGGTCCGGAGGCAGCCCACAGCCCGGACGTCTCGCGTCAGGGGGTGCAGCGCGATCTGCTGCCCATCGTCGAGGGCTCGACGGTCATGACGCGGCACGGGGCCGTGAAGACCGACCACATTCTCTTCATTGCCGCGGGCGCGTTCCACGGGGCCAAGCCGTCCGACCTGATGCCCGAGCTCCAGGGGCGGTTCCCCATTCGCGTCGAGCTGAGCGACCTTGACGAGGCGGACTTCGTTCGCATCCTCACCGAACCCGAGAACGCGCTGACCAAGCAGCAGATCGCCCTCATGGCCACCGAGGGCGTCAAGCTCCGGTTCAAGAAGCAGGCCGTCGCGGCCATGGCCCGGATCGCCTTCGAGGTCAACCGGGCGGCCCAGAACATCGGGGCCCGCCGGCTCTACACGGTTATGGAGAAGCTCCTCGAAGAGCTTTCGTTCAATGCCCCCGATCTGTCCGGCCAGAGCGTTAGCGTCACGGCCGACATGGTTGAAGAGAAGCTGGCGGACCTGTCCAAGGACGAGGATCTGTCGAAGTTCATACTGTAGGAATAGGGACGTAGGGACGCAGGGACTGAGGGGCTGACGGTATGACGAGAATGGCCGCGTCTCTGCGTTCGTCATTGGGGCTTCGTCATTCTTTCGGCATTCGTCATTGGGCATTCGACATTTGCAGACGGGTGGCGGATGAGGAATCAGCGATGCAGCGCTTATTGAAAGGAGTGGGTATGTACACGTATGCCGTGATTGCCTTGCAGGTTGGTGTTTGTGCGTTGCCTTTGTTGGCGGCGGATGCCGGGACGAGCAAGCCCGTGCCGGTCATCTACGATACCGATATGGGCAACGATATCGATGACGCGCTGGCCCTGGCCGTCCTTCACAGTCTGGAGAGTTCCGGAGAGGCTCGGTTGCTGGGGGTGACGATCACCAAGGACAACACGTGGTCGGCACCGTGTGTCGACGCGTACAACACCTTCTACGGCCGGCCCGACGTGCCCATCGGCGTCGTGCGAAAGGGCAAGACGCCGAAAGACTCCAAGTACACCAAGACGACTGCCACGAGGCGGGTTGACGGGAAGTCCGTCTATCCACACGATCTGACCCGCGGCGAGGATGCGCCGGAGGCCGTCTCCGTGTTGCGCAAGCTGCTCGCCGAACACCCGGACGACAAGTCGGTCGTGTTCGTCGTCGTCGGGTTCTCCACGAACATCTCACGGCTGCTCGACTCGAAGCCGGACGCGGTCTCGCGGCTCGACGGACGGGCGTTGGTGGCGAAGAAGGCCCGGCTGCTGTCGATCATGGCCGGGGCGTACGGCGGACCGCGCAAGCCGGAGTACAACGTGCGCGTGGACATCCCCGCGGCGCGAAACGTCTATGCGAAGTGGCCGACGCCGATCGTCGCGAGCGGATACGAGATCGGCACCGCGATTCGCTATCCGGCCAAGAGCATCATGAACGACTTCGGCTACGTGAAGAACCACCCGATCAAGGAGGGCTACGAGCTCTACATGAAGATGCCCTACGATCGCCAGTGTTGGGACCTCACGTCGGCCCTCTACGCCGTCCGACCCGACCGGGGCTACTTCGGCCTGTCCTCGGCCGGGCGAATCACGGTGAACGACGACGGACGCACCGAGTTCACCAAGGACGCCGCGGGCCTCCACCGCTACCTGACCGTTACGCCCGAGCAGATCACGCGCGTCCGCGAGGCGCTCGTGAAGCTCGTCACCCAGCCGCCCGCGAAGAAGTAGTGCGCGTCGCGGACTCCTGTAGGAACGATTCCGGTGTTCCGCCCAGCGCCGTCATCCTGGGGGACCGCCGCCGGGCGGAGGAGGGCCGCCGGGACCGGGGGGGCCAGTGGGCAACTCGATACCTCGCTCCTTGGCTCGTTTTCGCATGGCCGTGAAGTAGGCCATGGCCCTGGCCATTTCGTCGGGGCTGCGGGATTCTGACCGCGCCTTGCGTTCCTGCTGTGTGAGCTGTCCGAATCCGCCACCCGGAGGGGGACGGGGCATGTCGCCCGGACGGGGACCGGCCGTGTCGCTGCCGCCGGTGCCGCCATTCGCTTGGACACGATTCGCCCGCTCCCAGGAAGCTCGATGCTGTCGCATCGCCTTCATCTGCGCCTGCATCTCGTCAAGGTGCCGATCGAGCACCGCCTGTCGTTCACTCTCGCCGGCGTCGACGTACTCGTCGCTCCGCTTCTTCATGTGCGCGTGCATTGCCTTCCTGACGTTGGCACGCAGCGCTCGATGCTGCTCTTCCGTCAGAGCATCGCGCTGGACGGTGTTGCGCAGATGCTCCATCAACGTGCCGGGATCCGACGATTTACCTTCGAGCGACTTCACGGACAGTTCTTCAGGGAGTGTGGCCGTCGTGTCCGTCGCGTCGGATTCGGTCGTCCACGAAGACAATCCCCAGGCCCCCATGATCGCAAGGCACACGATTCCGGCAGCCACAAGCAATGTGCGCTGCGTGCGCGGGTCGGTGATCGGCATGAGCAACACTCACCTGCAACTCAACCAGGCCGAGAGTTGGTTTGTCTCGGCATCTCGCCCTGAGGTGTTCGCAGGTCATGGTGCCACCTGCGAGCTCGCCGTCCAGGATACCGCCTTCGTGATCGCGTGTGCGTCACCCGACTGTAAAGGAGTGTAAAGGCTGCGCAAACGAGGCGATCGAAGGGGGGTTATCCGGTCGATACGGCCATGTCAGCCGGGCCGAGGAGATCATTGGGCCCTCGGAGCGTCCCGGTGTTGTTTCTCAGGCCACCTTTTTGCGAAAGGGGGCGAGCATGTCGAGCATTGCAGGCATCGCGGGCTTCGGTACATCCGGTATGGATATGGCCCAGCTCCTCCAGCTTCAGCAGCTCAAAGGGTCTGGTGGCGGAATGGCCGGCATGAGGGCCGGCGGAATGCGAGGAATGGGCGGGTTCCCCGGAATGCAGGGTGGTGGCCCCGGCGAGGCGATGAAAGCGGAGTTCGAGGCCAAGTTCGAATCCGCGGCGGAGGCTGCGGGCTTGGATGAGGAGGGCACCGCGGATCTGATGGAACAGATCCGGGCGGCGATTACCGCTGCGCGTGAGGAGCAGGGCGCAGCGAGTAACCCTCGTGAGGGGCGACAAGCCGTCAAAGACGCGGTTCGGAGCGTTCTCGAGGAAAACGACCTCGACGCGGACGCATTCGAGGAGGCCATGGCTCCGCCCAAGATGGGCTCCATGTTCTCGCAACTGGGTATGCTGGAAGAAGATGACGGCGATGGCATCTCGCAGCTTCTCAGTAGATTCTCGTCTCTGAACGTCCTGGCGTGATGCCGCGACGGAAGCGCCGGAAAGGCCACTTCGCGGCGAGACGAGTGGGGGTCCTATCCATGCAGCAGGCGCTGCGGTACGGCGTCTGCTGCTTTCTCTTTGCGCGGCAAACCACGATCTGCGGTTCGGGCACACCGCCCAATGTAAAGTAATGTAAAGATGCGTTTTACATAACTTTACTCAGGACTTACTGACGCCTTACACACTCCTCGCGAAAATCAAATACAGCACGAGTGGACTGCTGCTCGCCCACCGCAGCGAACCGCTCGTTCGATCCAGAGTGAGGACGAACGATCGGTCATCCCAACCGCGAGCGTGTGCTGTGGTTTGTTACCGAGAGCGCCCGGCCTCGACGTGAGCCGGCAGAACGGAGGAATCACAATGCGCACGCAGAGGAGAGAGACCATGATCAGTCGGAGTTCGATTGCCATCGGAGTGGTTTCCTTCTCGAGTTTTCTGCAGTTGCGGTGCGACGTTGCGGTGCCAACCGAACCCTTGCCGGCAGGTTCGCCGGATGACCCGACGTCGCCGGCCGACACAGCAGGACGAACCGAGCCATCACTGAACGATCTCGGGCGTCCCGTGGGCTGGACGGACGACACGCACAGCAACGATGCGACACCCAGGTACGACGTCGTATTCGCCGACGGCAAGGTGAATCGACTGGATATCACGATCGCACCCGCAGACTGGCAGGCCATGCAGGATGAGATGGTCGCACTGTATGGCGAACCTGGCGCGATGGGTGGGGCGGGTGGTTTCATGGGCGGAGGTGGTGGCGCCATGCCGGAGGGCGGCGCACTTCCTACAGAGATGATTGATGCGTGTGCCGGCATGCAGGAAGGCGATCCGTGCACGGCGGCGATGGGCCCGATGAGCCTGGCCGGCGTCTGCACGGCGGTTGACGAGGGACTGGCGTGCATCCCTGAGGGCATGGAGGGTTTTCTCGGCGAGCCTCCCGATGGCACGGCGTCTCCTCCTCCCGAGGATGGCATCGATGTCGGTCCCGGCGGCGTCCTCGTAGGCGCGGCGAATCCGACCTACGTGCCTTGCGTCCTCGAGTTCGAGGGCAGCACATGGTGGTATGTCGGCATCCGGTACAAGGGTCAGTCGTCGCTGATGTCCACGTGGAGCAGCGGTAACGGGAAGTTGCCTCTGCGCCTCGATTTCGACGCGTACGAGGACGAGCGTCCCGAGGTGGACAATCAGCGATTCTTCGGATTCAAGGAACTCTCTCTGGCAAGTAAGATCCCTTCGTAAAAACCCCCTCGTTTTCGAGCGAAGGGACACTTGGCGGCGG
>CAYMME010000318.1:0-11036 GCA_964391465.1 uncultured Planctomycetales bacterium
CGTTCTTCGGGGTCGTCGGCACGTGGTGGCAGTTGTTCGTGGTGATGACCGTCCTTGCGTGTCTCCTGGGCATGTACTGGCCGAGTCTCGAGGCCCGGATCACCGACGGCGCGGAGGGTCGGGAGATGGCCCGGCGGCTGGGTGTGTTCGGGATCGTGATTTCCGCCGCGTTGTTGTCGGGGCCGGTGATTGGCGGATGCCTGAGCGACCTCTGGGTCCGGGCTCCGTTCTACGTGGCCGCTGCGTTCGCTGCGCTGTTGCTGATTCTCTTCGCGGGTGGATCGCGCCGAGAGAAGGCGCACGACGGGCACCATTCCTCACCCTCGACCGAGGTGGACCACGATGCGGTCGGCGTCGAGCCTTCGCTTCGCCGAGCGTTCCTCGTATCGGCATGGACGGCCAACGGTGCGATCTGCGCTGCCGCCCCGATTCTGCGCGGCATCTTCCCCAGGTTTGCGAAGTTGCCTGCCGCCGAGGGCGGGCTGGGACTCAGCGGCAGCGAGGCGGGCACCATCCTGGCCGCCATCGGTGTCTCGATGCTCCTCATGTTCGTCGTCATGGGGCGGTACCCCTTCTGGCACTACCGGTATCGGTATCTGCTATTCAGTCAGGCCTCGGCAGTCGTAGGATGCCTGCTCTTTGCCGTGAGCACGCCGGGCGCGGTCCTTGCCGCGGGCGCTCTGCTGTACGGTGTCGGCAGCGGCGTGGCGTACTTCTCGAGCATCTACTACTCGCTGCACGGGCAGACCGCGCGGGCGGGCCAGAGTGGACGTCACGAGGCGGTGCTGTGCTTCGGTTTCGCGAGCGGCATGTTGGCTACGGCCGGGCTGATGTGGTACATCCCTTCGCACCGAATGCCCTACTGGCTCTGTGTGGGGATTCTCCTCGCGGGGATTGCCGTGCAGTTGTTCGTCATGACTCGGGCGCGGGCAACCGCGTCAGAGCGATCAGGTCTCGAGACACAGGGCGCTTGTCAACTCTGACGCCGGGCACCCGCTGCGACCGGAACAACTCGACCACCCGAAGCTCGCTCAGTAGTCCCAGTGATCCCGTACCGCCTCATACATTGCGACGATGTTGTGTGGCGGGACGCCGTGCTGGATGTTGTGCACTTGGCAGAAGACAAAGCCGCCGCCGGTCTTGAAAACTTCGATGTTCTGCCGGGTGTGCTCGTAGACCTCCTCCGGCGTGCCGAAAGGGAGCACGCTTTGCGTATCACAGCCGCCGCCCCAGAAGCACAAGTCGTTGCCGAACTCCTGCTTCAGCCGCGCGGGGTCCATTCCCTTGGCGCTGATCTGCACCGGGTTCAGCACGTCACAGCCGGCGTCGATGATACCGGGAATGAGTTCATAGATGGCCCCGCACGAATGGAGGAACACCGCGACCTCCGGCGCGAGCTCATGGATGCGGCCCCATAGGGCTTTCTGCCGCGGCTGGATCATTTCGTAGTACAGCTCGGGAGCGATCTGCGTGTTCTCCTGTGTGCCGAGGTCCCCTCCCAATTGGATGAGTTGAATACGGTCGCCGACCGCCTCCAGATAGAGCTCCACGTTATCGAGATAATTGTCGAGCATTCGGTCGAGTAGTGCCTCGGCGAATGCGCGATCGCCGGCGAGGTCCATCATGAAGTTCACCCAGCCGCGCAGGCCCTGGCCGGCTTCGAGGAATGCCCCGCCGAACGGACCGAGAATGGCATAGTCGGTCTCGCGAGACAGGCGCTGCGCTTCCGCCTGGAGCTTGGTGAGCGTCTCGTCGGTGAGCACCGGCCACGCGTGCGCATCGAGCTCCGCTTCGGTGGAAGCGTGTTCCAGCGGGGAGTAGATCGAGTCGAAGTAGTAGCTTGTTGCCGGCCGGTGCGAGACGCGGCGTCCGGAAGCATCCAGGCCGTAGTCGCCGCCGCTACCGTCCGGCTCCATGCGGACATCGGCACGCACCTTGGCGGGCGTCCCGTCGTGCAGCCTGTACTCTTTCCATCCCGCCAGTGTCGCGCTGTCGAGGATGACCACGTCACAGCCGAACTTCTGTCGAACGGGCTCCTCGACCAGCGCCAGTTGCTGCATCGTATCGAAAACCAGAACATCGCCGGCACTGATGCCCAGATGGTGCTTGAGTGCCGCGTAGGTGGAAGCCATGATTCCGGTCGAAGCCATGCCGCCCAAGTCGACGGGAATCCGGTCGGGTTGTTGATGACGGATGGCCGCCGTCACACGTTCACGATGAGTCATCCGGTTACCTCGATGTCTTATGCCGAGTGATTCCGTGGGCGATGCCGAAAACGACGGAACGTCGTGCACTTCCTTCAGCCGCGTCGGGGTCGAGCCCCGGTAGGTCGATGCCTTCACTCAACCGCTGCTCGTCGTGCTGTGCAGAGCGGTCGTGGCTGATGCCAGTGGATTCGTCCCGGCCAGGATCTCCTCGCCGTCCGGTACGCCGTCACCGTCGGTATCCGCGAGCAGCGGATCGGTGTGATACACGATCAACTCGTCCCCGTCCGGAACGTCGTCTCCGTCCGTGTCCGGGTCATTCGGGTCCGTGAAGAAGTCATGGATCTCCTTCCCGTCCCACACGCCGTCGCCATCGCTGTCACGGTCGTTCGGATCCGTGTCGAAGTTCTTGATCTCCGCTCGATCCGACACGCCGTCGCCGTCGGTGTCGGCCTTGAGCGGGTCCGTGAACTCGAAGACTTCATCTCCGTCGAGCAGCCCATCGCCGTCGGTATCCGGGTTCTCCGGGTGCGTCCCGAACTCGAGCGTCTCGACGACATCCGGCAGGCCGTCGTCGTCGCTGTCCGTGAACGCGGATTCGTTGAACTCGTCCGGGACCAACGGGTCCGTTCCGAGGAAGATGACCTCGTCGCCGTCCGTGATGCCGTCGCCGTCGGTGTCCGGGTTGTTCGGGTCCGTGCCGTGGAAGTTGGCTTCGGCCCCGTCCGGCAGACTGTCGTCGTCGCTGTCCCGCGGCTCGAGCGGATTGCCGTCAGCGCCGTCCGCGACCCCGTCGAAATCCGAGTCCGCATTGAAGGGGTCGGTGTCTGCCGTGAAGACCTCGACCGCGTCCAACACGCCGTCGTCGTCGGAGTCGGGGTCGAGGGCGTCGGTGCCGTAGAAGAACAGCTCCTCCTCATCCGACAACCCGTCCCCGTCCGTGTCCTTCCGGTTCGGGTCCGTTCCCTTCTCTCGCTCCAGCTTGTCGGGCACGCCGTCGTCGTCAGTGTCGACCTCGCCCATCCGGTCGACATCCGCGGGCGTGCCCGCAACGAAGATTTCCGTGTAGTCGTTCGTGCCGTCGCCGTCCGTGTCCGCTTCGAACGGATCGGTGCCGAACACGAAGACCTCCATCGGGTCCGGTACGCCATCGCCGTCGGTGTCGGGATCCCCCTGGGTGAGCAAGTCCGGCGGCGTGCCGAACTGCCCGGGCCGGGGTGCGGCCAGGGGCGGTCGCCGGCCGTCCTCGCTGCCGTACAGCGCCTGCACGGCGCGGATGTCATCCTGTGCCAACGCAGTGAGGCCCCCGGCCGGGTACCCCGCGGCCATGACCGCGCCTTCCACCTGACTGTGCTCGAGCCCCAGAGCATGACCGGTTTCGTGCAGGGCGACGGTGAACAAATCGAATTGCCCCGCGGCGGCGGCCAGGGCCCAGTTCTCGTCCGCACACAGATGGACGTCCCCGGGTCGTTGCGAGCCGGGGAAGAACGCGTGGGCCAGGACGCTTCCGTCACCCAGGAACGGGAAGGGGTCTCCGTGGGCACCGCTTTCGAAGCTGATCGTGATGTCGGCGTCGGCGTCGGCCCGCTGGAACCGCAGCTTCGAGACGGCGGCCCACAGGGCGAGCGCACGCTCGACCGCGTCGATCTGCTGCTGCACGTCGAGTTGGGGAAGCGGGTTGACCAGGCGCCACGTGAGGTTGGTGCGTTGCCATCGACTCGTCGGGCGGTAGTTCGTCAGGCCTGCCGACCGGTTTGCATACTCGTCATAGCACGCGATCGCCGCCGACCCGCAGCCGGATCGCGCGGGCAGTTGCTGCTCCGACGGCGCGCACCCGCTGCACGCGGCTGCCACGCAACAGGTTGCGAGTACCGTCGCCAAGCTGGATCTGAAGCGCCTCATCGCAAGTCCACCCCACTTATCGCTCACCGAGTACCACCGTCCCGTCAATCGATCGCCGAGATTCTACCGCCCCTGCGCAACAAAACCATCGGCCGCAAGCGAAATCGCCGCCGTCTCGCAGCCACGCTTCGGTTCTCGGTTTGCGTGGAGTTGAGTGTCCGGACACGCTACGCGGAGGAAACCGCGATTCCCGGGGCCTTGACTTGGGATCTCAGCCAGTTGATGAACTCGCACTGGCGGATCTCGTCGGCGAGGATGTCGTCGTCGATGCCCAGTTGCCAACGCAGATCCTTGCGTTCGGGATCCGCGGCCAGGGCTTCGAGACGGTCGACGTATCGAACCAGGTCGTCATGGTCGATGAACAGCCCCCCTCGCACGAGCTTCTCTTCTCTTGCGACGATGAGCCGCGCCATTTCGTGCAGGTCGTACTCCGGGTGGTACTGGATGCCCCAGAAGATCCCGTTGGCGTGCTTGACCTCGACTGCCTGCACGTGACTGAAGTCGTTCCCTGCGAGCACCGTTGCGCCGGGCGGCAGCTTCTGCACCTCGTCGTCGTGGCTGACGAAGTGGCTGTAGATCGGCGGCTTGCCCGCGAACATCGGGTGAGCACGTCCCGCATCGTTCAGCCGCATCTTGCGCCCGATACCCATCTCCCGGCCCTTCGGGTTCGGGGCGACGGTGCCGCCGGCCGCGTACACCGCGATCTGGATTCCCCAGCACGTGCCGAACTGCGGAACGCCGGCCTTATAGGCGCGCCGGACGAGTTCGACTTGGCTGGTGACTCGCGGATCATCGTCGTGGTAGACCGTGAGATTGCACCCCGGCCATAGGATCCCCGTGTACCGCGTTGGGTCGGCGGGCGCTTGCTCCGGCTCGTCGCTTGCGAACCACACGTCAAACTCCGCGTCGGGCACATACGTCCGCAGCATGTCGCGGTAGAGTTCCCACGCCAGACGCATGCCGACTTCGTTGAACTCGTCACGGCTCGGCTCGGGGTAGCCTTCGATGATCAGGAAACGCAGCGGGTTCGACATTGCGGGGTCCTTCGGGTTCACCGTTCGTCCAACGCTTCAACGAGAGACGGCAGCGAGGCGTAGTCGGCGCAGACGGCGTCGGGAGTGTGGTCGGCGGGGCTGTCGGCCGTCCTGCGATCTTTCACCACGGTAAGCAGGATTGCTCGGGCTCCCACGCGGTGCGGCCCGCCCACGTCGTTGTGCGGACGGTCGCCGACGTGGACGATTTCGTCGAGCCGCACGCCGAGGCGCTCGGCCGCGGCCTCGAACATTCGCGGAGCCGGCTTGGAACACCCGACCTCGTCGGAGAACGCGAACGCATCGAAATCATCGAGAAGCTTCTCGCCGGCAAGCAGCTCGCGCAGGGCCCGGCCCGGGCTGAAGATCGCATCGGAGACCACGCCCAGCTTGTACTTGCCCTTCAGGGTCGTCAGGGCGTCGTGCACACCGGGGGCGGCATTCGGCCGAAACTCCAGCTCCATCTCTTCGTGCCGCGTGACGACCTCGGCCAGTTCGGCCTCGGGAAGCTGACGGCCCAGCCCCGCCAGCAGCACTTCCAGGCGTTCGCGTGCCGTCCACGTGATGTGCTGGTCATGCCAGACCTTGCCGAAGGCCGCGTCGGTCACGTCGTACGCCAGATCGACGACTTCCTTGGCGATTGGGGCGTGACGCTGCAGGCAACCGTGGATCAACTCGCGCCGAGCCTCGGGCTTCGGCTTCAAGCCGGCTGCAGCGCGTTTCGGCTCGTCCGTATCATCGGCGAACATGCAATCCCAAAGGTCGAACGTGACTGCACGAACAGGGCGTCGCGCCAAGGTTACTCCTCCAGATTGGTCGACGGGTGATAGCGTCTCGCAAGAAAACGTCCCAAGCGGCCGACACACGTGAGCATAAAGTGACAGCGGGAGTGCGTCAAACCGGCGGCCACGGCACGGGGTTCAGGCCCCTCCTGCGAGATCACCGTGTATGGCGTGGTGCGTGCCGTTGCGTATTCCTTGCAACGGGCCTGCCAGGGCTATATCGTGGATTCAACGCGATACGGAGCAAGTCCATGACACGATTCACATCGGTGGCGATGCTCGCCCTGGCGGTTGCGTCGACGCACGCGGTTGCCGGTGGAAGGCGTCAGGGTGACAACGAGGTTCCTTCCCCGAGCCTCTCCGAACTCGTCGTGGCGGACTGGGTCGATCACGACCTGGACTACGCGGCGGCAAAGATCGAGGCCGAGCGAAACGTACGCGGTGTGACGACGGCCGAGGATGCCGCGGGCGGCTGCGACGGGATCAAGAACGGCAAGTGGGGGTTCCACACCGCAAGCAGCGAGCAGGATCCGTGGTGGCAGGTCGACCTCGGCAGGGTGCATCGACTTGACCGCGTCGTGATCTTCAACCGCACGGACTCGGGCAGAGCCGCACGCACGGGGCACATCCGCGTGCTGGTGGCCGACGACGCCAAGAGCCCGGAGTTCAAGCCGGTCTACGCGCACAACGGCGAGACGTTCTTCGGCGTGAAGAAGAAGCCGCTGGTCGTGAACCTGAAGGAGAAGAACGTCACCGCTCGGCTCGTCCGGCTTCACGTTCCCGGCCGGTGCTCGTTCGCCCTCGACGAGGTCGAGGTCTATGCAACGGACGACCCGCAGAAGAACATCGCCCTGAACAAGCCGGCCGATCAGAAGAGCGTGGGTCCGTACTCCTATCCCGGCACGCTGGGTGTGCCGCCGAAGGTGGGCTCAGGCGATGCCTTCCCGCTGGAACATGCCCGCGAGGTGATCAGCCGCGGTACCAAGCTTGCCGCGCGGCTTCGGTCTGCGGCAACGGCCAAGCGGCTCGAACCGCTGGCCGTGAAGCTTGAGCAACTCAATGCGCGCTTGAAGAAACTCGAGGCAGCGAAGGACGTTCCCGAGTCGGCTCGCAAGGAGGTCTATCTGGACGCTCGGCGGCTCGTGCGCCGGATCGCATTCTGCAACCCACTGCTGGACATCGACAAGCTGCTCTTCATCGAGCGGCACCATCCCGGCGGCCCGTACCACATGTGCGACCAGTACTACGGCTGCAACGCCAAGCCGGGCGGCGGGCTGTTCGTCCTGCACGACCCGCTCTCGGATGACCCGAAGCTGGTCAACGTGCTGGAGAGCTCGGTCGTCGAGGCCGGTCGTTTGAAGGGGCAGAAGCTCGCGCGCGGGGCGTTCCTCTCGCCCGAGCTGTCGTACGACGGCAAGACGATCCTGTTCGCCTACAGCGAGTGCAAGGCCAAGAAGACCTATCAGTGGGCGCCCGAGTACAGCTTCCACATCTTCAGGGTGAACGCCGACGGCACGGGGCTGTTGCAGTTGACCGATGGTCCGGCCGACGACTTCGATCCGTGCTTCCTGCCCAATGGCCGGGTCGCATTCGTCACCGAGCGCCGCGGTGGGTATCTGCGTTGCGGCCGGCACTGCCCGACCTACACGATGTACTCCATGGCCGACGACGGCAGCGACATCACCTGCCTGAGCTTCCACGAGACACACGAATGGCACCCGAGCGTTACGCACGACGGGATGATCGCCTACACGCGATGGGACTACGTGGATCGTGACACGAACGTCGCCCACCACATCTGGACGTGCTACCCGGACGGGCGCGACCCGCGTTCGTTTCACGGCAACTACCCCGAGCGCCGCGAGAGCCGTCCGTGGATGGAGATGAGCATCCGAGCGATTCCCGGTTCGCCGACGTTCGTGGCCACCGCGGCCGCGCACCACGGCCACGCCTTCGGGTCGCTCGTGCAGATCGACCCGCGGCCCGAAGATGACGGGGCCACGTCGCAGCTCGTCCGGTTGACGCCGGAAGTCCCGTTCCCGGAAGCCGAGCGCAACAAGAGACCCATCCGCGAGTGCATGGTGTACGGAACGGCCTGGCCGCTGAGCGAGGAAGACTACCTCTGTGCGTACGATCGGCATGCGAAGAACCATGGCATCTACTGGATCGACCGCTACGGCAACAAGGAACTCCTCTACCGCAACCCGTCGGTCCCGAGCATGAGCCCGATTCCCTTGCGGCCGCGAACGAAGCCGCCGGTGATCCCGGACCGTACGACGCAAACGGCCGCGGCGCAGAAAGCGGCCGGAGCGGACCGCCCGGCCACGATTTCCCTGATGAACGTGTACGACAGCGACTTCGAGTGGCCGGAAGGCACACGGATCGAAGCGTTGCGGATCATCCAGGTGCTGCCCAAGACCACGCCGCCGCCGAACCAGCCGCGCATCGGCATCGCGCAGCAGACAAACGCCCGCGCCGTGCTCGGCACGGTCCCCGTCGAGGCCGACGGCAGCGCGCACTTCGAAGCACCCGTCGGCAAGCTTGTCTACTTCCAGGCCCTCGACGAGCGCGGGTTCGCCGTACAGTCGATGCGCTCGGGCACCTACGTCCATCCGGGCGAGCAAATGACCTGCCAGGGCTGCCACGAAACCAAACGTCGGTCCCCGCAGCACGCCGGGAAGCTCCCGTTGGCCCTGCGGCGTACGCCGTCGAAGATCCAACCCGACGTGGATGGGTCGAGCCCGTTCAGCTACGTGCGGCTCGTCCAACCGGTGCTGGACCGCAACTGCGTGGCATGCCACAAGGAGAAGAAGGCGCTCGATCTGTCCGGCACGATTCAGAAGTCGCACGGCTGGACGCAGTCATACGTGAGCCTGGCCGAGAAGTACGGCTTCTACTTCCACGTGCAGAACGGTGCGATCAACACGGGCGTTCACGGCGGCACGCGGACCATCGCCGGACAGTTCGGGGCTCGAGCGTCCAAGCTGCTCGAGTACATGGACGATCGCCACCACGGCGTGAAGCTTTCACCCGAGGACTTCCATCGTCTCACATTGTGGCTGGACTGCAATTCGGAGTTCTACGGGTCGTACGAGAACACCGAGGCCCAGGCCCGGGGTGAAGTCGTCGAGCCCACACTGAACTGAAGGGCGGTATGATGGCAGTCCACTCGTGCGAGAACTGTAAGTTCAGAGCCTACGCGGAGCGCAAGCCCAACTCGATCATCGCCCGGATCTGGCGGTGGCACACGAAGTGGTGCCCCGGATGGAAGGCCTATCAGAAGAGGCTGGCCGAGGCACAGCAGGACGAAACGCCCGCTGATTCGCCGACGAGCACGACCTGACGGGGCCATCTTGACCACGCCGGATTGCCCAAGCCGACCGGAGTCTTCCCCGTCCCGGATTGCCGCCTGTGCGATGATCGTGCTGACTGCCCTCGTCGGTTGGTCTTCGCTGCTGGCGTTCGCCGTGTTCCTCTTTGTCGGCTCGCTGAGCCTCGTGGACCTGGGCGTCAGCGACGCCGCCGGGCTCGTGTGGAACGCTTTCCTTTGCTTGGCGTTCTTCGTTCAGCACAGCGGCATGGTCCGCCGGTCATACCGCCGGTGGGAGGCAAGGTTCGTTCCGTCGCACTACGAGGGGGCCGTGTACACGCTGGCCTCCGGCATCGTGCTGCTGGCGCTCGTTGTCTTCTGGCAGCCCTCCATGCACACGTTGGCGTCGCCCGACGGCATGCTTCGCTGGCTGATACGTGCGGGGTACTTCGTGGCGGTCGTCGGTTTCGCGTGGGGCGCTCGGGCGCTGGGGCCGTTCGACCCCCTCGGGATCGAACCGATCCTCGGCCGCCTCCGCGGCACGGATCCCCCGTCGACGCCGTTCACCGTTCGCGGACCGTACCGCTGGGTCCGCCACCCACTCTACTTCTTCGTATTGCTGATGATCTGGTCATGCCCAGAACTGACGGCGGACCGGTTGCTGTTCAACGCACTATTCACGGCCTGGATCATCGTGGGTACGGTGCTCGAGGAGCGCGATCTGGTCTGCGCCTTCGGTGAGGCCTACCGCGACTACGAACGCCGCGTCCCGATGCTGATCCCCTGGCGCAAGCCGAAGCTCGATCACTGACCTCGTATCGGGCATCGACCGTCGATACCGTTTCCCCACACCGAGACGTCCCGACGTACGTCGGGATGAGGGAGCGTGGATGCCGGCAAAGCCGGCATCGCCGTGCTTGTGGGGGCCGCCGCCCTAGGATCTTCCCCGCAGGGGATTTCGGCGCGTGCCTTGATGATGTACCCTGTTGCGATGGACTGGCGGGTCGTTGCGGTACGGCCTGCGTCGCTTGCCCCACTCGAACATGAAGAGGACTGTCATGCGCTGTGTCATCAACGTTCTGCTCGTTTCCGCTATTGCTATGACCGTCGGCTGCACCGGGTTGCACGCGGACCGGGATATGAAGGTCAATCACCTGTTCAACGGCAAGGACCTCAGCGGTTGGGACTACTTCCTCATCGAGCCGGACAAGAAGATGGAGGACGTCTGGAGCGTGAAGGATGGCCTGCTGATCTGCAAGGGCGAACCGATGGGCTACCTCAGCACGAAGGGAGACTACACCAACTTCAAGCAGAACGTCGAGTGGCGCTGGGCACCGGGCGCCGACCCGGGCAACAGCGGCGTGCTGATGCGGATCACGGGCGAGCCCAAGGCCTTGCCCCGGTGCATGGAAGCCCAGCTCAAGAGCGGCGACGCCGGTGACATGTACGGGTTCCATGGCTTCAAGATCGCCGGCGACCCGGCCCGCATGAAGGAGATCCCCGACCACAAGCTGGGAGGCGACATCATCGCGGTGCCCAAGGCCGCAGGCAACGAGAAGGAGCCGGGGCAGTGGAACCGCTACGACATTACCGTCCGCGGCGACGATGTGACGTTGCTCATCAACGGCAAGAAGGTCAACGAGGCCGACGATTGCGAGGTGATCGCAGGCAAGATCGGCCTACAATCCGAGGGCGGCGAAGTCCATTTCCGCACCGTCGACCTGCTTCCGCTCGGCAAGTAGTGCTGTGTCCCAGAGTTGCCGAGGCGTATCTGATCCGAACCGCGACCGTGAGGGAGCGGCCGCGG
>CAYMME010000319.1:0-10050 GCA_964391465.1 uncultured Planctomycetales bacterium
TGATTACGTCCCTAAAAAATTCCCATTTTTGCCTGAACTGCGCAACTTGGGCTAGCGTCAGCCCCAACGACGCCCCGCGCCGAGCCCGCACGCCCGCAGGCATCAAAAACGATACTGAAAACAGATTCAGGAGAGAGATGAGCCCTTGCCGATTGCCCTTCATGCTTCCGCACTCCCTGCTCGCTTGTTATCGACCGGTTGCGCCCGGCCCTTGCGAACGACGAGTGCGGCACCGCAAGCAGAGCGTCGACCTCACCGTCGCACGCCGGAACGCTACCTGCGTGCAACCGCCCTTGCTCTCTGGACAACAGTCAAATCTGTGAGATGCTTCCTCCTTTCGGTACCCTCCAAGGAGGTCCGAGGAAGTCCTCGCCAGCAAGAGGAATTCCTCCCTACCAGGATTCTGATGCCCGGTGCGGGTCGCCGTCAAGAGGATTCGGGGGAAACCAGCGTCTTGGGGGGCTTTGCACCCGCGCAATAACAGAATGACGAATGACGAAAACGGCCGCGCCTCTATTGTAGTGTCTCACGCAGATTGCGTTCTTTCCGAACCGCGACCGTGAGGGAGCGGCAATGCTTCGCCTTGCCGCGGCCGCTTCCTAACGGGCGCGGTTCGGATCAGATAAGCCTCGACAGCTCTGAGACACTACTACCTTTGTGAGTCGGGCTTCGTGATTCTCTCGTCATTGGTCATTCGACCTGGGCGCGGGTGGCCCGCCCATCGCAGCCGTACCGCGAAGCGTGCGGGACCGACTTGCCGACCGCGGGGGCGTGCGTTCCCCTACGCTGCCTCAGATTCTTCGCTCGGATCCTTGAAGCTGACAAAGAACGCAATTGCGCAGATCGTCGTGATAACCACCGGGACGAGAAAGACGCCCGTCCAGTTCGTTACGCCGTCCGCCGCCGTGAAGTAGCCCTTCACCCAGCCGGAGAACTTCGCCCCGAGGAACATGCCGATCCCGTAGAGGACGAAGTTCAGCAGGCTCTGGGCCGACGCTCGGATGTCGGGCGGGGCGACCTTGTCGACGTAGATGAACGCCACCACGAAGAAGCACACGAAGCAGATGCCGTGCAGCGGCAAGGCGGCGACCATGAGCCACGCAGGGCCGCCGCTGGCAAAGATCGCGTAGCGCAACGGCCAGGCGATGATGCCGATCGCCAGTGACCATCGAAGCCCCAGCTTGGGCAGGAACCAGCCGACGGCCGAGAGCGTGAGGATCTCGGCAACTTGCGCGAGCGTCATCACCAGCGCGACGTTCTCCTCGGCGATCCCGACATCGACCAGAAACGGGCTGGTCAGGCCGAAGTAGAAGACGAGCTCGGTCGAGACGAGGAACGAGATGCCCATGAACACCGCGAAGTGCCAGTCCTTCAGCAGCTTGAACGCCTCGACGAAGGCCCAAGGCTTCTCGCCGCTCTTGGCGGGCGGGGTGTGCGGCAGCGTCAGGCAGTACACAGCCATGACTATGGACAGCCAACCGGCGAAACGCAGACAGTCGCTGTTCTGCGGTTCTGCCGTGAAGACCGTACCGAGCCAGGAGACCAAACCGGTGGCCCAACTGAGCACGTTGGGCAGCGCCGACGGATCTCGCACGTTCAGCCAAAACGTCAGGGCCCATCCGACCAGGATCCAGGCGATCGTGCCCCAAACTCGGACCTTGCCGAAGTCCTTCTCGCCGCTCGGGAGGTGATGGAAACAGAGCGAGTTGACGAGCCCCAACGTGGGGCCGTACACGAGTGACCAAACCAGCATCCACGCGAGCATCGTTCTTGCGTGACGTTTATTGGCGACGACAAGTGCGGCCCGCTCTTCGTCGCTCATTTGGGTGGTGGGCTGACTTGCGTTGGTTTCCTGTGCAGTAGCCTCCTTCGGCGTGCTCGTTTGGCTGGTGGCATCAGTTGCGAGTACTGCGCTTTCAGTCGGGGCGGGCGGAACCGGTCGCCCCTGATCGAAGGCGGATGCGCACAGCAGCATGGCGATGCCGCCGATCAAGTGGGCACCGGCAAGGAACATCTGCGTTGGGACCCACCGGTCGGCAATCTGCCCGCCGATGAACGGGCCGATGATGCAGGCCAGCGGCAGCAGAGCGTAGGCCCAGCCGACGTCGGCGTCCGTGAATCCCTGGCTGAGCATGAACGCCCCGAACACGGAGTACCACGCCCCCCAGATGGCAAACTGGAGGAAGTTCAGGACGGAGAGGCGTGACAGCATGCCCCAGCTCAGGAGCTTCGGCCCGTCCGGCGCGGCGTTCTCAACTGCATCAGCCATGATGGTCCTCGTTTTCGCGTGAGATAGTGGCACCGGCCGGATCCGCCGGGCCGGGTTCGCAAGCGGTTCGGGATCATAGGTCAAAGCCGCATGGGGCTCAATGTCGCTGGTGCGAGAAAGGATTCTCGAGCCAGCCTTGTTCCCTTCACCCCGCCTGCATTGCGGAAGGCCGGATCGCCCGAACCGGGTGAATCGTGTCCCCCGCGTCTGACCCTTGACTCGCGGCACGCCGCGAAGCGGCTCTGTGCGGGCTTTGCCCGCGCCGCGTGTCAAGGGCTGAAGACACGGGGCACCCACTCTTGCACTCGGCGGCCGCGACGCGACAATCACCGCATGTCCAAGCGTTATCCGCTGCTCGTGAAGCACGATCTGGACGGGTTCTTCGGGCTGGCCGTCGACAACCTCGTCCAGTTGTTGCTGATCGTCAATCTCTGCGGCGCCCTGTGCGGGATGTCGGGTGAGGTCGGCTCGCAGTACATCTTCGCCCGGATCCTGCCCGGGGCGGCCGTGTCGCTGCTGATCGGCAATCTGTTCTATGCGTGGCAGGCCCACCGCCTGGCCCGGCGCGAGGGCCGCGACGACGTGACCGCCCTGCCCTACGGAATCAACACGCCGTCCCTGCTGGTGTACGTCTACTTCGTCATGATGCCGGTCTACCGGCAGACCGAAAGCGCACACGCGGCCTGGCAGATGGGGCTGGTCGCGTGCATGGGCTCAGGCATCATCGAGTTCTGCGGTGCGTTCGTGGCCGAGCGCATCCGGCGCCACACGCCGCGGGCGGCCCTGCTCGCCACCCTCGCCGGCATCGCCATCGGCTTCATCGCCATGACGTTCGCATTGCAGATCTTCCAGCGCCCGCTCGTGGCCATGCTTCCGATGGCGATCATTCTGATCACGTACTTCTCGCGCGTGCGGTTTCCGTTGGGTCTGCCCGGCGGGTTGTTGGCGGTCCTCGCAGGCACCATCCTCGCCTGGACCTTGCCGGAGAGGTGGCTGGCCAACCCGATGGACGCGGGCGCCATCGGCACCGCCTGGCAGCAGCACGGGTGGTATTTGCCCACGTTCGCCGGCGGAGAGCTCATCGCCGCACTGCGGGACATGCCGCGCGGGCAGCTCATCGGGTTTCTCTCGGTGATCGTGCCGATGGGTTTGTTCAACGTGATCGGGTCATTGCAGAATATCGAATCGGCCGAAGCGGGCGGCGACCGCTTTCCCACCGGACCGTCGCTGGCCGTCAACGGCGTCGGCACGATCGTCGCCGCCCTGTTCGGCAGTTGCTTCCCGACGACGATCTACATCGGCCACCCCGGCTGGAAGGGGCTCGGAGCGAGGGCCGGCTACTCGACGCTCAACGGCTTCTTCATGACCGTCATCTGCCTGACCGGGACCGTCGCGGTGATCAACAGCATCGTCCCGATGGAGGCGGGCATCGCCATCGTCCTGTGGATCGGCATTGTCATCACCGCCCAGGCCTATCAGGCCACACCGACGGAGCACGCCCCGGCCGTCGGGCTGGGACTGTTCCCCGCCATCGCCGCCTGGGGCGCAACCGTCGTCGCGGGGGCGTTCATGAAGAGCGGCGGCAGCACGATCGAGGCACTCCTTCGCGAAAGTGAGAACGTGGACCTCAACGGCTTCCTGCTGCACGGCATGCACCTGCTCGGCTCGCCGGGATACATCCTGACGTGCATGGTCCTGGCCGCAGTAGCCGCGAACCTGATCGACCGGCGATTCACGGCCGCGGCCGTCTGGTCGCTGGCCGGAGCGGTGCTCACGCTGATCGGCCTCATGCACGCCTACCACATCGTGGGCAACGTCGCAGCGTTCGCGTTCATCATCGCCGTCGATCCGGAAACCGGAGGGCTCCTCTTCGCCCCCGAGCCCGAGAGCGGCGTGGTCTACCGGGCCTACAACATCGCGGCCGGATACGTCCTCTTCGCGGTCGTGTTCTTCGCCGTGGGGTACTACCACCAACGCGGGATCGCACGCGACACGCGCGAGCTTCAGGCGTAGCGCAACGGCTCAGGATTGGGGGTGCATATCCGTTCCGAACCGCGCCCGTGAGGAAGCGGCCGGGGCCGGCCGGGGCGGCCCCTTGAGGCGGGCACGCACCGCGATCCGCATACCACACAACATCGACCCGAGCCTCGGTTGCTTACCGTGCCGCGTTCTCCACCCGCAAAGGTAGCTTCACGGTCTGCGCCCGCTTCCTCACGGGCGCGGTTCGGAGAGGATAGGTTGTGCCCGAGACACTCCGGGACGAAGCGTCACGCCGGTCGGGTGCCCCAGTGCAGCTTGGTCAGCAGGGTGTGCCATGGGGGATAGGCGCAATTGCGCACCAGCTTGACCGGCTCTTGGGAGCGGGCGACGACGAGCGTGTCGCCGGCCTGCAACGAAGTCGACACCTGACCGTCCACGGATGCCGTGGTGCCTTCGTTGACGACCTCGGCCACCACGCGGATCGTCCAGCTCGCCTCCACTGCAATCGGGCGGAACGTAAGCGAATGGGGGCAGATCGGTGTGATGACGATGGCATCGAGCCCGGGCTGGAGGATCGGGCCGCCGGCGGACATGTTGTGTGCCGTCGAGCCGCCGGGCGTGGCGATGATCAGCCCGTCGCCCAGAACGCGGGTCAGCAGCGTTCCGTCAATGTACACCGCCAGTTCGATCATGCGGAACGGCGGGCCGGCCTGGATCACGCAGTCGTTCACGGCCCGGGCGGGAAACTCCGACGGCGAGCGTTTCACGCCCACGTCGAACGTCATCCGCTCGACCGTCCATTCCGGCTCGGACAGGATGCGGTCGAAATGCTCCTTCAGCTCGTCGACGGTGAACTCGGCCAGGAACCCGAGCTTGCCGACGTTGACGCCGATGATCGGGATCTGCGAGCGGCCCAGATCCCGAGCCACGCCGAGCACGGTACCGTCCCCGCCCAGCACGATGATGAAGTCGGGAGCGGCGTCGCGCACGCGCTGGGGATCGCACCCCACCTCGGCCCCCACCAATTCGGCCCGCGACGGAATCCACTTGCGCAAATCGTCCAGAGTCCGGGCGGCCAGGGGCTTGTCCGGGTTCGCAATCAAGTAGACCGACTTGGTGGGCATGGCACCTACTGCGACGTGAGCCGTGAGATCGAGACGATCACGGGCGGATCGTCCGGCGTCTGGCCGGTCACGGGAACGGCCTCGATGGCCTGGACGACGTCGGCGCCGACCGCGACCATCCCGAAGACCGTGTGGCCCGCCGCGTCGAGGTCCGTGTTGTCGACCGTGTTGATGAAGAACGACGAAGTGAACGAATCCGGCTGGCCCGAGAGCAAGGCCGTCGACACCGTACCCTGCAAGTTGGACAACCCGTTCGAGGACTCGTTCGGCACCGTGTCACGGTCGGGCAGAGCGTTCCCGTCGGCGTCCAACGCACCGGCCTGAATCACGAAACCGGCAACGACACGGTGGAAGACCGTGTTGTCGAAGAAGCCCGCGTCGACCATATCGAGGAACGCACCGACGGTCAGCGGGGCCTCGGTGGGAAACAGCGTGATGTCGATGTTGCCGAAGTCCTGCACGACGATCCGCACCTGACTCGGGGTCGTCTCGTCCGTTTCATCCGTTTCGTCGGTGGTCTCGTCCGTGGTCTCGTCGGTCGTCTCATCCGTGGAATCGGCTGGCTCGCCGCCGGGCCTGGTCGTATACCCCGGTGGCGGCGGGCCGCAGGGACCGGCGGTCAGAAAGGCCAGCAGGAGGACGAGCACGGACAACTGAACCAAACGCAAAGCATGCACCATGTCTACTGGTCCCCCAGTCTCACGGGTCTCGCAACGGTGCTGCGCCGCAGCACGATCATACGAGTCTACCGCGCCGTGAGCGCGGATTCACGCTGAAACGCCCGGGGGGCCGTACGATGAGGCCCATGCCGCGTCAGCACGACGGATCCGAGCCCCGAGCGCGAGCGAGTGGGTCAAGCAGATCGCGGGCTACAGACGCTGCGCGATCTGGGCTGCCGTTCGCTCGAGAATGGGGTGCCGGACCTCGGGGGCAACCTCGGCCAGCGGAGCCATGACGAAGCGGCGCTGGTGCATGCGTGGGTGCGGGACCGTCAGCTTCTCAGTATCGATGCACCGGTCGTCGTAGAGCAGCAGGTCGAGGTCGAGCGTTCTTGGGGCGTTGGGCACGGAGCGTTCGCGGCCGAAGCGGGCCTCGATCTGCATGAGCAGAGCATGTAGTGCTTCGGGCGACAGGTGCGTCGAGAGCTGGGCGACGGCGTTGAGGTACTGCGGCTGGTCAGGAGGACCGCCGACCGGGTCGGTCTCGATGATCGTGGAGCGCCGGACAACCTCGACCTGCG
Organism: uncultured Planctomycetales bacterium; assembly: GCA_964391465.1. Taxonomy (GTDB): domain Bacteria; phylum Planctomycetota; class Phycisphaerae; order UBA1845; family CAYMME01; genus CAYMME01. The sequence goes on from CAYMME010000319.1 coordinate 6,614, forward strand.
GGTGGGTATCCAGAGCATCCAGCGCACCGGCAAGCGCAGCGCGGCGATCGCCGAGGTTGGATCCCAGTGCCACGTAGGCGGTGTGGTGGTCATCGCGTGGGCTCTGCCCACCGTTTCTGCACTGCATGCGATACGATCCGGGAAAGCCCTGCTCCCATCTGTTCCGCCCCCCACCCTTCGCGATACAGCCGCGAAGGATGGGGCACCCGCGCGCAATCCGCAATCCGAATTCCGCAATCCGCAATCAGGCGGCTACCACTTGATTCGCTTGATGCGGTCGACGGCCTCGACGATGCGCTCGAGCTTGACGGTCAGCGCGGCGCGGAAGTAGCCCTCGCCGGCCTTGCCGAACCCGACCCCGGGAATGAGCACGACCGAGGCCTCTTCGAGGACGCGGGTGACGAACTGCATCGAGTCGAGGCCGTCGGGGCAACGAGCCCAGACGTAGAACGTAGCGTGCGGCATGTCGACGTGAATGCCGGTTTCCTGCAACCCGGCCACGAGCGCGTCGCGCCGCTCGCGATAGACATTGGTCATGGCCCGGACCTGCACGTGATCCGGATGGGCCAGGGCCTCGACGCCCGCGGCCTGAACCGCATTGAACTGGCCGGAGTCGAGGTTGCTCTTGACGCGAGCCAGGGCGCCGATGATGTCGGCGTTCCCGACCGCGTAGGCGATCCGCCAGCCGGTCATGTTGAACGTCTTGGAGAGCGAGTGAAACTCGATCGCCACCTCGCGAGCCCCGTCGACCGAGAGGATCGAGACCGGCGGCTGATCGAAGAATACATCGGCGTAGGCCGCGTCCTGGGCGATCACGATGTTGTGCTCGCGGGCAAACGCCACTGCCTTGGCGAAGAAGGCCTCGGTGGCCACCGCGGCCGTCGGGTTGTTCGGGTAGTTAAGGTACATGAGCGATGCCTTCGCCCGGACCTCGCGGGGCACGGCGTCCAGGTCCGGCAGCCAGCCGGCGCTCTCGCTCATGTCCATGTAGAACGGCGTACCGCCCGCGAAGATGGCCGCCGACTGGTACACCGGGTACCCGGGCTGCGGCACGAGGACTACGTCGCCGGGGTTGACCACGGCGAGCGGAAGGTGACCGAGGCCCTCCTTCGAACCGATGAGGGCGATCAACTCGGTGTCGGGGTCGATTTCGACACCGTAGCGACTCTCGAACGATGCGGCCGCCGCCTGGCGGAACTCCGGCACCCCCGTATCGAACGGGTACCGGTGGTTCTGCGGGTCCTCGATGGCGTCCGCCATCCGCTCGATGATGAACTTCGGCGTCGGCTTGTCCGGGTCGCCGATGCCGAGGTTGATCACGTCCTTGCCGGCCGCAACCGCCTCGCGGCGCTTGCGATCGATCTCCACGAACAGATACGGAGGTAGAGCCCCCAGACGCTCTGAAGGTTGAAATGGCATCGCCCGCTCCCAAAGGCCACCATGACCCGAAGCGGCGGCATTCTAGGGGAGCCCCCCGGTCAGGGTCAATCGGCAGGGAAACCCGACAACAAACCGGGCCGCAAGGAAGTACTCCCTGCGACCCGATATCCCTTCTCACCCCAACCAGGATCGTAGCTTCGACCCGCTCCGCCTATCCCCAGGCCGCCCCCCGCCGACGGAGCCGCCACACCGCACCGAGTCCGATCAACGCCAGCATTGCGGCGCCCGGTGCGGGGATGGAGACCGTCGTGGGCCCGGAAAGCTCGACCGTCTCGCTGAAACCATCGAACTGTCCTCCGGCCTTGCCCTCCAGCACCAGTATGAGCGTCGAGTCAAACGTCTCGAGAACCGGAAAGGGCGGAAGAAGGGGGTCATGCCAGGGGCCGTCAACCCTGTGCTTGGCGATGATGATCACGATGTCGATCAGGTCCGTCACCGGGTGCCCCATGTACGTCTCCCCGACGGGCGGAATCGGGCCCTTGCCCGCCGGCGGCGTGACATCGGCCCCCTCTCCATCGTTCTCCACCGGGTTTGCGGGGTTGTCGAGGGTCATGTCCGCATTGCCGGTGAAGGTCGGAGCCCCGGGCAGATCATCGAGCGTGAGCTCGAAGAACACGTCGAAGAAGCTGTCGACGTGGTAATCACCCCCACCCAGATCGGTGACCGTCGTTTCACCCGCGGAGGCATTCGTCGCAGACTCGGTGACACGCACCGCTCCCAGCGACGACGACCCAGTCAGATCCATGGACACGATTTCCGTGTCATACGTGACCACGCCCCATGCCGGCGGCGCGACGACCAACGCCGTCACTGCGAAGACCACAGCCGAGAGCCCTCTGTTGACAACGCGCAGTTTCATAGCCCACCTCCCATGTGGCCCGTGCGACGATCAAAGCACCGTACACGCTGCCCGACCCGGCAGTCGCGCGCAGCTTCGCCGTCCCACCCACAACACCTTGTTCGACAAAATACACAGCGACCGCAGTCGGCGAACTCGGCTGAATTGCGCAGCGCGGAGCACTTACCGCCTTGCTCCAGACACAACTGAAGTATACCGCGCTTTGGAGCAGATGCAAAGAATGGCCATTTTTTTCGGATGTGCGGATGTGAATGCCGGCGCCGGCATCACGGTCCTGCGGACCCGGTCACCGCAAGCTGTCGGACGCCGACGCACGACCAGCTTCGTTGGCCCTTAGCCCCCGGTCAGGAACACGTCGCTGCGGACGACTCGCTGCATGATCCCGAGAATGGTGTACAGCCTCCGACTTGCACCGAGGGCGCCGGCATGGCGGGTCTGCCAAGCTCGCTGTTCGGGCGTCATGGGATCCGGCAGCGGCACGGTCCAGGGGAGCGGCTCGCCGGCGGACCGGAAACGCACGCGCGACGCCGGCCGGTGCGGGCCACTGCGGAAGAAGCAGAGACTCTCGGCGGCCAGCGGCCGGTGAAACGTGAACGTCAGACGGTGGATGCCATCTCCGTCGGCCCCATCCACGGTCACGTCAAAGGGGTCGCCCGGAACGGTCAGACCCGCGCGCGGGGTACCTTCCGGACGCATGCCCGGCATCAGGATGCGGCTGCACAGGTCGCTGAAATAACCCGGACCGTCGATCGAGAGCGTGAAACGATGCGCGTCGAGCTGGGTGATCGTGGAAACCTGCGTCATTTTCAGCGGGTCGGGCGAGAACGTCAGCGCGTGACCGACGAGGTCGGGACGGCCCCAGCTTTCGCGCAACGGCAGCATCGCGTACATGCTCGCGGCCGGAAGATCGATGAACACCACGTCGGTCACCGCGGCAGACGGTTCGCTCTCCCGCGCGTCGGCCAGCACGAGTTGCTCGGTGCGACAGACTCCCCGCCACGCGACCCGGTGCAACCCGAACGACCACAGGGTCAGGCCCACGACGATCACCGTCCCCGCCCGCCGAATTCGCCGCGGCAGACGCAACAGGAACACCGTGACCATCCCACCGATGCAGAAGCACCACCACAGCCAGTTC
>CAYMME010000319.1:10060-11028 GCA_964391465.1 uncultured Planctomycetales bacterium
AACAGGATCACCGTGACCATCAACGAGTACCCCGCGAATGAAAGGTAGGCGAAGTGGGGCATGGTGAAGACCGGCACCAGGGGCACGAGCCCCATCACCACGAACGCCGGCCAGTACCACATTCCCCGCCTCGCACCGCGGCAGCTCCAGACGTACCACAACCCGACGCCGGCAACCGGAACGGCCATCATCACGACGAGCAGCCAGGGAATCCCGTGATTGGGGATGCTGAGCGGACCGGCGAGCATGGGTGTGTACACGACGATGCACAGGAGTTGGTGAATCAGCCGTCCCAGCAGCCATGCGACCCCCATCAGATCCTCGGGCCGGTAGAAGTAGATGTCCGGCACGGGTTGGCGCGGGATGAATGTGAGTCGCCAGAACAGGAACGCGGCCAACACCCCGACAAACACGACGTACACGCGCCAACGCCGGAGGCAGTGCCGCACACCTCCGAAAGCGAGATCAAGCGCGACCAGCAGACCCGGCACGACCACGCCCAGCTCTCGGCTGAAGAGGGCAAACACCCAGGCCAGCAGCGTCACCGCGAGCCAGCCGGTCTGCACGGGGCCGGCCGAAGCCGTGTCTTGCCGTACCTCACCCGCCTGGGCCGTGAGGCAGAGCCGTGACGCCCGCACGTAGCAGACGACCGCCAGCAGCGTGAACGCCGAACTGACGAGGGCGTTGCGCGACGCCGTCCATCCGACCGCAATGGCACTGTGCGGGCTGAGCGCGAAGAAGCCGGCCGCAAACACCGCCGGCCAGGTTCGACCGAAGGCCTGCACGGCCAGCACGTAGACGAGGATCGAGCACGCGGTGTGCCACGCAATGCCGGACGCGTGCACGACCCACGCACGAGCCGGATGCCCGCCCGCCATCGTGTACTCGACCTTCTGAGTCAGCATCGTGACCGGACGTGAGTAGCGGCTCTCGAGCGGTTCGGTCTGCCACCACATCTCCAGGAGCCG
>CAYMME010000320.1:0-11003 GCA_964391465.1 uncultured Planctomycetales bacterium
GCCCGTGCTCATCACACCGGGACAACGGGAAACACTGGCGGACAAGCCGCCAGTGACACCCACCACGTGGGGTGGTGCCACGATTCATGAGATGCACCCGTCGTCGGGCTTCACTCACGGTCAGCTTGCTCGGGTCTACTGGTGGCAATTGCGGTTGTGGGACGATATACTAGAATAATGTGATAACGTTCTAACAAGATCACGTTTTATAAGGTAATGGTGGCACATGGCACGACCAGAGAGCAGCAAGAAGGCGGCCGCACGCAAACGAACGTCGCGGGCGTCGGGACCACCGAGCCGAAACGCGACGGCGAGGACGCGGTCTGAGGGAGTCGAATCGCAAGAGCGGGGGGGCACGAGGGGGCCGCGACGCGACACGAGCAGGGGAAGAGCAGGGCGGGGGAAGCCGACGGGCACTCGAGTCGCGAGGAAGGGGCAGACGGGATCGACGCGGGCAGGATCGGACGGGACAGGAAGGCGTAGCCGAGGGGCGAAGACGGCGCCTACGAGGGTGACGCGAGCTCGGGCGGGTCGCAAGAGAGCCGTCGGTGCGCAGGCGGGGCGGGCTCGATCACCGGCTCGGCGAGGGCGCGACGGCGAGGGGAGCGTCTTCGCGTCGCTCGACGAGTCGAAGACTCAGTGGGGTCTGGGGACGTTCATTGCCGTGGCTGAGAGCCTGGGTGCGACGCACGAGATCGCCGTGGCTCGCACTGAGGCGTTCGGCGCGTCACCGGGTCCGGGAGCCGCGGCCCGGAAGTTTGGGTCCCGGGCCCGGCTGGACGAGCTGGCGCGGGTCCTGTCAGCATTCGGGAATCGTCACCGTTTGCAGATTCTGACCGCCCTTCTCTACGGCCCGGCGACTTATCGGACGTTGCAGAAGGCGTCGAAGCTCAAGGCGGGGCCGTTCTATCATCACATCAACCAGTTGCGCCTGGCCGGATTCCTTGGCCCAAAGACGCGCGACCTGTACGTCTTGACGCGGGCCGGACGAAACGCGTTGCTCGTGGCGCTGTCACTGGCGCCTTTGCTCAAGGACCGGCGGATCCGTCCTCTGCCGGAGGCGGAAGGCGAATGATGCCCGACGCACGCGACTTGGGTGCCCAGTTCGTGGCGCCCGGACGGTGTTGTGATCGACGACTATTGGTGGGTCGTTCGGGGGCGACGGTGCCCGTACGCTGACGGCAGGACGTTGCTGCAATCGTGCGCCGCGGATCGCGTCGAACGTGGGCTGCTCGCCCGGAACGACATCGTCACCGCCCTACCTATGGTCCGATAAGGCATGTTATGTTGCATTCAGATGTGCCGTCGTCGCGCCGCAGCTCAGGAGTCACGTCGCCGTGCACTCCCTGCCGATCATGAGTCGCGCCGCACACCAGCATCCGTCGTTACCGTGTTGTGGTTGAAACTCGTGACTACCGGCGCTTCCGGCCGCGGGGCGGAGGCGCGGCTCCTGCGCCTGCCTCGCGGGCGACGAGGGCGCGGAGGTCCGAGAGGTCATCGAGGAACAGTCCGCCTCGATTCGGGTCAAAGTGGTAGACCGCGAGACTGGGGACTGCGGCGTCGAGCACGTAAAGCAGCTCCACGGCCTCGTCGAGCTGCCCCGTGGCGACGATGTAATCGCCTCCGCGATCACGCTGCCCGAAGCCGTAGACGGTCGGGGTCGACGTGGCGTGAATGATCACCAGTCCGACGAAGAGGATCGTGGCCGTGATGCTCAGGACGCCGATGCTGAAGTCTTTTGATCGCATGGAACGGGCTCCCGCCTGGTTGGGCTCGGGCTCTATCGTCGGAGGTCCTGGTTGAGGTTTCGTCCGCCGTGATACACCAGCCTGGCACCTTGTCCGGCCCGGCGGCCCTCGATGACGTGTAGGTTGCGGTTGGGCAGGTCGAAGAGGTAGAGCACATCCTGGCTCTGCTGCACTTCGCCGGTGAGCATCATGAAGTTGGCGGCCCCACCGGAAGCCTGGGCGTGCGCCGCGGGCGGTTGAAACGCGGTGAACACGATTGCGGTGAGCAGGAACAGGTTGATCCCGATCAGGAGCGTTACGAGCGTGCCCTTGTTCATCAGCGTCTGGCCTTTCGGTTATCCCTGGTGGGTGCGGCGCGGGTTCTTGAAGACGATCACGAGACTGCCGCCGAGGAAGACGGCGCTGATCACCCAAGCCACGGTCGGCGGCTTCTCGCCCACACGTTTCGCCTTCGAGGTACCCGACTGCCCCCTCGCAGGCGAGACGGTCAGGCAGCCGGCCAGGAGCAGCGCGCCCAGCCACCGCATAACGGTTGGGATCTTCACCGGTTTCGTCTCCTTGCGCTCACCCCCCACCATTCCGCGTCAATGCACTGATTATACGCCGGCGCAAGTGGAAGTAAAAGCTGCGTGCCACTGTTCGTGACCGCTCCCGGGAGCGACGCCGCCTGAGGTGGTGCATCTGTGCGCGGGTCACCGCGTTCAGCGGTCGGCGATGAGGGTCAGGACCGGCACGGCCAGGTCGCGGAACGTCGCCGAGGCGATGGAGACGGTGTCCCATTTTTCCGACCGCCGCCGACAATTGTCACGGTAATCGGCGAGGGTGACGCCAAGGAACGCATAGTGCTCCCCGCGGAACGGGTGGACGGCCTCCTCGGGCAGAGACCACTTCGGATCGGTCTCGAGCAGCCAGTACGCGAAGACAAACAGCCCGACGAAGCCGCTCTGGAAGGCCTCCTCCCAGCAAGCCATGTCGTCGAGATCCTCACGCGGGACCCAGCTCTCCCAGTAGCGGCGGCCGCCCCGGGTGTCGTAGGGGAACTTGCGTCCCTTCACGTCGACGAAGTAGCGGTTACCGTTGGTGCCATAGACGACGAAGTCGAACGAGCCGATCTTCGATCCGGCGAAGATCGCCCGGCGGGTCTCGTCCACCGCGATGTACGGGGTGCCCGTGGCCCGGAGCAGGTCCTCAAAAGCGGCTTCGTAGTGGATGTAGCGCCGCGTCATGGCTCGTGTCGGTCGGGCCGGAGCACGGCCCGCGGATCATCGAGAAGCGCGGCCAGGGCAAGCTCGTGCTGGGCGCCGGTCGCGAAGTGCTTGATCGTGACCACCCCCCTATCGCGGGTTTCCTGACCGACGATGACGGCCGCCGCGGCGTTTCGTCCCCCGGCGTCACGGAGCTGCTTGCCGACGCCCTGCCGGCGGTACGAGAACACGCAAGCGATGCCCTCGGCCCGCAGCTTCGCGGCCAGGTCGAGGACAGTGCCGAACGCATCCGGGTCCGCATCGATCAGGTACGCCTCGGGGCGGTTCGTCGACTCCGGGCGCCTGCCCTTCTCTTCCAGGAGCAGGCCCAACGGCACGTCGCCCATACCGAACCCGACCGCGGGTAGGCTCGGTCCGCCGAGGGCGGCGAGCAGATTGTCGTACCGGCCCCCGCCGCACAGGGCGCGGGCCTGTCCGGACCGGGCGGTGATTTCGAAGACCACGCCGGTGTAGTAGGCGAGGCCGCGCACGATGTGCATATCAAAATCACAGTATTCTGTTACACCAAGATTACGTAACAGGTCGAACACCCTCCGGAGCGTGGTGACGGCCTCCTCGAGTTGGCCGGCCGCCTTGCCGGACGAACCGCCACGGGCTTCGGTCTCAAGTGCGTCGAGGCTGTCGGCGGCGAGCATCTCGGCCACACGCCCGAACGGGAGCTGGGCGGCGAAGTGCTCGTTCCACTGCTCGGCAATGACCTCCGCAGGCAGCTTGTCGGTCCTGTCGAGCAACGCGTACGCCCGGTCCTGGTCGGCAGTGGCGATTCCCGCGTCGGTCAGCAATGCAGCGACGAGCGGCCGGCTGTTGATCTTGACCACGACATCCTCGGGCCGCAGACCGAGTTCGCGCAGCAGATCGACGGCCACGAAGATGGTTTCGGCGTCGGCGAGAGGTCCGCCCTCCCCCACCACGTCGATGTTCCACTGGAAGAACTCGCGGAGCCGGCCTCGTTGAGGGCGCTCGCCGCGACACAGCCGCGGGATGCTGAACCACTTGATCGGCTTGGGTAGCGCTTGGGCCCGGGCCCCGACCATGCGAGCGAGCGTGGGTGTCATCTCGGGCCGGATGGCCAGGTCCCGTCCGCCGCGGTCCGTCAGGGTGAAGAGCTGCGAAACGATCTCCTCGCCGCTCTTGGCGGTGAGCAGCTCGAGATACTCGAAGATCGGCCCATCGTACTCGACGAATCCGTTGCGTAGCGACACCCGCCGCCACGCATCGAAAATGGCGTTCCGGACGGCCATGTCGTCGGGGTAGAAGTCACGGGTGCCCTTGACGGCCTGAAACTTCATGCAGCGTGTCCTCGTAGAAGACAGACGGCGGCGGTTCCTACGCTGCCCGTCGCGCGGGCATTGTAGCAGAGGTCCGCCACGCGGGGCAGGTAGGGACGAGTGCGACGACCAAGCCGCGCCGGTCTCGGGATTCCCGCCCTATCGCACGGTGCCGCGTGAGCGGCGGAGCTTGGCCTTGGGGGTCTTGCGCCGGGGGCTCTTGTCACTGAGGACCTTCATCGCCTTCTTCGGGTCAGCCACTTTCATGATGCAGTAGGTTTTGTTCCCTCGGGACCCGCTTGTGCAATAAGCGTAGCCGATATTGATGTGCCGGCTCGCGAGACGGTCGCACAGCGAGGCCACCGCGCCGGGGCGGTTGGCGATCGGCACCTCCAGCACCGACGTTTCGGTGGTGGGCACGTTGACCCGGGCGAGCACCGTCCGCGTCGCGTCGGCGTCTTCCGGCACGATCCGGAGCACGCCGTGCTCGGAGGAGTCCGCAACGCACAGGGCGGTGACGTTGATCTTCGCCCCGGCGAGCTCATCGAGAACGCGCGCCAGCACACCTGGTTTGTTCACGAGAAACACTGAGAACTGAGTTCTGACGGTCATGGCTTTCTCTCCGTGGCCCGCGCGCCGAGCCTGGCCCTTGTGGACGTGATTTCCAGTATGGATGCCCGGGCGCTATGACGACTGCAATTGTACCACGTCGCGTCGCGCCCCGGAAGAAAAAACGCACACCCTGTCGGCAGAGCAACCCACAGGAAGCCCGGATCAGCCTTCGGCCATTTGGTACGCGAGCGTAACACCGTTGAAGATCGCATGGAGGAGCATCGGGCACACGAGTGACCCGGTGCGTTCATATGCAAAACCGAGCGCACAGCCGAGCAAGGCCAAAGGCAGAACGGCTTGGGGCTGGGCGCAATGGATCAGGCCGAAGACGACGCCGGTACACACCACGGCCCCCCAACGCGAGCGGAGATACCGCTTGAGCAACGTCTGCACACAGCCGCGAAAGAACAGCTCCTCTCCAAACGGGGCGGCAACCGCGGCCCCGAAGACAAGCCACGCTTTCACGAGCGTAGCGTGCTCGGGCTGATGGAGGATCTCGATTACAGTGTGGGCAGGTGGTTCGGTGCCCGGATCGAGCCACTTGAGGACGAGGACGGACAGCACGTGCAGGCCGCGAAAGCCCGGCCAGATTGCGACGTAGGCCACGATTGCGAACACCAGGTCGCTCGCCACGGAACGCCGTCCGATGCCCATGCCGCGCACACCTGCCCGAAAGGCGTGGCGCCCCACCAACAGACAGGCTGCGCCGCCGACGAGGAAGGTCACGGGCTGGATCGCAGCCATGCGCACCAGCATCCTGGGACTCGGCTTCTCGGTATCGGGGGTGAGTTCGGCGCCCGCGAAGAACCCGAGGACGCCGTTCATCGCCAGGTAGAACAGCAACAGCCATGCCACGACGAGTGGATCGAGTCGATTGGTCCGGAGCGGTGCGCCGCGCAGGGGATCGCGCCGCTGCCTGACCCAGTGGACGATGAACGCGACGCAGACCACCGAGCCGACGCAATCGACAACGTGCTCGTACGTAACCTGCTCGAACGTCATGTTGTGTCGGTACCGATGCGTGGATAGACTCGGGCTGGACGTGCAGAGGTCAACATCATGCGTACTATATTGGACGAGATCGTCACGACCAAGCGTTCCGAGGTCCAGGCTGCCCAAGCCCGGCGACCGCTGGCAGAGCTACGGGCAGTCGTCGACGACACGCCCCGCCCGCGGAATCTCTATCAGGGAATCGTCGCGGCCGCCCCGGCCGGCATTCACATCATCGCTGAGATCAAGGAGCGGTCCCCTTCGGCGGGCCTGATCCGTGCGGATTTCGATCCGGCATCGATCGCCCGCGTCTACGAGCAGTCCGGTGCCAGCGCCATCTCCGTGCTCACCGACGAGCCCTACTTCGGCGGGCGACTCGAATTCCTCAACGTGGTCAAGGAGGCATCGAGGCTGCCCGTGCTGCGGAAGGACTTCATCGTGGACCCTTATCAGGTCTACGAATCGCGGGCCGCGGGTGCGGATGCCATCCTGCTCATCGGGGAAGTGCTTCCGGTGGGGCTGCTGGCCGACCTGATGATTCTGGCGGGCGAACTGAACCTGACCGTCCTCCTCGAGGTGCACGAGATGGACACGCTGTTGCGGGTGCGATCGCTGATCGGATTTCCGCACGAGCGCTACTCGTTGCTGGGAATCAACAATCGCAACCTCAAGATCCAGAAGACCGACCTCAGCACCACGGGAAGACTGGCCGGGCTCGTCGAGGAGGGAACGGTGCTCGTCAGCGAGAGCGGAGTCCACACCCGCGAGGACGTGATGCGGCTCCAACAGGCCGGAGCCAGAGCCCTGCTCGTGGGGGAAACACTACTGAAGGCGAGCGACCCGGGATACAAGCTCCGGGAACTGTTAGGTCGAAGCGACGCGGGCTCGGCGACGAGCACGTGAGGCAGACGCGTTGGCACCCGAACCCGCGTAGCGATGCGGCGCACGGGACGTGCTACTCCGCGTCCTTGTCGAGGGCGGAAGCGAAGTCACCCTTGCTGCGTAGGCCGACGAACGTCTCCTTGACCTCGCCGTTCTCGAAGAGGAGGACAGTGGGGATGGCACTGATGCCGTACTGTGATGCCACCTTCTGGTTGGCATCGGTGTCGAGCTTGCCGACCTTGACCTGCCCCGCGTAGTCGTCGGCGAGTTCGTCGATGGTCGGGGCCAGCATCTTGCACGGCCCACACCACTCAGCCCAGAAATCCACCAGAACCGGCTGGCTCGCCTGGAGGACCTCAGTATCGAAATTGTCGTCCGTGAATTCCAGTGTGTTCGCACCCGCCATTGCGCTTGGCTCCTCGCACAATTCCTGCAGTTGAACGTCCACCGTTCGCAGGGCGTACTCTACGCGCCGCGCGGGGCCACGTCAACGCCGACATCCCCAAGCGCGCTGCAACCATCGGTCTATGCCTACCTATCGATACTACGGGATTCGGGCGAACGGACGGCGTGAGGCCGGAACGGCCGTCGGGGGAGGGCACGCCGCACGACGGGCTCGGGTGGCCGCCGGGCGGCGCGCCCACTATCATGCGGCCGGCCGGCGCGCCCTGCACGGCCCGGGGGGTCGACTGACGGAGACTTCGACATGATTATGGACCTGCACGTCGTAAACATCGAGATCACAACCGTAAACCTCCCGTTTCGCGAGATCCCGGCTCGCAACATGATCCGCGAGATACCGCATTGGACCATCTTCGAGGTGTGCAAGGTCACGTTGCACGGTGGGACTGTCGGTTGGGGTGAGTCCATGCAGTTCTACACCTGGGGGCGCACGACCGAGGAGGCCGTGCGCCGCGCTTGGGGCAAGAACGCGGCGGATCTGATGTGGGACGACTCGCTGGGGGCCGGGTTGCAGATCGCCCTGTTCGACGCGGTGGCCAAGGCCGCCGGCGTGTCCGTGCACGCCCTGCTCGGCAAGCAGGTGCGCGATCGCGTGCCCCTATCTTGGTGGAACATCGACATGTCCCCCGCGGACTGGGCCGCCGAGTGCAAGACGATGCTGGCCGCCGGATACACCGACTTCAAGTCGAAGGGCCGGCCGTGGTGGGACAACGACGCCCAACTCGAGGCCATCGCGAAGGTCGTCCCCGAGGGGTTCAAGGTGGACCTCGACTACAACGAGATGCTGCTCGACGCCGAGCATGCGGTGCGGGTCCTGCCCCGCGTCGAGAAGGAGTGCCCGTTCGTCGCGATCTACGAGTCACCGATCCCGCAGGCCGACGTCGAGGGCGGCAAGAAGGTCCAGGCCATGACGAAGGTGGACATCGCCTACCACTACGGCAGCCCAGCCATTGCGACGACCCTGAAAGAGGACGTGTGCGACGGGTTCGTCGTCGGGGGAGGAGCTTCGCGCGTGATGGAACAGGGGCACCTCTGCGCAGAGGTCAAGAAGCCGTTCTGGCTTCAGCTCGTGGGTAGCGGCATCACGGCCGCGTTCAGTCGGCACCTGGGGGCGGTGCTCGAGCAGGCGGTGTGGCCCGCCGTGAACTGCCACCAGCTCTACCGGGGCAACGCCCTGCTCACGAAGCCCATCAGAGTGAAGGACGGGACCTCGGCCGTGCCCGACGCACCCGGCTTGGGCGTCGAGATCGACGAGGACGCCATCAAGCGCTACCGCATTGAGCCGCTCGAGGACAAACCGCCCGGTCCGAAGCGCCTGGTCAAAGTGGAATGGTCGGGCGGGCGACGCATCTACTTCACGCACGGGCAGCGCTGCTTCGAGGACGGCCACGCCGGCAAGATGCCCTTCTTCGAACGTGGCGTCACCACGACCGTCATTCGCGACGACGGCAGCGCAGAGTTCCGCGACCTCCACGCCCGAGCGAGCAAGGACCCGATCTACGAAGGGTTCTGAGCGCCGCGTATGCGTGGACTGCCGCGCCTAGCCTGAGCGGGCGGCGCCCGCCCTACGGATAGATCTTACCCATCATGCGGGGATAGGGGCTGGCTTCACGGACGTGCTTGAGGCCGCAGAGCCAGGCCAGTGTGCGTTCGACGCCGAGCCCGAAACCGCCGTGCGGCACCGAGCCGTAGCGGCGAAGGTCGAGGTACCACTCGTACGGTTCTTGCGGCAGACCTTCTTCCTCGATGCGCTTGACGAGGAGATCGAGGTCGTCCTCCCGAGTCGAGCCGCCGATGATCTCGCCGAAACCCTCCGGGGCCAGCAGGTCAAAGTTCAGCACCACCCGCTCGTCATTGCGGTCGAGCTTCATGTAGAAGGCCTTGGCCTGCTTCGGGTAGCGGTGTACCAGGACCGGCCGCTCGTGCAGGCGGGAGACGATGGTCTCGTCGCTGCCGCCGAGGTCCTTGCCCCATTCGAACGCGGCGGCCAGCTCCATGTGCTGCGGGATGTTGGCAAGCTGCTCTTGGAGGTCCGCCAACTCCTCGCGGGCCTCGGCGCTCTCGCGAGCGGCCTTCTCGCGTTCCCACTTCTTCCCGCCGCTCTCGGTCAGCTCCTCCAACTCGACGATTCTGCCGGAGAGCTCGGAGACGCGGGCGGTCTTGGCGGCCAGGTCATCCTCGAGCAGCTCGCGCGGCTGCGGGCCCTTGAGCAGCGTCATGGCGTCGTCATACGACAGGCGCACGAACGGCCGGGCCACCGCTTCGAGCGGCCCGATGTCGCGTCCCAGCGCCTCGAGATCGTCGCGATGCTCAGTCAGAACGCGGTCGACGATGCTGCAAATGAGGTCCTCGGCGAGGCTCATCAGCTCGTCGAGATCGATGAATGCTACTTCCGGCTCGACCATCCAGAACTCGGTCAGGTGACGGCGGGTCTTGGACTTCTCGGCCCGAAACGTAGGCCCGAAGCAGTAGACCTTTCGGTGAGCCATGCAGGCGGCCTCGAGGTAGAGCTGCCCGGTCTGAGCCAGGTAGACGGGCTCGCCGAAGTAGTCGACCTCAAAGAGCGTCGACTCCCCCTCCCCCGCCGATGGCGCAAAGATCGGCGTGTCGATGAGGACGAACCCACGCTCGTTGAAGAACCGCCGGATGGCATCGATGACCGTGTGGCGGATCTCCATGATGATGTACTGGCGCCGGGAGCGCAACCACAGGTGCCGGTGACTCAGCAGGAAGTCCGGTCCGTGGGCCTTCGGCGTGATCGGGTACTCCTCGGACCGGTGGATCGTCTCAAAGCCGCTGACGGCCAGCTCGAACCCACCCTCGGCCCGCGGCTCGGCTCGCACGGAGCCCGTAACCCGCAACGACGACTCCTGAGGCAGATGCCGGGCTTCGTCGAAGAACGAAGCTGTTGTCCCGTTCTTCTCGACCACCGCCTGGCACATGCCCGTTCCGTCGCGGATGATCAGAAACAGAACCTTGCCGCTGCGCCGCGCCCTGTACAGCCAGCCCGAGAGCGTAACCTCGTCGCCGATGCACAGGTCGAGTTGATCGATGGTCGTGTCTGTTGCCATGATGTGTGTTATAGGATGCGCCAGCCGAGTTGACAATGGGAAGTGGCGGATGCCCGATGCGTCGTTGCGGTTGCGCTTCCGTCGCCGGCCAGCGGTGGTGAGCAGGCCATCATTGTCGTATACCCCCAACAGAGGATCTGCCGTGATGAGACGCGATGGGGACGCTCTTCGACGACATCCGAGCGGCCGTGGAGGATGGGCGGTACATTGTTGGATGGCACGCCGACGAGCGCTGCGAGGAGAGAGGTATTGCTGCGTGGCAGGTCGTCTCGGGCATCGCAGAATCGAGATCGATGCGAGAGCAGCCTCGGAGCCAACCCAACCCTTACGTCGTCGTTCGGCAGATGCTCGCAGATGGGGTCGAGGTGGAGGCGGTGTGGGCTTGGCTGGCGCAAACCCGCAGGGCCATGCTTGTGACCGTCTTCTTTCCGGAGTAGTTGATCGTGAACGAGCGACGTGAAAAGCGAAAGCGATGGGTGCAGCGCGGGCGCTACGCCGTTGAGGTCGAGGTGGAGGTCGTCTACCCGGACGAAGCGCCGTCGGAACCCTGTCTGGAACCTGCGACGGTTCAGTTCCTGGACGAAGTCGCTCGACGTGCGGAGGACGGGGACGTGGAGTACCTTCGCTCGGTGGGCCGCCTGTTCGAGGCCGTAAGGGTCTGCAACAAAATAAGTGTTGCAACTTAGGCCGGAAATCCGTATCCTT
>CAYMME010000321.1:0-10961 GCA_964391465.1 uncultured Planctomycetales bacterium
TTCCCGGGCACTATCCGCTGGTACACCGGCGTCTCGCCTACGGCGACGCAGAGGTTGTTGCTTTGGGCGCCGAGGTCCAGAACGCCCCAGATGTCGTCGGACTGGACTCCCATGCGCTCTGCGCACGCCGCCACGAGAGCACAGGGTGCCACATCGATACGCGTGCAGGTCAGACCGCTCTCGCGACAGGCGGTGAGCATGTCGGCCAGCACATTGCCGTCGGCGGCGACGGCCATGGCACCTGTCTGGTTGCCGCGGGATGGCGGCAGAGGCCAGTAGTCGATTTCCGCCCGGTCGACCGGGAACGAGAGCACGCGGCCCACCTCCCATCGAATTGCCTGGATTACCTCGGCACGGTTGGTGGACGCCGACTCGAGCAGCGCGGCGGGTAGGTTCACGGGACGGAGCTCGACCCATGGCGGATCCAGCGCGATGGCCACCGTGCGTCCGCGGAAGCGATGGCGCTCGATCAGATCCCGCGCCCGCGCGAAGCGAGAGCGCCAGTCGTTCGGATCCAACGGGTCCGTGCCCGGACGGTCCTCATAGGCTGCAGTTTCGTGCATCACTGGCCCCGCGGCACTCGCTCTGAGCTGGACCGCGCGCAACGACATCATGCCCAGATCGATTGCGATGGGCGACCAGCGTCGTGTTGTCGGTGCCCTTACCATCAGCCTCCTCCTCCTGCCGCGGACGCGATGTCGAAGAGCGGCAGGAACAGTGAGATTGCAATGGAGCCGACGACGACCCCCATGCACAGCAGAATCGCCGGCTCCGTGATCCGGACCAGGGAGGCGATGAGTTGGTCGTTCTCGACCTCCATGTGCTCGGCGAGGAACAGGAGGGCGCCGGGCATCTGGCCGCTCTGCTCGCCCGTGTGAATGCCCGCAACGATGGCCGGGGTCAGCAGCGGAGAGTTTTCGAGGATCGGCACAATACTCTGACCCTCGGTCACGCTGGACTCGACCTCGTCGAAGAGCTGTCGAAACACGGTGTTCGAGGTCGAGTCGCGGCTGAGACGCAACGCCTCGAGCATCGGGATTTTGCTTTCCAGTAGATGGCCCCAGATGCGAATGATGCGCGTCGCGGTGACTCGGCGCACGACCGTGCCGACCGCGGGCAGGCTCACCAGGAGCTCGTCGCGTGCCACTCGACCCTTTGGCGTACGCAGCCAGCCCACCAGGAGCGTTACGCCCGCCACAATCGATATCAGGAGGAGCATCCAGTTGTCGCGCAGCCAGTCGCCGAGGGCGATCAGGCGCGCGGTTGAGGTCGGCAGATCTACCTGGAGGGTGGTGAACAGGGTGGTGAAACGTGGGAGCACGAAACCCAGCATGGTCCCGATGACGCCGATCGCGACGAACAGCAACAGGGCCGGATAGATGCTGGCTCCGATGACGTGGTTGCGCACGGTGGCCTGCTGGCGAGTCATGCGGGCCAGTCGGCTGAACATCTCGGGCAACGTGCCGGCCGACTCTCCCGCGGCCACCATGCTGCGGATCACGCCGTCGAAGTGGCGTGGAAACCGGTTCATGGACTCGGCGAGCGTCAAGCCGCTCTCGACGTCCCCGCGAATCGCTCCGATCAGTGCCCTCCAGGTGTTCTTGCACTGGCGTTCCACGGTCGCAAGCGCGGGGACGACGCCGGCCCCCGCCCCCAGGAGCATGGCCATTTGTTGCGTGAACATGACGAGGTTGCGGGTGTGACCGAAGGCCGAGAACCGAATCGTGTCGCCGTCGGTGGATTCAGCGGATGCGGCTTCGTCCGACTCGGTCTCCATCCTGAGCAGGAACAGGCCGCGTGAGCGCACGCGCTCGGCGGCTTCATTCTCCGCGGCCGCTTCCACGACATCGCTTACGCGCTGTCCGGATCGATCAATGGCCTGGTATGCGAATCGCATGACTTCGACGCGTTCCTATGCACTTGTCCCGGAGCGGACTCCGGCGTGCCTCGCTTGGCACGCGGGCAAACAAGTCGCCCGCCGGTCTCGGGTCGGCTCTTTCATCGATGGCATCACGGTTCGTCCTGTCGGGCGCGTCGTTCGGCGCGGGTCTGAACGTCCTGCTGGCTATGCGTGACGCGCAGCACCTCCTCGAGCGACGAGTGACCGGCCTTGACCTGCGCGAGGCCGACTTCGCGCAACGACTTCCATTCAGTCTTTCCCAGGTACTCGCGCAGCTCGGTTTCGCCGCGCTCTTCGAGAATCATGGTGCGGATCTCGTCATCGATCTCCATCACCTCGTAGATCCCGGTTCGTCCCCGGAAGCCCGAATCGTGACATATGTGGCAACCGGCACCCCTCTTGAACGGGCCGCGTGCGGTGCCGAGCCAGCCGGCCTGGGCCAGCACGCTGTTCGGAGGAACGTACGACTGCACGCAGCTCGGGCAGTTCGTTCGAGCCAGGCGTTGGGCCACTACTCCGTTCAAAGAAGCGGTGATCAGGTACGGCTCGATCCCCATTTGCGTGAGTCGTACCAGTGCCCCCGGCGAGTCGTTCGTATGGAGCGTTGACAGCACGAGGTGCCCGGTCAGGGCGGCCTGTATCGCCACCCGCGCGGTGTCCTCGTCACGGATCTCCCCCACCATGATGATGTCGGGGTCCTGGCGCAGGATCGACCGCAGCGTGCGGGCGAACGTCAGCCCCACCGAACTGTTCACCTGGATCTGGTTGATCATCGGCAACTGGTACTCGACCGGATCCTCGACCGTGACGATATTGCGCTCTTGCGTACGCAACAGATCGAGGGCCGAGTAGAGCGTCGTCGTCTTTCCGCTTCCCGTCGGACCGGTGACCAGGACCAGTCCGTGGGCACGGAACAGCATCCGCCGGAGCGCCTCGTGCGCGTACTCGCCGAACCCCAGGTCACTCAGCCGAATGCGCAGGCTGTTCGGATCGAGGATTCGCAGCACCATCTTCTCGCCGAGAATCGTGGGCATGGACGAGACGCGCAGGTCGATCTCGCGGCCCTCGGCCACGATGTGCACGCGTCCCTCCTGGGGCAGACGTTTCTCGGCGATGTCCATGTGTCCGATGATCTTGATGCGCGAGGCGATGGCGGCATGCATCCCGGCCGGGGGCGCCATCAACTCCCGGAGCATGCCGTCGATCCGGTAGCGGATGCGGGTCTTCTTCTTGTCCGGCTCGACATGGATGTCGCTCGCGCCGTCCTGGACCGCTCGCAGGATGGCCATGTTGACCAGATTGATCACGGGCGAGCCCTCGACCATCTTGTCGAGGTTGGTGACGGGTCCTTCGTCGACGGCTTCGCGCTCGATGACCTCCACGTCGCTGTCGGCCAGCGAGACGAGGAACGATTCCACGTCGACCTCTTCCCCGAGGTACTTGTTGGCGAACTCGATGATCGACTGCTCGAGGGCGAGGACGGGGTTGATGTCACAGCCGCTGACTTCACCGAGGCGGTCGATGGTGGGCAGTGACTGCGGTTCGGCCATGGCCACGGTGAGGCGGTCGCGCACCTTGAACATGGGGAGGACCTTCAGGCGCTCGGCGTCCTCCTTGGAGATGAGGCGGGCGACCTTGGGGTCGATCAGCCCGTGTCGCAACTGGCAGCCCTTGACACCCAGACGCTCGGCCAGCGCCGTGATGAGAACTTGAGGGGTGACCACTCCCATATCCAGCAGGATTGCGCCGAGGCGTCCGCCGGAACGCTCCTGGCGGTGCAGGGCCTGCTTGAGGTCGTCCGCCGTGATGACGCCGGAATCGACGAGGTACTCCCCGATCTTGTCGGCGCGTCGAAGCAGCATGCTCGTTCCCCTGTCCCGGGCTCCACGGGTTCGGTCAGGTTGCACCTGTCGATGCAGCGACCGCTTCGGTCTCGGCGGTGCCAACGGATGGGAATTCCGGCTCGCCGGGGCTCCCGCCGCTTGCGGGGGAGACCTCGTGTGTGGATCCGTGGAGATAGCTCCGCACGGCCTGTTCGCAGTCCGCGTGGAATTCGAACTGCCCGGACAGCTCCGTGATATCGAGGATCTCACGCAGGGTGTCGGTGACCGCCGCGAGCTTGATTCGCTGTCCGGCCCGCCGGGACGACTCCGCGCAGGCCAGGAGTGCTTCCAGACCCTGGCTATCCACGTAGGGTGTGCGGGCTACGTTCAGCACGACGCGTCCGGCATTGTCGCAGATGGCGGACTCGACGACCGCGCGGAGCTCCTCCGCCTCTTCGTCCGTAATGGTGTCGACGATCGTAATGACCTCGACGGACCCTTGTCTCGCCTGCTCAATCTTCATTCGTTCCTCCGCCCACGGCGGGTGCTGCGTGCGCCTCCGCTCCGCTTGCGGTGTTCGCGAAGGCCTCGTCGGGCGACGGCGAGTCCGTTTCGTCGCGTTCGACGGCGACGCCTTCCTTGCGGATCCGCGCCGCCTCGAGCAGCGAGAACGCGTTTCCGATCAGATCGTGAAGATGCGAGGCTCCGGCGCCTCCGGCGACTGCGTCGGCTCCTGCGGACCGGCGTCCGCTGACCAGCGCGCACCGCACGCCCAGGTTGTCGATGCTCGGCGCATCGGCGTCTGCGGATTCCTCCTGCACCATTGCGATTGCGGCTTCGGAGTACAGGGCCTCGAGCAGGGCCTGCCGGAGCTTCTCCGCAATCAGCTTGCCCAGCGCGACATCGACGCGCCGCAGCAGGATCGCGAAGCGGTCGTCCGTGAACCGGCCAATCACGTCGTCGGTGCGCAGCCGGGCGTTCAGCACGCTGCCGACGACGTGCACATAGCGGTCTCGCGATGCCCACTGGGCCGAGTCGTCCAGTTTCCGCATGCCCTCGAGGGCGATGATCAGCAATGCCGCGGGCTCATGCCCGTTCTGCGAATCGGCGAGTGCGTGGCCGGCGACGGTGAGAAAATCGCTTCGAGCCAGGACGCCGGAGGCCAGGTCGGTGCGCCGCGCGATGCCCAATTCGTGGACGTCATGCACACGCGCCCAGCACAGCGATAGCAGGGCTGCGGTCAGGTCGAGCAGGCCGTCATCCTGGAGCATCTTGCGCGGCAGGTGACCGATGCGGACCAAGCCAACGACTTCCTCTCCCCTCTTGACTGGGAAACACCAAACGACTTCGGCGGGCACGCCGTGGGCCAGTGTACTGAGCAGCTCCCCTCGGTCGGATCGCCCCTGAACATACGCGCGACCGGTCGCAACCACGTGACCCTCGATCCCGGCGTTGGCGTCGAGCGGACGTGGCTGCCAGGAGGCTCCCCTACGGGATGCTCGGCTCAGACTCGACGGACTGCTCCCCCAGAGCTCGTTCCAGGGGTCCGGCGTGTCGGCGGCGTCTGCGCCGCCGGACAGCGGGAGGAATCGGTCGCCGCCGGCCACGACCCGGAAGCACCGGACCTGCTTGGCCCCGACTCGCTCGAGGAGCTGTTCGCGAAGGAAGCAATCGAACGCCGGCCATGGTTCGCCTTGGTCCGCCCAGTCACGATGCCAGTCGTCGAACGCACGTAGCACACCGCCAACGATCTCGCGCGCGGGTTCCGGACTCGACGGTTCACCTCCGAACGGTTCGGCCGACCCTCGGAAAGGTGCTCCGGAGTGCGGTGACCTCGTTCCGCGTGTTCGGATTGCGTGGTGGAGGACCAGCATCAGCACGGCGTAGCTGGCGATCGGGATGAACCAACCGAGGAACGACGGAACGCCCGACTCCCATGCCTTGGCGATGACCCACAGGGCTCCGGTCACCAAACCGATCGCGGTGACGCCGAGCGTCGTGCGGTTCTGCGAGAGGATCACCGCGCACAGGGTCAGGGTCACGGTGATCACGAACGGCCACATGCTCCACGGGCTGATCCCGAGCAGCAGGGCCATGGCCGCGAGCCCGGCGAAACCCACCAGCGACGGTGCGTGCGCAGCAACAGACGGCGGCTGCGTTCGATCTTCCGGCGTTCCATACGGATCGCCGCCATGCGTCGTCGTGATCTCATGCATACGGACGGTCGTCCTTGCTCTTGCCTCGCGTCGACGAGGGCGACCTTCGTCTTACGCTTCGTCGTGAGACATCTCTTCCAGTGTCGCGCGCGTCTCCGGGTCCAGATTGCCGATCGCCGTCACGAAGCACGTCGCGATTTCCGGGTCCAGTTTCGTTCCTGCCTCGCTCTCGACGATCTCCAGACCCTTCTCCCAAGTGAAGGCGGACCGGTACGATCGGTCGGAGGTCAAGGCGTCGAAAACATCGACGACGTGGATGATCCGGCCGAACAACGGAATGTCGTCCCCGGCCAGGCCGTACGGATATCCGGATCCGTCGTAGTTCTCGTGGTGGAAGAGCACGCCGCGCAGTACGGACCGGAAGCACTCGATCGGCTTGAGCACCTCGTAGCTCATGCGCGGATGCTCCTTGATCGCGGCGAACTCGGAGTCGGTCAGCTTCGCAGGCTTGGTGAGGATGTCCCGGCTCACGCCGATCTTCCCGATGTCGTGCAAGAGGGCCGCCCATTCGAGCTCCTCGAGCTCTCGCGGTCGTAGCCGCAACCCGCGGCCGATCATGTGGGCCAAGTAGCCCACGCGGTCCGAGTGGTTCGACGTGTAGTGGTCCTTCTTGTCGATGGCGTTGACGAGCGCACGCACCACCTCGACCGACATACGTTTGACACTGGCGCACAGACGCAGGTTCTCGAGGACGTGTCCGGCATAGCCGAGCACCGACTCGCCGAGAAGGAGTTCGCTCGACTCGAACTCGGGAGTGTCGTCTGGACGCTGGAGGGCGACGGTTCCGAGCACCTCGTCGGCGGCGACAAGGGTGCCGACGAGCAGGTGTGGTGACACGGCGCACACGACGGTTCGAAGGTGTGCCTCGGCGTCTGCCTCTCCCGTGCCGTCGCCGCGGGACGGGAAGCTCCCGACCGCGGAGGGCGGCCGCGGTGCATGATCGCAGCGCCGGAGTTCGTTCTCCGAATTGCGGGCCAAGTAGACCCGCCGCATGTCGTCGACTGCGGGCTCGAACCAGACCTCTCGAGTTTGCAGCATGTCGCCCAGATCCAACAGCATCTCGACGACGACGGTCGTTCCATCGCGGAGCGCAGTCGCTTTCTCGGTGATCCGGAACACGAGGTTCAGTTGCTCGTAACAGCGCAGCAGCTCCTCGGACAGTCCGGCGTTCTCCTCTGTGAGTGTGGCCACGTCCCTGTCCGCGGCGTCCGGCAACGCAGCGTCCGGTGCTTCCCCGGGAGACTTCTGTTCGGGAGCCGACGTGGGTAATGCGGCCGCTTTCATGTGACCACCTCCTGCTTTCGCCCGCTCAGCACCTTGTTGATTTCGTCGACGAGCTTCGCAGGGCTGAACGGCTTGGGGCAGACCCGTGCGCGATCGGCCGGCAACGCGGCCAGCACGGCACTGCGATCGCATCGCGATGTGAACACGAACACGAAGAACGGTTCCGGGAGTTCGGCGAGGCTTGTCTGGGCGAGTTCGGTCCCGCTCATCCGCGGCATGTTGACGTCAGTAATGAGGATGTCGGGGCGGTAGCGGCGCACGTTCTCCAGTGCGACGCTTCCGTTCCGCGATTCGAACACCTCGTGCCCGTGACGCGTCAACCACATCACCATGATCCGGAGGATGTGTGCGTCGTCCTCGGCGATCACGATCCTGGCCATCGGTTCACCTTGCCGTTCAATCCTCGACAACCCGCACCAGGCTCAAGCGGAACCGCGAGCCCGCGCCGGGTTGACTCTCCACCACGATGTCACTGCCATGCAGCCTGACGATCTCACGCGAGATCGCCAACCCCAAACCGGTGCCCGTCTGCTCGGCAACGTAGTCGTCTTCGACGCGGTAGAACTTGTCGAAGATCTTCTCCCGCACATCGTCGGCGATTCCGATCCCCGTGTCCGATACCGATAGCTCGACCGACTCATCCTTGAGTTCGCACACGAGTTCGACCTGACCGCCGGTGGGCGTGTACTTGACCGCGTTTCCCAGCAGGTTGATGAGGACCACGGCGATGCGGTCGCGGTCGGCCCGAACACGCGGGACCTTCGTCGGCAGCTTGAGGAGCAAGTCGATGTTCTTGCGGTCGGCCTCGGCCTGGATCTCCTGCACGGCGTCGCGCAGAAGCTTGTCGAGCCGCACCTCGCCCATCTGGATCATCGCCGTGCCCACTTCCAACTGCGAGACGGACAGGATCTGCTCGATCAGCCGGCTCAGCCGCTGCGTCTCGCTGTTGATTACGTTGAAGCACTCCTTCTGCACTTCGGGATCGTCGAGCAGGTCGTGGGAGAGCGTCTCCGAATACGCGCGGATGTTGGTCAGCGGCGTGCGCAGCTCGTGGGCGACGTGGTTGAGGAAGTCGTCCCGGGCGCGTTCAGCTTCCTTCTGCTGGCTGACGTCGGACAGAAGGATGACGGTTCCGTCGACCGTGCCGCTGGTGCGAAGCGGTGCCGCCGCCAGACGCACGACCGTCCTCTGGCCGGGTGCCCCCGCATTGCCGATCGACAGATCCACGTTGGATGCGTCTCCGCCGGACTGGGCGATGCTCTGGATCACGTCGCAGGTGCCGGGGTTCAGCCCCAACTCGGTGATCTTTGCGTTCTCGCTCGTATCTTCGGTGATGCCCAGGAGTTGCCGGGCCTGCCCGTTCGCGTAGACGAGCTGGTTCTCCTGACCGATCCACAGGACGCCGTTCGGCAGCGCGTCCAATAGCTCACGGTAGCGCTGCTGCTGGTAACGTTCGAGCAAGGGGGTCACGGCGGTTCGCGTCTTGAGTTGAGCCACCGTCTGCTCGAGGTCATCGGTGAAATCGACGAGATGGTTCCACGCCGCCGCGACCTGGCCGAGGGAGCTGCTCAGCCGAAGATGCTGGAGCTCCTGCTCCTTGCCGTCGCGGAACGCGAGCAAGTTGTCGCGCAGGCCGGTCAACGGCACGAGAGCCCGTTGCATGGACCGGTACATCAGACACAGGAAGCCCAACACGATCGCGGCGGTGCAGCCTGCCCACGTCCACAACACTCGCTTCGCCTCGCCGGCGCCAAGCGCGTGCTCGCCAAGGTGGACGTATCCGGCGACCTGAGCGTCAGGCGTGATCACCGGGGCCGAGAACTCGACAAGGGATGCGTCCGTGTGACGATCGCGGACCCGGGCCACGCCCGGCTTCCCGGACGCCGGTGTGTCCTCGAGTTTCGTCGGCTGCCACGTGCGTCCGGTCCATCCGGGGTCGGAGTGGGCCAGGACCGTGCCGTCGAGAGAGGTGATTGCGCAGTACCGCAGCCCTGCGTCGCGGACGACTTTCCGCGCGAGGCGCTGCAGGGTGCCGCTTTCCTCCTCATTGCCGACGAGCGGCCCGAGCCGGCCGGCGAATTGCTCGACCAGCGTCGACGCCGAGCGCAGCCGGTCCGAAACGATGGCGCTCTGGTGGTAGCGAGCGGCCAGCACGCCGACGAGCACGACGCCCAACAGGTGCGTTGCGATCAGCGCCAAGCCCCATGCCAGCGGTACGCCCTCGTTGGCTCTGCGGAGCCAGGGGAGTCGCTTCAGGATGATTCCGCCTCCGGTCATGACGCGCTCTTTCCCACTCGTGTCCTGGCGATCCGGGGCGCGCGGCACCGCGCACCCGAGACACGGACACGTTCCCCCTATCGACCAGCGCGCGCGGGAGGTTGATCGCCAAGTTGCGCGATTGTGGTGCTAGCGTCCGAAAAGAACCTGATCCCAGAACTGATCGGCGAGGGCGCGCGGGAACCGCGCCGTTTCGGCGGGGACGGCCGGGATGGACACTCCCAACTCCGGGCGGTGCAGACACAGCGTCAGGTAATCCCCTGTCTCAGCGACGATCTGCTTGCGGAAGGCGGCGCCGATGGACATGTCGCCCGCCCGCGTGTCCGCGCGGCGCGAGCGGGTTCGCCGCAACATCATTGCTCTCCGGCTGTGCCCGCGTCGTCCTTCCGCCCACTCCACAGACCGAGCAGAAGGCCGAGGATGCCCGCGGCGACGTGCTCGACGGGCAGAGCCCGGCTGAACGCGTTGGGTGGAATGGCAAGCACGTCGTTGTACGGCAGGAAATCGTCGGAAAACCCGGCGCTCGAGGTGGCCGCGAGATAGCCGGCGATCGCCACCACAGGGACCGCGGGGACAATCCACGCGAATGTTGCGTTGGGGAAGATCTGCACGGCCAGCCAAGTGGCAACGAGAAAACCCGCCCCCACCGAGAAGAAGACCTGTCCGGTACGGATGGGGTCGACGGGCGAACCGGCGGCGGTTACGCGGATTACGAGCATGGCCAGGGCGGTGACGGCGACCAGCGCGCCGAGACCGTCCCGCAGGTGGGCGGCCCGCGACGAACGAGGTGGCGCCGTGGGCTTTGATCGCGTCGGGCGGACGCCGTCAACCGGTTTCCGGCTGCCTCCGCCGCCTGTCGCCCCGACCGTATCGGGTCTGCGGTCGCCGTCGGTGCGTAGCCAGCGCACGATCCAGGCCGACGCCAGGCAACTCACCAGCACCACGGCCGACCAGAGCAGAGCTTCGCCGGCCAGATGCATGTGCAGACGCGAGCTCACCGCGTTATCGGTTGTGTCGAAGCGCAGAAGCAGATCGCGCATGCTTCCGCCGCGCAGGCTCAGAGCCGAGAGTCCGAAGCAGGCGGTGAATACGCCGAAGTGCGCGATGCGCGATCCCGCGAGCATCTCACCGAGCAGCGCCGCCACCACCGCCAGGGCCAGCCCCACCGCCAGCGTTTGGATGGGCCGGTGATGCCCCACGAAGCTCATCGCGCCCAGTGGATCGCTGGGCTGCATGGCCGCCCAGCCGACGGTGGCGAACAAACCGGCCGCCAACGCCAAAGACGCCCACGTGCGCAGCCGGTCGGTAGGACTCGAAGGCCGATGCATTGCCGGACATTCCGCCATTGACGCGAGCCTAACCCATGGCCCAGGAACGGTCAATCGCACCGAGACGCGCCCGTCAGGAAGGGGTGCATCTCATGAATCGTGGCACCACCACACGTGATGGGTGCCACTGGCG
>CAYMME010000322.1:0-10944 GCA_964391465.1 uncultured Planctomycetales bacterium
GTACCCTCGTGGACAATCAGCGGGCTGCAAGCGCCTCGGAAGATCCGGCAAACTCCTGCACCCAGAGTACCCTCGTCTAGGCATACCGACGATCATATCGACCGTCGGCTGGCTCTGCCAGAAAGGCGAGTACGCAAGGCGCATGCCCACATGTGAAGTGCCGGAGCGCGCCGCGAAGCCCCGAAGGGGCGACAGTCAATAGCCAGGGGCGTCAGCCCCTGGGAACCGTTTCTTTTCTACACGTACAAGCCCCGGAGGGGCGACAGAGAACCCGCGATCTGCTGGTCCTGCAAAGGCGCAAAGACACATCTCGGCGGCGCATCGCCGGACGCCACACGATTGCTCGCGCGGTGCTGGCCGCGAGCGGGTATCATTCCAGCTCAATTGAAAGCTGGCGAGCGCGCCGTGAGGGATGCACAAAACGCTGATCCGTGTGCGGCATGCTGATTCGATCGGAGGTCCCAACATGAATCGAGCAGACGCGTCCGCATGGTCGATACTCGTGTCCGCATGCGCCCTATGCGCAACGGTCGGGCAAGACGCACAAGCAAGGCCGCCGGGCGGCGAGGCCGACGTTGTCTTCTCCTGCCGTTCCGACAACGACCTCTACCAGGCACTGGGCGCCGCCCGACCGCGCCATGACAACGCCGCCGATGCGGTGAGCGCGGCGCCGCCGGGTGCCGGTGTGCTGATCCTCGCCGATGCATATCCGGAAAAGACAACTACGATCGCGCCGGACGTGTTCGAGGCGGCCCGGAAGAAGAAGCTGCGGTTGTACGTGGAGTTTCCGTCGTCGCTGCCCGGCCTGGAGATGAGCGACCCCCGGTCCACGCAGTGGGAACGCGCCGTAGTGGCCTCCGACGTATTCGGCCCGACGCTCGAGAAGCTGCGCATCCTGGCCATTCACGACTGTCGATTCGTGCCCGTGCGTGCGGAGCGTTCGCACATCGTGGTGGCGCGTGTGGCCGGGTTTGACCGCGCGGTGTACGGACTGACGGGCGCGGAGGCGCATCCGATCCTCTTCGAGCATCCACAAGGTAACGTGCTGGTCGCAACCACGAAGCTGAGTCAGTTCGTCACCGCGCGCTACGCACCGACGGATGCGTGGCGGGCGATCTGGCCGATGGTGCTGGGCTGGCTGCAACCCGGCAGGGCGGCCCCGAAGCTGGATTGGACGCCGACGGTCCGGCCGAGCTTCGGTCGCGATGAGAAGCTGCCGGATGACGTGGAGCGGCAGGCGATCCGGCGCGGGATCGACTGGTTCTTCGATGCGCGGCTGCTGATACACCCATCGTGGCGCAACGCGTACGACCAGGATGCCGCGAAGTGGCCGGACCGGATCGGCCCGGTGCCTCGGCTGGACTGGGCCGTCGGTGATGGTAGCCTGGGCGTACTCGAAGGTTTCAGCAGTCGAATCGATCAAGCCGGGGCGCAGCCAGTGCGTTGGTGGCGGCGCCACGACTGCAACGGCGAGGTGGCGGGGGCGATGGGTTTGGCCGGGGCCGCGCTGAAGGACGACAGCTGCAGGCAGGTCGCGGGCAACATCGGCGACTTCCTCTACGTCAGGTCGATTCTCACCCTGGGTGAGCGGGCCGACCCCGAGCATCCGGCGTACGGGCTCATCGGGTGGAACGACGTGAAGCGGTACGCCGGGCAGCTCGACGGCTACGGCGTGTACTACGCCGATGACAACGCACGCGGGCTGCTCGGCATGATGGCGGCGGCCGCGACGCGGAAGACCGATCGGTGGGACGAGCGCATGCTGCGGTGCCTGCTGTCGAACCTGCGCCTGGCCGGGCAGCTTGGCTTTCAGCCGAACCGCATCGACGAGGCGCCGCTGGAGAAGGCGGGCTGGCAAGACTACTTCCGCAGCCGTCGGACCTCGTTCCACCCGCACTACCAAGCGTACATGTGGGCCTGCTATCTGTGGGCGTATCGCCATACGGGTTACGAGTTGTTTCTCGACCGGGCCAAGACGGCCATCGGCATGACGATGGAGGCCTACCCCGACCAGTGGCGCTGGACCAACGGCATCCAGCAGGAGCGGGCCCGCATGCTGCTGCCGCTGGCGTGGCTGGTGCGGGTCGACGATACGCCGCAACACCGAGCGTGGCTGAGGACGATCGCCGACGCCATGCTCGAGGACCAGGCCGAGTGCGGGGCCATCCGGGAAGAGCTGGGCCCACCGGGCCGGGGTGACTACGGCCCGCCCGCCGCGAACGCCAAGTACGGGACCA
Source organism: uncultured Planctomycetales bacterium (assembly GCA_964391465.1). GTDB lineage: Bacteria > Planctomycetota > Phycisphaerae > UBA1845 > CAYMME01 > CAYMME01. The sequence goes on from CAYMME010000322.1 coordinate 2,238, forward strand.
ACGAAGCCACGTTGATCCAGAGCAACGGCGACCCGTTGGCCGACCTGCTCTACACCACGAACTTCGCATTTCTGGGCCTGCACGAGGCGGCCGCAGCCACCGGCGACCCGCGCTACCGCCAGGCCGAAGACAAGCTGGCGAAGTTTCTCTGCCGCATTCAGGTGCAAAGCCAAGCGCACCCCGAACTCGATGGCGCCTGGTTCCGCGCGTTCGAGTTCAAACGCTGGGAATACTGGGCCAGCAACGCCGACGCCGGCTGGGGTGCATGGTCAGTCGAAACCGGCTGGACCCAAGCCTGGATCACCGGCGTCCTCGCCATGCGCCAACTCGACACCAGCCTCTGGGACACAACCGCCAACACCAAGATCGGCCGATACCTGAGCAAGCTCCGGCCAGTGATGTTGCCGGACAGCGTTCTGGCCGGAGAGTCGCAGAAGCCCAAGCCCGCGCCGCAGCGGCGGTGAGAACGATGGCGTCCGAGGGCGCGCTACGATGCTGGTATTCCCTTGCTTGCCGTGGCACCGATGGCGACTCGACCGCTCTTGGGTCACGCGAGTGACTGAATGGCGTCGGAACGCCGTCAGAAGAGGAATCACGACGCAAGCAGCGAATGCAATCGCAGGCGCCCAGCCCCGGCAGGGGCGTCAGAGTCTAGCCCACGGCGCGAGCCGTGGGATGGTGGCAGGGGAGTTACCTCAGCCCCGGAGGGGCGGAAGATCCTTGGGCACGCCGCACCCGTGGCGCATACGTTGTTCGAGGGCAAGGCACCAGGTACGTTCAGTGGGCGTTGTGGTTTGCCGAAGGCGGTGGGTATTCTCGTGTGATCTCTCGCCCCTTCCGGGGCTGTGTGCGTGTGGCGCCCGCAAACCCACGGCTTGCGCCGTGGGCTAGTTTCTTCTGCCCCTACGGGGCTTTCGGAACCGCGGCCGAAGGCTGCGTTGGACGTCTCACTCGGGTGCCGTGAACCGGACCCTGCTGTAACTCGTATTTGCGCGGAGGGGGTGCCCGGGTTTCGGGAGGCGAAGCGAGTCCGTAGGATTGAACCACGGTGAGTGAAGACTCAGACGCAAACAGCATTCGCGAAACGCAGGCCGCCGTCGGCACGGAACCGGTTCCGAAACGGTTCTGGTGGCTCAAGCGACTTCTGGTGTTGTCGGCCGCTTTTGTCGTCAGCGTTGGACTGCTCCGTTGGGGCGCGGGCTGCGAGGCGAATCGCAGATTGCAGGCCGAGCTGGCCAAATACCGGGCCGCCGGACAACCCGTCCACCCGTCCGACTTCGAAGCCCAGTTCGCGGCCGTGCCCGACGACGAGAACGCCGCGATTCTCCTGACGGAAGCGGCGAAGGCGGTCGTCACGACGACCAACAGCGGGGTGTCGATCTTCGACCTCTGCTGCGATCGCCAGCGATGCCTGGGAGCGATCGATGGCATGCGTGAGTTGGTCGCAGCTAACGCGCAGGTCCTCGATCTGGTTCGCCGTGCACGGGCGCTGCCGGAGGTCGCTTGGAACCTCCCAGTGACCGTTCAGGGGCTTCGCACGGCGCCGTGGGGAACTCATCGTGAGTTGGCCCGACTGCTGTGGATTGCCGCGTTCGACGCCAGTCATCGTCATGACCACGCGGAAGCGTGCGAGGTCCTTCAGGACGCGCTTCATCACAGTGAGGCTGTCGAATCCCATCCGACCTTGATCTCCAGCCTGGTCGCTTGGCCTACCTACGGCTTGGCGTTTGAAGCTATCAGTGAGGTGGGCGCGGAACTGCGGCTCGTTGGGCAAGAGACGGGGGAACGGCCTGTGGGGCGTGCGGCTGATCGAGCCCAGGTTGTCCAACTGGTCGAGTGGTTGTTGGACGAAACGCGGTCACGGGCAACAGCGGTTCGGAGCTACCACGGCGACCGAGTACGTGATCTCGACACCATCAATGCCCTACGCTGCTTCGGGTGGTCTGGCGTGCAATCCGGTACGTTCACTGCATCGCCGCCGCTTCGCGATCGCCTTAGGTTCTTCGTTCAGTATCCGATGTTGGTCTTGGATACGCTCACCCTTCTCGATGCTTCGACCGTGCGCGCACGCGCCGCGCAGGAGATCGACTGGCCAACTGCCGCGAGCCATTTCCCGACTCGCGCGACCGAACCTTCGCTGTTGAGGACAATGAGCAACCCGCTGACGTGGTACTCGGATCTCGTGTTTCCGGAACACGAGAGCCTGGGGGGCCAGTTGTGTTTCAAGCACCTCGCGGAGCGACGCATGGCTGCCATCGCGCTTGCCGTGCATCTGTATGCGGCCGATCACGGTCACCGCCCGGCCGAACTTGCCGACTTGGTGCCGGACTATCTGCCCAACCTCCCCGCGGACCCGTTCGTCGCGGATGGCGCGACGTTTCGTTACAGGAGGGCTGCGCAGGGCGACCTTCTCTATAGCATCGGCAGCGATGGGAAGGATGACGGCGGAGCATGGGTGAGCGGTGAGAGGCAGGACGTTCCTTTCCATCTCGATGGTAAACCGGAGTCTGACGTGGTGTCAGGACGTGAAGGCGGCGATCAGGACGAGAACGTACAGGACGAGCGCGGGAAGGACGATCAGGATCACGCCGGCGAGGGCGACCCATAGCACCGGCACTGCGACCGCAACAATGACGGGCTGGGTCTTGAGTTGCGGCATCGTTCGCCGCGCGAGGCGAACAAGCGTGAGCCACCACGCGAATACGAGCACGCACGCGGCGACGCCGGACGCGCCCGACAGCGACCCTGCCAGGGAGTCGGTCGGGAAGAGCAGATCAACAGGTACGGCGACAACGAGGGCCAGTACCGCGGTGAACGCGAGCGGCCCGCACGCGTAGTAGCTCATGGCGACGGCGTTGTTCTGTCGTTGGGGGGCTACCTGCCGGGGGTGGAGGAAGTAGCTCGGCACGCCCGTCGCGGCCGCGAGAAAGAGCACCAAGGATGCATGAAGAATCACTGCCGGCCACACCTCCGCGTAGACGAGTTCGCCAAGCGGCGCGATGAGTTGAAATGTCCCGGTTGCCCACCTCCGTTCGGCCAAGTCATCTCTAGACGGCACGACGGGTGGGTTGGTTGCGTAGAACAGGATCGTCAGGAGCAGGGCGAGCAAGTACGCGTGCAGCACCGTGACCCACTGAAACGTCCGCGCGTGCCGGTAGCTCACCGACGGCCGGGCGTACTCTTCGCAGAAGCGTCGGTTGCGAAACAGGACCATCCAGACGGTTCGCCAGTAGGCGCGGTGGAGGCCGAGGTTCCGGTCGCACACCCACGGAATGCGGGAGACCGGCGCCCGCAGCCCCGCGAGTGCGTAGCCGCATTCCGACCACGCGTCACTGATTGAGCCGCGCAGGTCGTACCCGCAGCCGGGGCAGTAGATGTCGTCCTCGATCGGGGCGTTGCTGCCGTTCGGCCCTGACTGCGTCGCCGTGCTCGACGCATCGGCAGCGAGCGGATCCTCGTTTCGCTCTTCCATGATCCAGGATCGTAACACGATCCGGTCGGGTTGTCGCTGTCGTCGAGCCACCGCTCTGTACGCCGACGGCGTCATCCTCCGTCGTGTGTCACGCGAGCCGCCGGCGGCCGCGCGAACCAGAGGCCGCCCGCAACCGGAACAGACGGCTTCAAGCCGGCACGTCGCCGCGTGCCCGTGCGCGCAGGTCAGGTTCTGCATGGGCGGCCCGAGCGGTGTGACATATGTCACGAGCTGCCGGGGCTGGCATGTTCCTACCGGTACAGGCTGAGACACTCTTCCCGGAGCACGCCGCCGATCACCTCGACCGTCGCGGGTGATTTGTCGACGATCTCCTTTGCCCCCACGAGGATCCTTGACTTGCCGAGTCGGGCGGTCTCCTCGATCGATGCCCCGTAGACGATGGCTGTTACATTCGCCCAGACGGCCAGTGAAGCGCACATCGGGCAGGGCTCGCACGTGCTGAAGAGTACCGTGCCCGTGAGGTCGCCATCGTGAAGGGCTTCTGCGGCGCTGCGGATCGCCTTGAGTTCGGCGTGAAGGCTCGGATCCAACTCGGAGGTGGCCGTGTCGTGGGCTCGGGCGATGATCCGGTTCCCCAGGGCGACGACGGCTCCGTACCCCTTGTTGCCCTCAACTCGGGATGCCCTGGCCTCCTCGAGCGCGATTCGCATCATCTGCTCGAAGTCAACCCGCACGATCATCTCGCGGCAGTGCGCGGCATGGGGCCGGATCTCGTCGTAGTCGCGCAAGAAGCGCAGTTGCGGGTCGATCTCCGAGATCAGCGCCTGGGCCGGCTTCTCGTAGGCGGATCGGCACACCACGCGTGTATCGAGCCCGATACTCCGGCACGCTTCGAGCGTAGGACACGGGTTTCGCGACAGCCAGACAATCTCCGACTCGGACTCGGCCACCACCGGCACGTCTTCTTCGGAAAGCCTCAGGTATCGTAGCAGCAGAAGCTCGTAGGCCGCTCGCGGTGAGGGCGGTTCGGTTCGGTCGGCGGCCGAGCAGTTCCTCTGAAACCAGGAGACCCGCTTCGCAGTCGCTTCGGATTCGATGGTCCGACACGAGCAGCTTCGCAGCCGTTGAATCTGCCGGTCAACCTGCTCGTTGAAGCTCGCTTCCATCACCGATTGCCCAGCGGGTCGGTACAACCTGTACTGATTCGCACACGCACCTCAGTCCCTTCGTCCCTCAGTCCCTCCGTCCCTTCCCTCGCACGCCTACCCGATCGCCCCCACCAACCACCTGATGTTCTCGGCGAGGTCGTCGAGGGTTTCCATGGCCTCGGTGTCCTTGGCGATCTCGCCCTCTTTCAGCCCGTGCCCCACGTTCCAGTAGCTGCTGCCGGGGACGACCATACCGTTGATGAGGAACCACATGTTCAACTCGGCGAAGGTGAGCAGTTCGCCAGCCCGCCGGGCTACCGTCACCGCGGCCCCGATCTTGCGGCGCAGGAGGTTGTCGTTGACCCGGCTAACGAAGCCGACGCGGTCCATGTAGGCCTTGATCTGGCCGGTGACCGAACCGAAGTACACCGGTGATCCGAGCAGGATCACGTCGGCGTCACGCGTGCGCTCGATCAGGTCGTTACAGGCGTCTTCCTCGCCGTGGCACTGCCCGTCCTTGGCTGCGATGCAGTTCATGCACGCGCCGCATGCTGCGATGCCCGCGCTGTGCAGATTCACGCTGTCAATCTGCATGTCCTCTTCGGCCAGTGGCCGGCAGACGCGATCGAGCATGAGCTTGGTGTTGCCGTTTTCGCGTGGGCTTCCGTTTACGCTGAGTACCTTCATGGGTCTCCTCCCTTGTTGTTACCGGAGTGGCACTTCGATCGGACCGACGCCTCGTGCCGGCTTTGCCGGCACGTCACGCTCCCTTACGGTCGCGTCTCGGTGTGTGGCCTGCCGCTTGACGTCATTCACGCGTGTTGTCGTGCACACGCAATCGTGTCCCCCACGCCTGAAAACGCGGGACTCGCGTTCATTGCTTTTCGTTACTCTGGACTGCTTTGGCCAGCGTCAGCAACTCCTCTGTTGTGACGATGTAGTCGTACCCGGTCGCCCGGAGGTTCGGGATGCGCGCAGACTCGCGGGCGTCGAACGTTGCGTCCTTCACGCAGAGGGTGCGGTATCCGAGTCGGCGGGCCGAGGCCGCGCTCTTGCCCAGGCAGGCGCCGGTGTGACCGCCCACGAAGACGATGTTCCTCACGCCGAGATTGGCCAGCACGAACTCGATGTTGGAGGAGGCGAACGCGTCCTGCGCCGACTTGGGGATGACGTATTCGCCATCACGAACGCCGAGGATCTCCGCCGGTCGCGACCCGGGATCGCCGATGCGATGGCCCCACTTGTCGGGGTTCGGCCCGTGCTGATTCAGGAACGACTTGCGGACCTCCGGGTCGAGATCCATGCCGTCGGGAAGGAGGCAGCCCCAGTGAATGAAGATCATGGGCAGGCCGAGTTCCCGGCACGCGTCGGCGATTCTGCGGGCGTTGGGGTGGGCCACGTCGAGAGCGTAGTCGTTGGCGGCGTTGACGTCGTCGGCGCTGAAGCCGGCGCGCCTCCAGCCCTTGGGGAGTTGCTCGTCGGTCATCTTGGTCCGGCCCATCGGCTGGATGTCGACGCAGACGAAGGCGCAGTCCTGGAAGAACGAGGTGTCCAGCGGCGGGGCGCTTGGCGGCGCTGTGTGCACGATTGGCGCGGGAAGATCCGACGCCGCGCATCCGAGCGTTACGAGCGTGGGTAACAGGGTGTAGAGCTTCTTGCACATGGTCGTGTCGCGGTAGTGTAGTGTCTTGAGCGGGGCGAAGTCTATTCGTGTTGCCAAGGATGCAGGGAGATGCTCGGGTGCTCCATCCTTCGGCCCGGCGACCCGGGATTCGCGAAGGGTGGGAGAGGGACGGCGTGCCTCTTTCATCAGTCCCCCACCCTGGCCTCGCCTTCGGCAAGACAAGGATGGGGCACCCCTCAGGTCGCGTCTCGGTGTGGGCCTGTCGCTACGGTCGGGCGATGATCGGGGCTGTTTTGCAGCGCGGGCGGATGGGTAGCGCCTCTACGCCCGCGAACCTCGGGTCATCGATTTCGCGGATGTCCTCTTCGCCGCGGTAGGGGCAGTTGGCGTCCACCCACGCGATTACCTGCCGCAGGCTGACCGGGTCGACCTTCACGTCATAGTGCTCGCCGGTCATGCAGTAGTCGACCAACGTGCTCTTGCACGAGAGGTATTGCATCGGAGGCGACGTGGCGTAGCTGCTCGGATCGCTCTGCTCGTAGTTCTCGCACATGAGGGCGCCGGCGATTCCGGGCTGACCCTTCTTGAAGGCCGTCGTCGGCGCGGGGCCGTAGTGGGACGGGCCGACGAGCGTCAGGTACGGTTCCGTGAACACGCCGCGACCGGGACGCAGGGTCAGGTCCAGCGCTTCACGGCCCTCGCCTTCGCCCTGGTGGCATTCGCCACAGTAGCGGTCCAGTACCGGCTGCACGAGCCGTGTGTAGCTAATCGTTTTCGTGCCCCACGGCGGCGTATCGGGCTCGCGCGGCGCGTTGCGCATGGCCAGACCGGTCGAGCGGGGCGGCGTCTTGCTGTGTTGCTCGTGGCAGCCGATGCAGCCACGTCGCTCTCCGGGCATGACGCCGGTGAACGTACGCATGGTCTGAAGTGCACGGTAGTGTTCGTCCAACGCCTGGAAGTGCAGGGCGCGCCCCGCCGGCACCTTGAAGTGCACCGATCCGTCGGCCTCGACCGGCACCGTTCCGAGGATTCGCTTCACACCGTCATCCTGCAACGCCGAGACGACCGGGCCCGAAAAACGGCCATCCCGCGTCCAGGATGAGGCCGTCTTGGCATCCAGTTGCAGCACACGCACATACTTGATGCTTCCGCGCGGCAGCTCCGGCACGCCTTCGTAGATGTCGGGGCTGAACAGGACGCCCGGCTCGGCGTCCTTGCGGTCGTCGCCCGTTCCCGGCCAGGCCACGCGGTTGGGGTGCGCGGGCGGCTGCCGCCGTGGGCGGACCGGCAGGGCGTGCCAGATGTTGTACGCGCCTTCGTAGATGAGCTCGCGATTGCCGTGCACGTCCATCAGGTAGAGCCGGAACTTGCTGCTTCCGTCGTCCGCACGGGCTGAGACGAGGAAGTCTTCCTCCGAGAGCGGGTAGGGCGTCTTGTACGCGTTGTAGCGGCCGGCGGTGTGATAGCCGTCCGACTCGTGGGGGTCCTCCGGCGGCTTGCCGCACTCGGGCCAGTCGACATCGCAGGTGACCTTGGTCAGCCCGTGCGGGAAGTTGAATCCCTTGCGCGGGTCGATGATCCCAATCGAGCCATCGAACCAGTTGTGGTGGGCGAGGCCGGTGAACATCACACGCTCGCTGCCGGGGATCGGCCGGGCCTCGGCGAGGTGGTCCGGCCAGACGCTTTGGTTGCCCCAGAACACGGTCGTGTTGGTCCCGTCCTGGTTCGTCGTCCACAAGCTCTGGATGCGCCACAGGGCCTTGTCCGTGTACTCCCACCGCGAGTAGATGACTCGTCCGTCGTTCAGCAGGGCGGGGCACCAGTCCGGCTCGCTGTTCCTGCTCACGAGGTAGATGTTGCCACCGTCGGCGTCGCAGCGGGCCAGTATGTACGAGTAGGTATACGGCATGCAGCGAACGTACGTGTTGCCGCGAGTGGTCGTGAACATGATCCGACCGTCGGGCAGGTAGATCGGGTCGAGGTCGTCGTAGTCGCCCGTGGTCAGTTGCCGGAGGCCGCTGCCGTCGAGGTTCACCTCGTACAGATGAAAGCTCTTCTCGTCGTGAGCCTTGTAGCAGAACAACACGCGCTCGGCCTCGAACGACAAATCGGGCCGCCAGAAGCTGCCGGGCTCGCTTGGGGCGAGTTTGCGGAGCGTGCCGCCGGGGTCCAGGCCGTCGAGCACGAGCAGGCGGCCTCCGGGCATGGCCATCATGCCGTTGCGGTGGCGGGCCTGGTGCGGCCACTCGGCGCCCTTCGGGTAAGGGTTGTCGATGAACAGAACGCGCGAGAAGTCGACCAGGGGATTCTTGAACGCAACACGACGTTTGACGCCGCGAACGCTCAGGTAGAGTTGGCGGACCGTGTCGTCGTCGCGCGAGTCGAGCGCCTTGAGCTGCCGCTCCAGCCTGCCGAGTTGGTCGAGTTCACCGGTGAAATCCGGTGCGTCGGTATGCTGTGCGAGCCGGGTCGCCAACTCGCGGGCCCAGCGGGCTTCTGCGA
>CAYMME010000323.1:0-10917 GCA_964391465.1 uncultured Planctomycetales bacterium
GTGCTCAATTATGGGGTGGTTGGCAACATTGTTGGAGGCGTGGGGGCGTCAGCCCCTGGAAACGAAGGACTCCCATTCTCTCAAGCCCCAGCGGGGCGACAGATCACGTTGATCGTCGGTCCCGGGGATTCTGTCGCCCCTGCCGGGGCTTTCGGGGTATTGATGCCGATCGCTCCCAGGGGCTGACGCCCCTGGCTATTGACTTCCGCCCCTTCGGGGCTGGCAGCACGACTGCCCAACGCGCAAAACGCGCAGCTTGATTCACACGGTACGAATGTGGTGAACAGCATCGTCTCCCGATCGAGGTTCGGAAGGGACGCCGTCTGCCTGAGGCACTGCACTATCGCGTGAAGTGACTGGCGATCCCGTCGGCGATGGCGGCGGCCACCTTGCCGCGGTACGCAGCGTCGTTGAGCTTCTTGGCATCGTTGCGGTTGGAGAGGTAGCCGCACTCCACGAGCAGCGAGGGGCGCGAGTGCTCGCGCAGGACGTGCAGGTTGGATCCGCGAATGCCGCGGCAGGAGATCCCGGCCCGGCCGAGGGCGGCCTCCATGCTTCGGGCCGCGTGGCGACTCGCCGCCCTCGGCTTCTCGAAGATGTGCACGGTGGCGCCGGAGATGCCGGGTTTCGCAATCGAGTCGGCGTGAATCGAGACGAAGAGGTCGGCCCGGTGCCGGTCGGCCATCGCCGCCCGGTCGGGCAGCTCGATCTTGCGGTCGGTGGTGCGAGTCATGACGACCTTCGCGCCGCGGGCGACGAGCAGCTCGCGCACCCGTTGGCCGATGTCCAGCACGATCGCCTTCTCGGGCAGGCGCGTGTATCGCTTCACGCGCGGATGATGGAACGCCCCGGCGTCCTTTCCGCCGTGACCCGGATCGATCACGATGGTCCGGTTGGCCAGGCTCCACGTCACGGGCCGGGGCGAAGGGGCCGGCGCGGCGGGCGGGTTATCGGGCGTTGCGGGCCGGGCCGTCGGCGGCCACGTTTGCACGATCGGTGAGGGCAGCGGGTCGATGACCGCTTTCGACATCGTGCAGCCGGAGGCGCACAGCGCCGCGCAGGCGAGCACGAGAGCAACAGTTTGTCGCCAGGCGTTGAGAGACCCCATCAGTAGACTGATCGACCACCCGACGCCGGACCCATGACCGGTTTTCGAGAGCCCCCCGGCGCGCACGACCGCTTTTGCATGGTGGGTGCCCCATCCTTCGTTCCGGCGCGCCGGGATTCGCGAAGACTGGGGGACGCGCAGCGCGCGTCGCAAGCGAGACCCACGAGCACCATTCCCACGTCCCACGGATAGCGCGTTACAATCCCCACATGCACTGGTTCTGGCGAGCAGCGATTGCGGTGGGGGTGGGTGCCGCACCGGCCGTTTCATGTATGGCTACCTCGATGTGGCTCTTCGCAGCGGGACCAATGTGGGCCGCAATGGTCCTCTACGGCTCGTGGGCCTTGTCGTACGGCGTGTGCATCCTCATTTATCATCACCTGACGCAGCACTACTCGACCGCATTCAATGAACCCGAAACCCGCTGCCGCAAATGCGGGTACATCCTGCGGGGCATCACCGAGCCGCGCTGCTCGGAGTGCGGTGAAAGAATATGAAACGCCCTCACAAGAAGATCATCGCCTCGTTGATTGGGGTTTTGGGTGTCGGCTACTGCGCCTACAGGAGCTTGGGACCCGGATCGCTGAACACGCCGCAAGAGATGTTTCAGCATGTCATTCGCAACCCGATCCCGCCCAGCGTGAAGAACCTTCAAGGCATAGGAGACACGTGGCAAGGCTACAGCCTCTACCTTCGATTCACTGCCTCCGACGCGGATATCGATAGCCTTGTCGCAGGCGGCTACAGACCGGTCGCCTGGGAGAAGATTGCGTTCCGGTTCGCTCTGCCAACCGGATACGATCGCTTCAAGCCGTCATGGGACCCCGACGCCATTGCCACCAAGGAATGCTACGAAGCCGATGGGATGCTCAACTCTTGGGGCAATGGATTCCACTATCTCGCCATCGATCGCCGTACGGGGACCGTCTACTTCTACGGCCTTGCCGGCTGACGTGGTGCGGCCGGAGCGCCGAACGCCGACCAAGTGGTCTGAGCCGAAGCCATGATCCGCAGAATCCTGCTCGTCATCTCGCTCGTGCTGCTCGTGGGGACGGCGGGGGTGTGGGTGCGGAGCTACTGGGCTCGAATGGAAATCCACTGGTCCGACGGCGACGGAGCGGATTACAGGGCCGCCTGCAACTACGGCGCCGCGCAGATGTGGGTTTTCCGGTCTCGGAGCCGTCGCTCGCCGCGATTGCCAAGGGGGATCTTCAGCTTCTCCGGGAAGGCGAGCCCTATTGACAAGTATGGGCTTACTCACTTCAAGCACCTGAAGTGCGAACCGTACGTGGATTGGCCGGGCATCAATAGCGTTTCGGTGCCACTCTGGCTGCCGACCGCTGTCCTTTCAATCACATCATGCGTCCTGGCTCGTCCTCTCGTTCGCACGTGGCGCCGCCGACGCTACAACCTGTGCCTCACGTGTGGATACGACCTGACGGGCAACGTCTCGGGTGTCTGCCCGGAATGCGGTACAATCGCGGCCGGCGTTCCCGTCGGCCGGACGGCCTGCGAGGCGCAGGCCGCTACGAATTCGCGCGGTTGACAGCGGCATTGGGGAACATGGTAATCGGCCTGGACAACCTGTTCGGGTTCATTCGAGGGAATCATGACGGAGTCTCGGACGATCGACGGCGACACGCGATGCCAGTTTGCCAGTGACAACTACTCGGGGATCTGCCCGGAAGCGTGGGAGGCGATGGCCGCGGCGAACACCGGCTACGCCCGTGCGTACGGCGAGGATCAGTGGACGCGCCGGGCGTGCGACCTGCTGCGCGAGTTCTTCGAGACCGAATGCGAAGTGTTCTTCGCCTTCAACGGGACGGCCGCAAACTCGCTGGCGGTCGCCACGCTGTGCGAGCCGTACCACAGCATCATCTGCCACGAGACCGGGCACATGGAAACCGACGAGTGCGGTGCGCCCGAGTTCTTCTCGAACGGCACCAAGGTGCTGCTCGCCCCCGGCGACAACGGCAAGGTCGACTTACCCGCCGTCGAGCACATCGTGAAGCGCCGCACCGACATCCACTACCCCAAGCCGCGGGCGGTGAGCATCACGCAGGCGACCGAGTTGGGAACCGTCTACTCGGTGAGCGAGGTCCGGGCGGTCGGGGATCTGGCGCGATCGCTCGGGTTGCGCGTGCACATGGACGGGGCCCGGCTGGCCAACGCCCTGGCCGCCCTCAACGTGGCCCCGAAGGAAGTCACCTGGAAGGCCGGCGTGGACATCCTCTGCATGGGCGGGACCAAGAACGGACTCGCGGTCGGCGACGCTGTGGTCTTCTTCGACCTCGAGCTGGCGAACGAGTTCGACTACCGGTGCAAGCAGGCCGGACAGCTCGGGGCGAAGATGCGGTTCCTCGCCGCCCCGTGGATCGGCATGCTCACCGACGGGGCCTGGCTGCGCCGGGCAGCCCACGCCAACCGCTGCGCCCGGGCGCTGGAAGAGCAGCTCCGGTCGATCCCCGGCGTAAGCATCATGTTTCCGGGCGAGGCAAACTCCGTGTTCGTGGAGATGCCTCCGGCAATGACGGAGCGCCTGCGCGAGATTGGCTGGCGGTTCTACACGTTCATCGGCTGCGGCGGGGCCCGCCTGATGTGCTCGTGGGACACCACCGACGACGATATCGCTGCGCTCGTCCGGGACGTCCGGGCGGTCGCAACGTAGGGCAGTGTCTCGGGCAGACTGCGTTCTTTCCGAACCGTCCCGATGTACATCGGGATGAGGGAGCGGCAATGCTTCGCCTTACCGCGGCCGCTTCCTAACGGGCGCGGTTCGGATCAGATGAGCCTCGCCAACTCTGAGACACCACAATAGGGCACCTGAAGCGCCGGCGTGCTCGACCTCAACAGCGCATGACGGGTGGCATGGCCAAGCTCGGCGCAGCCGGGCGCCGCCATGCATGACGGCAAAGGCACGCGGGAGCGTCGAGTGCGGCGCATGGCGGCGCCCGGCCCGCTGTCGCGGACCGGGCTTGGCCATGGCACCCGTTCCGCGGCAGCAGCACCGCGCACGGGCACGGGCCGGCAAACTGCCCGTGGCACGACAATGTTCGCATTTGAGACAACGTGGCAGCGCTTCCGGCCGATTCGGCGTAGGCGGTGGTCCGGCCCGGGGCGGCGGATTCCTCGGCCGGGATTGAATCTTCCGCTTCATGTGGTACATATGCAGCGACCGTCCGATGACACTGGGCGGATGAGGTGCGCGGCCTCTGAATCAGGCGGGCCGGCCGGGATGCCGGCAGTCTCACCCCGGGAGAAGAACGATGGCGAAGTACAAGATCGAGATTGACAAGGAAGAATGCATAGGCGATCAGCTCTGCTGCTCGGAAGCACCGCACACGTTCGACATGGACGACGAGGAGAAGGCGACGGTGACCGATCCGGAGGGTGATTCGCCCGAGGATATCCGCGCCGCGGCCGAGAGTTGCCCCGTCGATTGCATCAAGCTGATCGACGCGGAGTCCGGCGCGAAGGTCTGGCCTGAGGACTAGTATTGCGTCACAGCTTGGCTTTCGGGTGCCACGGGCAGCTTGCCTGGCCGTGGGTCTGCTGCAGTCCGGCACTGGCGGGCAAGCCGCCAGTGGCACCCGACTCGGGAATCCAACGGTGACGAACGACTAAGAGCATCGAAGAGGGTCACGTTCGGCTCGTGCACGCCCAGTGCGTCGCACACCCGCAGGGGGGTCGCCGGGGGGGGCACCGCCGAACTCCGTTGCGAGTCCGATCGAGGATGCAGGCGGCCGTCCTACCCGCGTCGGCGGGCGGACGCGCACGGCGGCGTCGGTACGGCCGGTGACCCCGGCGTGTTTGTATGCGCAGCCGCGGAGCGTCTCAGAACCAACGACGCCTGCTCGCACACCGACTCCGATCCGGCCGGGGCGTTGCCCTAGATGCTTTCCCCGTGGAAGCGTTTGTCCACAAACCAAACCGCAATGACACAAAGCACGAGAAGGGCAGCGGTCACCGAGCTCATACGCCGTACCCTCCGCAGAGAGACGCTGGTCTCACACCACTGCCAAAGTGTACGATATGGGCCTTCGTACTGCCGGTGTTTTCCGCGTCCGGCCCATCGAAACGTGCTTCCAGCCCGGGCCGACGGCAGCTTCCCGGCAAGGAGTTGAAGGATGTTCGGTTCCGGACTGCTTGCGTGCTGCTGCGTCACGGCGCTCGCGGCTCCCGCCGTGGACGCCGAATCCCGTCCGCCGAACGTCGTGCTCTTCTTCGTCGACGATCTCGGCTGGCGCGACGTGGGGTGCTACGGCAGCACTTTCTATGAGACGCCGACCGTCGATCGTCTGGCCCGCGACGGGATGCGCTTCACGAATGCGTACGCGTCCTGTCCGGTGTGCTCGCCGACCCGCGCGGCGCTGCTGACCGGCAAGAGCCCGGCCCGCGTGCGGTTCACGGGCCACATCACGGCCATCGGCCGGCATCGCTACCCGAAGCACGGCCGCATCATTCCGCCCAAGGATCTGATGCGTGTGCCGCTCGAGGAGGTGACGATCGCCGAAGCGCTCCGGCCGGCGCGGTACGTCAGCACGAGCATCGGCAAGTGGCATGTCGGCGAGGAGGGGTTCTGGCCCACGGATCAGGGGTTCGACGCGAACATCGGCGGAATGACCCACGGCAGTCCGCCCGGCTACTTCTTTCCCTACACGGACCCGGCCAAGAAATGGAACCCGTCGATTCCGACGCTTCGCGGGGGGGCTCCGGGTGAATATCTCACCGACCGTCTGACGGACGAGGCGGTCCGGTTCATCGAGCAGCACCGCAGCGAACCGTTCTTCGTGTACCTACCGCACTACGCCGTGCACACGCCTCTCCAAGCCCCGGCGAAGCTGGTGGCCAAGTATGAACGCAAGCTGGAAACCGACCGGTCGCAGACTAACGCCGTCTACGCCGCGATGATCGAGAGCGTCGACCACAGCCTCGAGCGCATCCTGGAAACATTCGATCGCCTCGGGCTGGCATCGAGCACGTTGGTCATCTTCGCGTCGGACAACGGCGGCGCGTCACGAATCACGAACAACGCACCGCTTCAGGCCGGAAAGGGACACTTATACGAAGGCGGCATTCGCGTGCCGATGATCGTGCGCTTCCCGGGGCGGGTAGCGCCCGGCACGGTGTGCGGCGCGCCGGTGATCAGCCACGATCTCTATCCGACCATCGTCGAACTCGCCGGCGGCGAGGCCCGCGGTCACGGCCCGCTGGACGGCGAAAGCCTCGTGCCGCTGCTGACCGGCAAGGGAAGACTCAAGCGTGAGGCGTTGCACTGGTACTACCCTCACTACCCACCGCAAGGCGCCCGACCCGGCGCGGCGATTCGCGTCGGCCCGCTGAAGCTCATCGAGCACTACGACCCGCCCGGCATCGAGATGTACAACTTGGCCGACGACATCGGGGAATCAAAGGACCTGGCCCCCAAGCGGCCGCGCGACGCGGCCAGACTGCAACAGCAACTCCAAGCGTGGCTCGCCGCGGTAGGCACGACAATGCACACTCCGAACCCGGACTACCGTCCTGCCGGCACCGCGACGACGAAAGGAAAACGTCGATGAGAAAGGCAGCGCCTCTCGCACCTCTCGCCCTCGCACCGCTGGTCGCTTGGATATCGGCCTCGGCGGCCGAGGTGCCGCGGGACGTCCTGCGCAAGGCCGCTCGGGTCACGCCGTCGCCGCGGCAGCTCGCCTGGCAGAAACTGGAGTACATCTGCTTTGCCGTTTTCGGCATGAACACGTTCACCGACCGGGAGTGGGGCGAGGGCACGGAGGACCCAAAGCTGTTCAATCCGACGGCGTTTGACGCCGGGCAGTGGGCGGACACCTGCAAGGCCGCCGGGATGAAGATGCTCATTCTCACCACCAAACACCACGACGGCTTCTGCCTCTGGCCGAGCGCCTACACGGAGCATTCGGTCAAGAGCAGTCCCTGGCGCGAGGGCAAGGGCGATGTGGTCAAGGAAGTCTCCGACGCCTGCCGCCGCGGCGGGATCGGGTTCGGCGTCTATCTGTCCCCGTGGGACCGGCACGAACGCACCTACGGCAGCGACGCCTACAACGAGCACTTCAAACGTCAACTCCGCGAGCTGCTGACCAACTACGGCACGGTTGCGGAAGTCTGGTTCGACGGCGCCTGCGGCGAAGGCCCCAACGGCAAGCGGCAGGTCTACGATTGGGACGGCTACTTCAAGGTGATTCGCGCGCTTCAGCCCGACGCCGTCATCGCGATCATGGGGCCGGACGTTCGCTGGGTGGGCAACGAGAACGGCCTGGCGCGAGAGAGCGAGTGGAGCGTGCTGCCGAAGACCGGACCGGGCGACCAACAAGCCAAGGATCTCGGGCACCGCAAGTACCTGGTCGGGGCCAAAGAACTGGTCTGGTATCCGGCGGAATGCGACGTCTCCATCCGTCCGGGCTGGTTCTATCACCCCGACCAGGACGCGAAGGTCAAGTCGCTCGAGCACCTGCTGGACATCTACTACAAGTCGGTCGGCCGGAACTCGGTGCTGCTGTTGAACGTACCTCCCGACCGCCGAGGTCTGTTCCACGAAAACGACGTGCGACGGCTGCGGGAGCTGCGAGCGACGCTCGACGAGACGTACAAGACGAACCTGATCCTCGGCAAGCCGGCCAAGGCGAGTAGCGCCCGCGGACCCGGTGATGCGCACGGTGCGAGCAAAGCGACTGACGGCGATTGTGCCACGTACTGGATGCCGGCCGAGGGCGTCACGAGCGCTTCGCTCGAAGTCACCTCGGACGCACCCGTGACGTTTGACCGGGCCATGATCCAGGAACAGATCGCGGTGGGCCAGCGGGTTGAGCGTTTCACGCTCGAAGCCTGGGACGGTCAGGCCTTCAAGCCGATCGCCCACGCCACCACCGTCGGCTACAAGCGGTTGCTGCGTTTCCCGACCGTCACGGCATCGCGCGTGCGCCTGACGATTCGGGAGTCCCGCGACTGCCCGACGATCTGCGAATTCGCACTCTTCAAGGCCTCGCCAACTGAAGAGAGTGGATGAACGGAAAGGACGTGTCAGATGATTCTGTCGCGCCGCGAAAGGTGGCGGTACTCCGAAGTAACGGGGCAGGTTGTGGATGCACCGGGTTGCAGACGGTTCGACAACTGGTTGCGCGGGGTGCTCGCCCGCGCCGCGACGACGAAAGGGAGAAGCCAATGAGATGTGGGAGTCGTATCACGTTGCCGGCGCTGACGGCGCTCGTTACCTCGATCGTGAGCTCGGCGGCCGAGGTGCCGCGGGACGTCCTTCGCAAGGCCGCTCGGGTCACACCCTCGCCGCAGCAACTCGCGTGGCAGAAGCTGGAGTACATTTGCTTCGCGCATTTCGGCATCAACACGTTCACCAACCGGGAGTGGGGCGAGGGCAAGGAGGACCCGAAGCTGTTCAATCCCACGGCGTTCGACGCCGGGCAGTGGGTGGACGCGTGCAAGGCCGCGGGGATGAAGATGCTCATCCTCACCACGAAGCACCACGACGGCTTCTGCCTCTGGCCGAGTGCCTACACGGACCATTCGGTCAAGAGCAGCCCCTGGCGCGGAGGTAAGGGTGACGTGGTGAAGGAAGTTTCCGACGCTTGCCGCCGTGGCGGGATCGGGTTCGGCGTGTACCTGTCTCCGTGGGACCGGCACGAACGCACCTACGGCAGCGACGCCTACAACGAGCACTTCAAACGTCAACTCCGCGAGCTGCTGACCAACTACGGCACGGTTGCGGAAGTCTGGTTCGACGGCGCCTGCGGCGAAGGCCCCAACGGCAAGCGGCAGGTCTACGATTGGGACGGCTACTTCAAGGTGATTCGCGCGCTTCAGCCCGACGCCGTCATCGCGATCATGGGGCCGGACGTTCGCTGGGTGGGCAACGAGAACGGGCTGGCGCGTGAGAGCGAGTGGAGCGTGCTGCCGAAGACCGGACCGGGTAACTGGACGGCCAAGGATCTCGGCCACCGCAAGTACCTAGTCGGGGCCAAGGAGCTGGTCTGGTATCCGGCGGAGTGCGACGTGTCCATCCGTCCGGGTTGGTTCTATCACCCCGACCAGGACGCGAAGGTCAAGTCGCTCAAGCACCTGCTGGACATCTACTACAAGTCGGTGGGTCGGAACTCGCTGCTGCTGTTGAACGTACCCCCCGACCGCAGAGGTCTGTTCCACGAGAACGACGTGCGGCGGCTACGGGAGTTGCGAGCGACGCTCGACGAGACGTACAAGACGAACCTGATCCTCGGCAAGCCGGCCAAGGCCAGCAGCATCCGCGGACCCGGTGAGGCGCATGGGGCGAGCAAGGCGACCGACGGTGACTGCGCCACGTGCTGGATGCCGGCCGAGGGCGTGCTCGCTGCATCGCTCGAGGTCACGCTCGGCGAGGCCGCGACGTTCGACCGGGCCATGATCCGGGAGCAGATCACGGTCGGCCAGCGGGTCGAGCGTCTCATGCTCGAAGCGTGGGACGGTCAGGCCTTCAGGCCGATCGTCCACGCCACCACCATCGGCTACAAGCGGTTGCTGCGTTTCCCGACCGTCACCGCATCGCGCGTGCGCCTGACGATTCAGGAGTCACGCGACTGCCCGACCATCTGCGAATTCGCACTCTTCAAGGCCTCGCCAAAGGAAGAAGGCGGATGACGAAGCCGCGCCCGCGCCCACTTGCGGAACGTTGCGCGATCGGCTAATGAAGGACCGGGAGGGGCCGACCGTCGCGTGTCCGCCCAATCATCGGAGCAACCAATGCCTGAATCGCATCACGCTCTACACGTTGCCGAGTTTCCGCGGTCCAACGCCTATGATCCGGATTGGGTGCTGGAGAACCAGATGGGGCCGAACGCCCTCTGGCTCATCGAGTGGCTCTCCGGGGAAATGGACCTGCGACCCGGAATGCGCGTCCTGGACCTGGGCTGCGGCACGGCCATGACGAGTATCTTTCTGGCCAAGGAGTTCGACGTCCGCGTCTGGGCGGCGGACCTTTGGGTGACGCCCGACGACAACTGGCGGCGGGTCCGCGAGATGGACATGGCCGATCGCGTCTTCCCGCTCCGGACGGAAGCCCACGCCCTGCCGTTCGGCGCCGAGTTCTTCGACGCCATCGTGAGCGTCGATTCGTACCAGTACTTCGGTACCGATGATCTCTACCTGGGCTACGTGAGCCGTTTCGCCCGTCCGGGGGCCAAGATCGGCATCGTCGTCCCCGCCTCGATGCAGCCATTCGACGGGGGCATCCCCGAGCACTTGACGAAACCGCAATCCAACGGCTCGTCATTCTGGGAAGACGACTGCATCTCGTTCCAGACGGTGCAGCGCTGGCGCGAGCGCTGGGAGCAGTCGAACCGTGTCGACGTGACCGTGGCCGACACGCTGCCCGACGGCTGGAAGCTCTGGCGCGACTTCGAGGTCGCGGTCGAGAAGTCCGGCAAGAACATATTCCCGTCGGTTGCCGAAGCGCTGGACGCGGACCAGGGCCGGTACATCGGCTTCGTCCGGCTCGTGGGCACCCGCAAGGAACAGCAAGCATCCTTCAACCTGTACGACCCGTCTCTCATCCCGCTGATGAAGAGCAGTGGCGAGTGAAAGAGGGGAACGGGAGCCGTTTCCGTGTCGCGCAAGGCTCAGGTAGACGGCATCGGTTTGCGGGCGGCGAACTTGGCGCTCCAGATCTTGCCGGCGAGGGCTCCCACCGAAGCCCGATCGGGCGCGCAACAGTCTGACCCGCTGCAGCAAGTGGCCGGTTCGGCCAGGTCGCCAAGTTCGGTGGACGCGATGAATCCTTCGAGTTGCCCGGCGTCGTAGACGATGCGCTC
>CAYMME010000324.1:0-10917 GCA_964391465.1 uncultured Planctomycetales bacterium
ATCCCTAGTGTTCTTCGAGGGCACGGTCGCCCCGCTTGGGTGGATGGGTGAGTACCGGATCATCGCCCTGCCGGCGCTGGGTGCATTGTGCGTGGGGTTGCTGACCTGGTTCGGTGCCCGGGAGTCGAAAGGCCACGGCGTTCCCACCGTGCTGGAGGCCATCGCCACGAAGGGGGGGCGCATCCGGCCGCGGGTATCAATCGTCACCTCGCTGGCGTCGTCAATCTGCATCGGCTCCGGCGGCTCGGCCGGACGTGAAGGCCCCATCGTGCAGATCGGGTCGGCGGTCGGATCGACGTTTGGCCAAGTCCTCAAGATGCCGGCCAACGTCACGCGGACACTCGTCGCAGCCGGGGCCGCGGCCGGGATCTCCGGCACCTTCAACGCGCCCATCGCCGGCGTCTTCTTCGGTCTGGAGGTCATCCTCCGCCGGTTCACGCAGCGCACGTTCGGCTCGCTCGTCCTCGCTTCGGTGGTGGCCAACGTGGTCTGCCGGATCCATCTGGGGGACGCGCCCGCGTTCAACATCCCGCAGTTCGAGTTCCGGTCCGTCGGCCAGTTGCCGTTCTACGTCATCTTCGGCGGCCTGTGCGGCGTTCTGGCCGTCGTCTATACGAGGGTCCTCTACTTCATCGAGGACCGTTTCGAAGCGATTCGCAAAGTCCCGCCCTACCTGGTGCCCGTCTTCGGCGGGCTCCTCATGGGTGTGATCGCCTTCTTTCTGCCCGAGACAATGGACTTCCGGCCTCCCGGCACAGGCGTGACGATCAATCGGATCTCCGAGCACGATCTGAGCCCATCCACGTTCGGCGTCACGTCGCTCCCCACGCGGCCGCAGCGCGAGCATCTTCACCCCGAGTTCGAGAACGCCTACAGCACGACGGTGGCCGCGGTCAAGGAAGGCCACATCCACAAGGACGCCGAAGCGGAGTTCGTCCGCGACGCGAGCGGCGAGCCCATTCGTGAGAAGTACTTCACGGGGGCGGGGTGGTTCCAGATCGACACGCAACGCGACCTGATCGTGTTCCTGTTGCTGCTGTCGGTGGCCAAGATCCTGGCCACTGCATGCACGCTCGGATCAGGCGGCTCCGGCGGCGTCTTCGCTCCCGGACTCTACATCGGTTCGACCTTCGGGGCCGCCTACGGACTTCTGCTCCAGGGCTGGTTTCCCGACATCGAGCCCGGCACGTATGCCATCGTGGGCATGGCCGCCCTGTTCTCCGGATTCGCCCGGGCCCCGATCTCGGCCATCATCATGCTGTTCGAGATGACCGACGACTACTACATCATCCTGCCGCTGATGCTTGGCGTGGTGGCGTCGACCATCGTGGCGACCAAGATCCGCTACCCGACGATGTACACCGAGAAGCTGCTGCGCCGCGGGATCGACGTGGACCAGATCGTGTCGGCGACGGCCATGGAGCTGACCAGTGTGTCGTCGGCCATGTCGAAAGAGGTGCCGACGATCAGCACCTCCGAACCACTGAACAAGATCGTCGACCGCCTGACCGAGCGCGACTCCGCCGTGCTCGTCATGAACGCCCAGGGCAAGCTGTTCGGGGTGCTCACGTTCGCCGACCTGAAGGAGACGGTTCACGAGCGCGTGTTCGACGTACCGATCATCGCCGAAGACCTGGTCCGCCGGAACCCGATCACCATCGCCCCGGACGCGACGCTCTCCGAGGCGATGACGCAGTTTGGGCTGTACAACGTGTCGATCCTGCCTGTGGTCAACCCCGAAGAACCCGGCGAGGTCATCGGCGTACTGCGTCGCCGCGACGTGATCACCGCATACGACGCCGCCATGCGCACCAAGACGACCGACTAGCCGAACGCCTCGCGCCGCGCACCGAGACGCGACCGTAAGGGAGCGTGCAAGCCCGGCAAGGCCGGGCCCGCGACACGAATTGATGACCGCGTACCGGCTATCGGCACGTCCCGGGAATCGACCGGAACCGACCTCAAGCCGTGCCGTATAATCGTATGTGGGCGTGTGTTCTGCTCGAGGGGGCGCGGATCGCGTCGCGAGGCAGCCCGGGACTCACGTGATGACCGTCCAAGACTGGCGACGGCTCGCGAATCCCCTCGCCAAAGCATGGGAGGCGCGGCTCGTTTCACTGCGCGTGTTGCTGCAACGCAGCCCCTCGAACGTCGGGGCGGAACTCTGGGAAATACAGGTGCGGGTCCTGTCCTATCTCGTAGCACGCTACGGCAGTGATCCTTGTCTTGATTGGCCGCAGGCCGAGCGCATCCGTCCGGCTTCCGCAGCCTGCAGCTCGCCCCCGTTCGCGGGCGGCAAACAACCTCGTAGCGGCGAGATAATGAGGGTGCTGCTCGAACGCATCGCTGAGGCGAACCGGCAATCTCGGTTCATCTACAACTGACCGGCTCACGCCGAGACTTGCATTCGGCACTCGCGCGGTAACAATGGCACGTCGCCGCGCTCAATCGTCTCAGTCTGCGGTTGAGTAGTGTCCGTCGTTCGAGGAGCCGAAAGACATGTCGAGGGTCGCATTGCGGACGTACATCGGGCAGACCGGCCTCGTCGTCAGCTTGGCGGCTTCGGTTGTCCTGGCCGCCGAGCCTCCGAACGTCATCTTCGTCTTGACGGACGACCAGGCACCGTGGGCGTTCACCGGAGCGGGCAACCCGCAGGCCCACACGCCCAACATGGACCGGCTCGCCCGTCAGGGGGCCACCTTTGCCAACTTCTTCGTCACCACGCCCGTCTGCTCGCCCTCGCGGGCGGGGCTGGTGGCCAGCCGCTACGGCACGGAGTTGGGCATCACCGACTGGCTCTGCCCGCGCCAGACGCCCCATGTGCGGGACGAATCCGAACTCGGGCTTGATCCGTCCATCGTGACTTGGCCGGCGGTGCTGTCGGCCCGGGGCTACGCAACTGCGCTGATCGGCAAGTGGCATCTCGGCATCAAGGATCGCTACCACCCAACGAAGTTCGGCTACGGCCGGTTCGCCGGGTTTCGCAGAGGTGGCAACAAACCAAAGGACCCAATCCTGGAGATCGACGGCCGGGAGGCCAAATGCGAAGGGCTGCTCACCGACATCCTGACCGACCACGCCATCACGTTTCTGCGCGAAAATGCGAAGAAGCGGTTCCTGCTGAGCCTGCACTACCGCGCACCACACACCCCGTGGCTTCCCGTGGCCGACGAGGATTGGGCACCGTTCGAGGATCTCGATGCACGCATCCCCAACCCGAACTTCCCCGACCTCGATATCCCGCGGCTCAAGAAGATGATGCGCCAATACTTGGCCAGCACGGCCGGCGTGGATCGCAACCTCGGCCGTCTGATGTCCGTGCTGGACGAGCTGAACCTCACCAACAGCACGGTCCTGATCTACACGAGTGACCACGGCTACAACATGGGGCACAACGGCATCTGGCATAAGGGCAATGGCCACCGGATCCTCAAGGCGCTACGCGGGATCCCCGGTTGGGACGCGCGTGTCGCTCGGCCGAACATGTACGACAACTCGATTCGCGTGCCCACGCTGGTGCGGTGGCCGGGCGTGGTCCGGCCCGGGACGACAATCGCCGAGACGATCTCGAACCTCGATTGGTACCCGACCCTGGCTGCCATCGCCGGGGCCGAAGTGCCCAAGGGGCAGGTCGTTCGCGGCCGGAGCTTCCTGCCCCTGATCCGGGGCGAATCGGTCAAGTGGGACAACGATCTCTATGGCGAGTACAGCCAGCATCACTACACCGAGGCTCACCTGCGCATGTACCGCACGCCCGAGTGGAAGCTCATTCGGGACTTCAAGAACGCCGGCAAGGACGAGCTGTACCATCTGGCCAAGGATCCGGCCGAGAACCATAACCTGATCAACGACCAGGCCCACGAGCAGACGAGGAAGGCGCTTGAGTCCAAGCTGCTCGCGAAGATGAAGGAGGCCGGCGACGAGCTCGCAACGGCGAACAAGCCCAAGTGAGTTGGCGTTCTCCGGAGGCTCACCTTCGCACGGGTCAGAGGTCCCTCAATCCGAACCGTGCCCGTCAGGAAGCGGCCGAGCGGGAAAACGAAGAGGGCGTGTGGCGATGAAAGCACCATACGCGAACATCGGAAAGGAACAACGCATGCAACAACCCAACGACACGACACAACCCGGCGCCGGTGACAGCCGCCGTCGTTTCCTCCAGCAGACCGTCGGGGCTTCGGTGGCCGCGGCCGCACTGCCCGCGGTCACGCACGCCGCCGAGGGTCGCAAGGTGCGCATGGCCGTCGTCGGCGGCGGCTTCGGTGCCGGCTTCTGGTGGCATGAACACCCACAGTGCGAGGTGACCGCCGTCACCGACCTGCGTGAAGATCGGCGCAAGAACCTCATCAGACGCTACAAGTGCCAGAGCGCCTACGAGTCACTCGAGGTGATGCTCGAAAAGGCCGCGGACACCTTCGACGCCGTGGCCGTCTTCAGTGGGGCACCCGAGCACGTCAAGCACGCAGTCATGTGCATGAAGGCCGGCAAGCATGTCTGCTCCGCGGTGCCCGCGGCGGTGACACTCGAAGAGTGCGCGCAGCTCAAGGAGACCAAGGAGAAGACGGGCCTGCGCTACATGATGGCCGAGTCGAGCTACTACCGGCAGGCCTGTATCTCCGCCCGCGAGATGTACGAGCAGGGCCAGTTCGGCGACAACCTGTTCTACTCCGAGGTCGAGTACTACCACCCGAGCATCGGCGACAAGTCAAGCGGACTGTCCTGGTTCCAGGGCAAGCCGACGTGGCGTTACGGCTTCCCGCCGATGCTGTACCCCACGCACTCGACCGGCTTCCTCGTCGGCGTGACGAAGGAACGGCTCGTCGAGGTGTCGTGTCTGGGCGTCAAGGACACGGGCGACTTCCCGGCGCCGAACGAAACGCGATGGAAGAACCCGTACGTGGCCGAGATGGCCCTGTGCAAGACGGACCGCGGCAACATGTGCCGGGTGGGCGTGTTCTGGAACGGCGTGTCCCACGGCGAGCGGGCCCAGTGGTTCGGCGACAAGGTTGCGTTGTACATGCGGTCATCCGGCGGCCAGCCCGACATGATCACGGCTGCGGGCAAGGGCACCAAGCCGTGGAAGATCCCCGAATGGTGGAAGACCGATCGGCTGCCCGAGAAGATGCGGCACGCGAGCGGACACGGCGGGAGCGCGGCCTTCATCTCGGCCGAGTTCGTCGATGCTCTCGTGGAGGATCGTGAGCCGGCCATCGACCTGTACGAGTCGCTGGCCATGACCGCCCCGGGCATCGTGGCCCACCAGTCGGCCCTCAAAGGCGGCGAGCAGCTCAAAGTGCCGAGCTACGACCGCAAGCCGGCGTAGTCCCGGGTCAGTAGACCCGACGATGGACGGGCCACCCGAACCGCTGGATTCATCCAGCGCGGACCGCGCGGCATGAATGCCGCGGCTCGGGCGCCGGCCGCTACTGCGCGGGTGCCCCATCCTTCGCGGCTGTTTGCGAAGGGTGGGGGACCGACGCGTCGCGGAACGTGGCGAGCAGAGCGACAAGGCAGACCGCGGCGATGGCCGTCGGCACTGTGAATACCGCTTGCCAGTCCGTGGCGGCGTCGATGACGAAGCGATCCTTGATGTAGCCGGCGAGCTGCGCGCCCAGGAACATCCCCACCCCATAGAGCACGAACTGGAGAAGGCTCTGCGCCGACGCGCGGACGTCGCGCGGCGCGATGCGGTCGACATGGGCGGAAGCGGCGATCAGGTACCACACGAAGCCGACGCCGTTGAGGGCCAGGGCCGCGGTCATCAGCCACACGGGACCGCCGATGGCGTACAGCGCGTAGCGCACGACCCACGCGGTCATCCCGAGCAGCAGTGTCCGGCGCAGCCCGAGCCGAATCAGAAACCAGCCCAGGAGGGGCATTGCGAACACCTCGGACAGTTGGCTGAGGGTCAGCACCATGGGTACGCGAGCCGCGGTCACGCCCAGGTCAATCAGAAACGAAGCGGCGAACGCCAAGTTGAAGATCATTGACGTGGACAGCAGGAGCGAGATGGCCAGAAACGCCGCGAACCGCCACTCGCGCAGGAGCACCAGGGCATCGAGAAACGCCCACGGGCGGCCACCGCGGTGCAGCGGTGGCGTGTGCGGCAACACGAGGCAGAACACTCCCGTGAGGACGGAGAGCCATCCCCCGATGCGAAGGCAATCGCTTGGTACTGGGTCCACCGCCATCTGCGCTCCGAGGCGCTCCAGCCATGCGAAGGTTCCATCGTCCGCTACCGCCGCCGCCGGATCCGGTGGCGCCGCGCTCAGCCAGAGTGTGAGAGCCCATCCCACCACCATCCAGCCGAACGTGCCGCCGACGCGAACCTTGCCGAAGTCGGACTCCGGGCTGCGGAGGTGCCGGAAGCAGAGGGCGGTCACCGGGCTTTGTGCCGCTCCATACAGGACGGCCCACGCGAGTAGCGTCAGGAGCAAGCCCGCTCGGTCGAACTGATCGAATGCAACTGCAGCCCGCAGCAGCGCGAGGCCGCCCAGAAGATGCGTGCCGGCGAGGAAGAGCTGCGCGGGCAGCCACCGATCGACGATCTGCCCGGCCACGAACGGAACCACGACGCTCGCCAGCGGCAGCAAGGCGTAGGCCCACCCCACGTCGGCGGCGCTGAACCCGCGACCGAGCATGAACGCCCCGAGAACGGGGTACCACGCCCCCATCAGGGCGAAGTGCAGGACGTTGAGTGAGGCCAACCGAACGTACGGGACGGGCCGGCGCTGCCTGTCGTGGTCAGTTCCCATACGTATGCATCACTCCGATGAACCGCCCGGCCGAGGGTTGAAGAGGATTGAGTCTAACGCGAGTTCGCCTCGCACGCACGGCCTCGCCGACCGTTCACGCGTCGGCCACTGTACCCGCCGGGCCGAACCGGTTGGCGCGGTCGTCCCCATCTGCTATGAAGTGCGCGACGAGTCTGACGCGGAACTCTTACCACTTGGGGACACAGAAATGAAAGTCGGGATTGTCACGTTCAACGACGGTCGGAAGCGCGTGGCCCAGGCCAACGACAAGGATTGCAAGCGGTTTCAATCGCAGATCGTGAGCTGGCTGAAGCGCGAGAAGCACGGCGTCATCGACGTCACGCGGGTCGTCTGGAACTACGACACCGCCCGCAAGGCGGCGGCCAAGCTCCAGCGGGCCGACGTGGTGATCTTCAACTTCTGCGTGTGGTCCTATCCGGACCTCACTGCCCAGGTGGCCAACCTGCTGCCGCTGTCGACGCCGATCCTCCAGCTCGGCAACATCAACCCGGGGCGGCCCGGGTGGGTTGCGTTCTTCGCGTCGGCCGGGGCCCTGGCCGAAATCGACCGCCCCTTCGGCCGCGTGCTGGGCGACATCAAGACGAAGCCGGTCCAGGACGAGGTCCGCACGTTCCTGCACAACCACGAGCCGGATGAGCGGGTCCGCGGCTTCCGGGCGGCCGAGGCGTTGCACGGGCAGCGCTACGGCGAGTTCGACGGGCCGTCGATGGGTATGTACACCGGCCACGTCGACCCGTCGCAGTGGCTCGAGCAGCTTGGCGTGCACGTGTATCACCGCGGGCAACTGCACCTGTGGGAGATGGCCACCCGCATCAAGCCCGACCGCGTCCAGGCCGGGCTCGACTGGCTCGAACGGTATTGCGGCAAGATCCGCTGGGACAAGAAGAAGCTTACGCCCGGCGTCGACGGCACGCTCGCCCGCCAGGTGCGGATGTACCTGGCCATGAAGGACTTCGCCAAGGAGGAGGGCATCGACTTCTGCGGTCTGACCGGCCAGCTCGACATGACCGAGTGGAGTGACCTTTGCGTGGCCGACCTGCAGGAAGCCATCCTCAACGACACCACCGACTGGGAGGAGCCGAAGAAGAAGCCGTTCATCTGCGCCACCGAGTGCGACAGCAACGGTGCGCTCACCATGCAGCTCATGCACTTGCTGACGGGCACGCCGGCCCTGTTCGCCGACCTGCGGCACTACTTCGAGCGTGAGAAGGTTTACGACTTGGTCAACAGCGGTCAGCACGCTCCGTGGTTCGCCAAACGGTCGAGCGACTTCCGCCGGAACTGGAGAGAGGTCACGCTCTGGCCGGCGGCGGACTTCTACTTCCGCGGCGGCGGCGGCAGCGTCGAGTTCTTCGCCGCCCCAGCCCCGGTGGTCACGTTTGGGCGGATCACCCGCACCGCGGGCAAGTTCCAGATGCACGTGTTTACCGGCTCGTTCGCCAAGCTGCCTCGGGCCACCGAGATCCGCCTGGGCAAGCAAACGACACCCGAGTGGCCGCACGCGTTCGCGAAGTTCGACATGCCGCTGGCGACGCTCCGCGACAACTACAACTCGAACCACATTCACGCGATCATCGGCGACCACGTAGCCGCCCTGACCGCCGCCTGCGATGCCTTAGGCATCGAGGCCATCGTGCTGAGTTGACGCCGCACCGGAGCCGCCGCGATCATGCCGCACGGCCCGTGGCGGGTCGACCGGATTGGGTGCCCCATCCTTCGCGGCCGTTTGCGAAGGGTGGGGGACGGAAGATGGGAGGGTGGGACACCCGCGCCCGCGAGTTCGGCATTCGTCATTCGGACTTCTTTCGTCATTCGTCATTGGGCATTTGTCATTGCGTCGCGACCGGTGTGCACGCCCTACCGCGACATCCGGCGCGGCCGTCGCGACTCACGAACCGCCCTGCTTGTCTTTCTTGCCAACGATCAGCTCACCCGTCTTCTTGTTCCAGCGAACGGTGCGGACTCTGAGGCGGTGCTGGCCGTGGCAGTCGGTGCATACGATCCGCTTCGGGTCTTTCTCGGCGAGGCCACGGTCTTTCCAGCGGGTGAGGACGTCCAATGCCGGCACGTCGTGCGTTTCGTGGCACTCCTTGCAGGCGCGGTCGATCCTGCGGGCCGGGTACATGCGCTCCGGCGGCGTCGTGTTGTTCTCGTCGTTGCGGTGCGCGAACGAGTCACCGTGGCAGTCGACGCAGCCGATCTTCTCCTTCGCATGCACGCGGGCCAGCGGTTCGACCTTGTAGTTCTCGTGGCAGACGAAGCACGCGCTGTTGTCGGCCACGTCCTGCTTCGCCTTCTTGGCCGCCGACCGGTCGGCCTCAGTGGGTTCGTCCAGCAGTAGCGGTGCATCCTCATCGACCACGAGCGGCGGCGGCGCTTTCGACGCGCCGCCCTGCTGCTCGGCCGCGGCGGCGACGGCAATGAGACCCAAAGCAGGATGCTCCGCCCCACCGCGCACAAGCCACACCGCTCCTGCCATTCCTGCTGCACTGGCCAACGCCGCAATACGACGACTGCTCATGCTGGTCTCCTGCGCGATTGTTGAAACCCGACGCGTGCGCCGCGTTCGTGACGAACGACTGCGCGTGGTGCAGTAACGCAATCGCCGCTTCCTTACGGGCGCGGTTCGGAGCGCTACGATCGCTCGTGCCTGTGGTCACCCAGTGTGCGAAACGCCAGCTCGTTCAGGGTCAACAAACATGGCGGCGCCCGCCTTCGGCGGGCTTGGCCATGGCACCCAATTTAGCGTCCGGCGGGCCGTCGGCCGCTACACGTATTCCCAATCCTTGAGCCACTCGTAGCCGTCGGGCAGGTTGGCCCAGGCGCGGTCCATGGCCCGGTCCAGCTCGGCCTTCTCCTGGCGATCCAGCTTGCGGCGCTCCTTGACGGCCAGCGCGATGTTGTCCACCTGCTGGAGGCTGATCATGCCCGGGATGGGGGCGGTAATCGCCTCGTTGCAGAGGATGTAGCGGATCGCCAGCCGTGCGGTGCGGTTGTCCGCCTTGAAGTGCGGGCTGTCCGGCGAGCTGTCGCCCTTGAACACCGAGTTGCTGGCGAACGGCTTAATGCCGAACCAGCCCACGTCGTGCTTCTTGAGCGTGGCCCACAGCCCGCTCTCGTCGGCGACGAGCTTGCTCTTGGCGGTGTACGGCGTGAGGATGACCTCGATCTGTTCGGGATACGTCTCGATGATCTTCTTCAGGTTCGGCCGATCGTGCGACGAGATGCCGACGAACCGAGCCCGGCCGCTCTTCTTCGCCCACTCCAGCGCCCGCACCGCTTCCTCGATCTCCTTCTCGCTGTGCTGGTGGCTGTCGACGAGCAGGCTGATCCGCCAGACATCGACGTAGTCGAGGCCCGCTTCCTTCATACCGCGCTCGAGACCCTCCTGCAGCTTCTTGTTCGGCCGCCACTCGGGGAACCGGCTTTCCCAGATGTGCCAGGAGTAGCCGAGATACATCTTGTCGCGCCGGCCCTTGAGGGCCTTGGCATAGGTCAGGATCTCCTCGCGGCAGCAGGCGTCCACGTAGTTGATGCCGCGGTCAATGCAACGACTCACGACCTCATGTCGGTTCTGCTGGAACCCCTGTCGGTCGATGTCCATCATCATCCACCCCTTGGGGGCGGCGCCGCCGATCATCTGGTGAACGCGCTTCCAGTGCCCGCCCAAGCAGACGGCCGAAACCATCAACCCGGTCCGGCCGCAGCGGCGGTACTCCATGTCGGGGTTGTAGTTCAGGATCTTGCCGGTGCCTTTCTTGGCCGACTCGCCGGCGCGGACCGTCGTGGCGGCCTGCACACCCGCGGCAATCGCCGTCGCGGCCGCGGCGCTGTCACGAACAAACTGACGGCGAGTAACGTTGTCTGCCATGCGAGTGGCCTCCTGTGTTTCAGCGCCCGGGCGTCCACGTGCGGTGCGACGCGAAGCAAAACCGGAAAGACCCCACTACACATCCCACTATAGCTCGGACACTGATGCGCTCAAGCACTCCGCTCTCACAGCCCGGCTTGCGGTTCGCGGCCCTCTGCCCCAGTGCCGCGACAGACCTCGGGTGCTTTGGAAGGACGATTGCTCTATGCGGGGATTCCGGAACGTCAGAGGGCTCGCGCTTCTTGAGGGGAAAGGCGGCGTTTCTGCTCGCGT
>CAYMME010000325.1:0-4570 GCA_964391465.1 uncultured Planctomycetales bacterium
CGCCGCAATCGGTCGCCCAGCGACGACTACGCATGCTCACCGGAGGGACACGACCTACGCGAATCCCGCGCGACCCGATCCGGCGTTCACACGGGGCAATTCGGAACGGGTCGCCGAATATTCTGACCATCCGGCAACCGATGACGTTGGAAGAAAAAGGAGGGAAGTGCCCCGCGCAGTTCG
Source organism: uncultured Planctomycetales bacterium (assembly GCA_964391465.1). Lineage (GTDB taxonomy): Bacteria > Planctomycetota > Phycisphaerae > UBA1845 > CAYMME01 > CAYMME01. The sequence continues at coordinate 184 of CAYMME010000325.1, forward strand.
GACCGACTCAGGTCGGCTCGCCGCCCTTGGGGAAGGAGCCCAGCACGCTGAGCTGCAGGCAATGGTCGCGGGCCGCTTCCACCGCACGCCGCACGGCCTCGTCCTCGATGTGACCCTCAATATCGATGAAGAAGTAGTACTCCCAGTTGCGTTTCTTGGAGGGCCGCGACGTGATCATCGTGAGGTTGATGCTCTCGCCCCGGAACACGTTGAGCACATCCACAAGGGCCCCCGCCTTGTGCGAGACGACGAGCATTAGCGCGGTCTTGTCCGCACCCGTCGGGCGAGCGATGTCGCGACCGATGATGAAGAACCGCGTGACGTTGGTGGCCGCGTCCTCGACGTTGCCGCGCACGATCTTCAGGCCGTAGCTCTCGGCGGCCAGGGTCGACCCGATGGCGGCCGTCTGCGGGCGCTCGGCGGCCATCTCGGCCGCCTTCGACGTGCTCGCCACCGCAACGGTCTTGCCGGCCAAGCCCGTCTCCGACAACCACCGCTGACACTGCTGGAACACCTCGGGCTTGGAGTAGACCTCCGTGATCTCAGGAAGCCTGCAATTGGCCAGTAGGTTGTGATGGATGAACCGCTGAACCTCGGCACAGACCTTCACGTCGGTCTCGACGAACGCGTCCAGGGTGTCAATGACCCCCCCGCCGCTGGTGTTCTCGACCGGCACCACGCCGAAGTCCACCCGCCCGCGGGCCACTTCCTCGAACACGCCGCGAATGTCGTTGATCGACTGGTACTGAACCGACGCCCCGAACTTGCCCGTCGCCGCGATGTGCGAGTAGCTGCCCACCGGCCCCAGAAACGCAATGCCCAACGGCTTCTCCAGGGCGAACGAGCCGCTCATCAGCTCGCGGTAGATGGCCGCCAGCGTCTCGTCGGGCAGCGGGCCTTCGTTCGCAGCCGTGATGCGATCGAGCACGGCCTTCTCTCGGTCGGGAGCGTAGATCGGCTGCTTGCCCGCATTCTTGAGCTTGCCGACCTCCACGACGACATCGGCTCGCTGATTGAGCAGTCGCACGATCTGTGCATCCAATTCGTCAATCTTGTGGCGCAGCTCGTCGAGGGTCATGGCGTGCTCGGTCGTGGCCATCTCTGCGGTACCCAAAGTCCTACCACACCCCCATGGAATCGCTTCCGCACGGCAATGTCAAGCGCAGTCCTCCGAACCACCCTCCAGTCTTCATCGACAGTATCGTCCGTCGCAGAAGCAACGCTCTTCACTGATCGTGGCGGAGCCCGCTCTCCAGCAGATCACGGTATCGCTCTTGGAACACGCTCTCTTCCATGAGGACGACCTCCAGCTCATCACCGTCGAGCAGAACATGGCGGGCGGGCGGGACATCACGCTCCGCGCGCTTGTCGCAGCCTCCGTACCTCTCGCCTTCTCTGACCAGGCGATGCGGTTCGCGCTGATACGCGACGACCCCGCCGCGCGCGCCGACGTAGACGATGTCGTGCGCAGCGGGCCAGCCACCGTGGCCTACCGCGTCAAGCTCTTCCAGGCCATCGGGAAGGCGGCCGTTGGCGTCCCGAAACTCGCCACAAGCACGGGCTAGGCCGTGAAATACTCCCTTCATAGTAGACCGAAGCCCGCTCTGGCGCACGCTCGGGAAGAAGATGGCGGACGATACGCAATACCCGCATCCCCCAAGCAAGACGCAAGTCAGCATCATCTTCACGCGCTTCTTCTTCATCGCCGACTGCTCCGCCGCCACTGCGGCACTCGCACCGACCAACGACGGACGATTCGCCCGCCACTGGATGACGGCTCGCTCGTATCACGTGACCAGCTCTGCGCCACTTCACACCCGTGCGCAATACGGCGCGCAAGAGCTGCAACCCAGCGATGTCCGGCCGGGCTCCGGACGCCCGAACCCCGAGCCCTGAACCCTCAAGCACCTCGCCGGCTTCGGCCGTCCACGCTAGTATGATAGAAGAGGTGCGGTGGCCTATGGGCTTCTTCTACGGGGCAATCTGCGAGAAGTGTGGGCACGCTTTCGAAGTGCACGAAGGCGGCGGTGCGGCATTCCTCGTGCTCCATTGCGACCAGTGCGGTGCGCAGAGGAACGTCTTCATGACCGAAATGGGATCGGCGTTCTTCGTCGGGGAAGACCCATCCGCGCCGGCGCGCTGGATTGCCGAGCACGTCGACCCGTGCTCGTGCGGCGGTCGGTTCACGCTCGACGCCCCGCCGCGATGCCCCAAGTGTAGCAGTAAGAACTTGAAACGGGACCCCGAGAATCTGGGCGGCATCTGTGACTGACTCGCACCCGGCGTGCGGATTGCCGCAAGCGAACGAAAGGCAGCTTCGCAAATGAATACCAAGCTCACGCTGGCCGCGGTTCTGGGCCTGGCCTGTGTCTCGCCGTCGTTTGTTTGGGGGACGGAAGCGAAGTTTGACCCGGCCGTCGAGGTCACGATCCGCAGTTCGAAGGATGCGGCCGAGCAGAAGGCCCTGATGTACGTGCCAGCCAAGGCTGATCCCGACGCCGACAAACCGGAGGCCACGCCGCTCGTCGTCTGCCTGCACTCGTGGTCGACCGGCTACAAGACGGCCCACTACATGCCCGAGATACTGCAACACTGCACGCAACGCGGTTGGATCTTCGTCTCGCCGGACTACCGCGGCCCGAACCGCCGCCCCGAAGCGTGTGCCTCCGATCTGGCCGTGCAGGACGTGCTCGATTCGGTCGCGTTCGCGAAGCGTCGAGCCCGGGTCGACGAGAAACGCATCTACCTCGTGGGGGGCTCGGGCGGCGGGCACATGGCGCTGGTCATGGCCCATCGGGCCCCGAAGCTGTGGGCCGGCGTGTCGTCCTGGGTGCCGATCACCGACCTCACCGAGTGGTATCGCTTCTGCAAGGCACGGGACTACCGCTACTGGAAGATGATGGAGAAATGCTGCGGCGGCCCGCCCGGCACGCCGAAGACCGATGCACAGTACAAACGCCGCTCGCCGCTCTTCGAGCTGGGCAAGGCCAAGGGACTGCCGATCGACATCAGCGCCGGAATCCGCGACGGCCACGGCGGCGCGTCGGTCCCGATCCGACACAGCCTGCTCGCGTTCAACGTGCTGGCCAAGGCCAACGGCCAAGCGGAGAAAACGCTCTCGGATGATGACATTGCCGTCCTGGCCGACAAGGCCCGCATTCCCGACCACCTGGCCCAGCAGCATGCCGACGAGCCGGGACGGAAATACAAGGCCCTCTTCCGCCGAACGGCCGGCCCCGCGCAGCTCACACTCTTCGACGGCGCCCACGAACTCGACGCCGAACCCGCGATCCGTTGGCTCGCGACCACCTCGAAACGCGGGGGCGGCACCACCCCGTAGGTACCGTGGCGGCGGTGTCGACCTCATAATCAGGCCGATGGGCTTCCGCGAAGCCCACTATTGACCCGAGAACGGGGCGCCGCTAGCATATAACTTAAGGATAGGGGATCTGTGGACAGGGGGATCACTTCCCACAGGGAACCCACGGCAAGATCACGGTCGGGGGAGAAACGCGACTCTCTCGCAAGGGAACTGCCCTCTCGTTCTGCTCGACCGGTCAGCCCATTGGGAGGTACGGGAATGGCACGCAACGCCACTTCGCACGAAACGGTGATCGGAACCATCGCTGGAACCATCGGTCGGCGCAGCTTGCCGTTGCGACGACGGGCCCGGCTGTCGGTCGCAGTCATTGTCGTAGCGGCCCTGGGAACCGTCGCGGATCCCGCCGGCGCCGCCGACTTCTCCTGGGATGCCGCCATCTCAGGGAACTGGAACGACATGACCAAGTGGAATCCGGTCGGCGTCCCCGACAACGCCGCAGACACGGCCACGATCGGCGCAACCGGCAGCGCCTACACCACGACCTTGAACATCAACCCTGAGCTGTTCACGTTCACGCTCGATTCGGACGACGCGATGCTTTCGGCCACGAGCAGGACCATGACAATCGGAAGCTCGGCCTCGTTGCTGAACGGTGACGTGCTCTGGAACGCCTCGACCTGGGCCGGCGCGGGCACGCTGACCAACAGCACCGACATGACCATTCAAGGTAGCTCGAACATCAACACCGCGTTCGTGCAGAACGGCACTGTGACCGTGCAGGCCACGTCGGCCGGCACCACGCTCACGGCTGCGAACGGCTTTACCAACAGCGGAACCATCGCCCTGACCTCGACCAGCGCCATACGAACCGCCCGGCTCAACGTGACAAGCGGGACGCTGGTCAACGAGGGGCAACTCAACGTCGAGAAAGGGGCAGGCGGTTCTCGAAACATCGGGACCAGCCTGACCAACAACGGCACGGTCAACATCAATCACGACACGACCTTCACCAAGTCGAGCGGGCTGTACGCCAACCACGGGGACTTCAACATCGCGGCGGGCGAG
>CAYMME010000325.1:4670-10914 GCA_964391465.1 uncultured Planctomycetales bacterium
TTAGCAACACCACGTTCGATTTCGACGGCGGCGCCCTCAGCGGCACGCCGATACGATTGACGGGCGCCGACCTGAACATCGGTGCCGGCTCGACGGGGTCGGGCTCGTTTGTATTCAACTCGACAGGCAACGACCTCACGGGTGACGTGGCCGCCGCCCAATCGCTGCTGGTTGAGGCCGCGTCGGGCAACGCCACGCTGACGGCCGCAAACGGTTTCACCAACAACGGGACCATCGCCCTGACTTCGGCCAACAGCTCGTGGACCACCCGCCTCAACGTCACGAACGACGCTCTCGTCAACGAAGGTCAGCTCAACATCGAGAAGGACGCGGGCGGCTACCGGTATCTCGGGGCTAACCTGACCAACAACGGCACCGTCAACATCAACCACAACACGACGTTCAACAAGTCGAGCGGGCTGTACGCCAACCACGGGGACTTCAACATCGCGGCGGGCGAGACGCTCACCATGTCCAGTCTCAGTCAGACGTTCCGCCAGGCGGGCGGTACGCTGGACGCGGACGGTGCATTCGAACTCATTAGCAACACCACGTTCGATTTCGACGGCGGCGCCCTCAGCGGCACGCCGATACGGTTGACGGGCGCCGACCTGAACATCGGTGCCGGCTCGACGGGGGCGGGCTCGTTCGTGTTCAACTCGACGGGCAATGACCTCACGGGTGATGTGGCCGCTGCCCAGTCGCTACTCGTCGAAGCCACAAGCAACAGCACCACGGTCACCGCCGCGAACGGCTTCACCAACAACGGGACCGTCGCCCTCACCTCCACCAGCGCCATACGGACCGCCCGGCTGAATGTCACGAACGGAACACTCGTCAATGAGGGTCAGCTCAACATCGAGAAAGCGGCGGGAGGGCACCGGACGCTTTCGACCGAACTGGAAAACCGCGGAACCGCCAATATCCGTCATTCGCTCGCTCTCGGGCGCGCGGGCGCGGATCACGTCAACTCGGGCGACTTCATGCTTCTGGAGTCGGGCGCCACGACCACGGTCACGGGCGACACGTTCACCAACGCATTGAGCGGTGTCATTTCCGGCATCGGCACGCTCGACGTCCTGGGCGTAGACTTCACAAACGACGGAACCGTCGTCCCGGGGCTGTCCGCCGGTGAACTGGACGTGACCGGGGACTACGTCCAGACCGGCACGGGAACGCTGGAGGTCGAGATCGGCGGCCTCCTCGCCGGCGACGCGTTCGATCTGCTCGACATCGACGGCGACGCCTACCTGGCCGGGACGCTCGACATCTCGGTGATCGGCGGGTTCGTGCCCGACCTCGGCGACACGTTTCAGATCCTGACGTGCGACACGCGCAACGACATGTTCGACACGGTCGTCGGCCTGTCCATCGCGCCGGGGCTGGCCTTCGACGTCATCTACAACTCCGACAACGTCACGCTCGTCACCGTCGTCCCCGAGCCGGCCACCATGATGCTGCTCGCCCTGGGCGCGCTCGGGCTCATCGGGCGCACGCGCAGGTCGCGGGTTTGACCTGACCCATCGCCACCGTCGCCAGGCTCGCGGATCGAGGCCCCCGACGCTACAATCGCACCGGTTGCCGGACCACGCAGCAAGCGGAGGCGAGGCGCACATGTCCGATCGGGATGTCGTAACCATTGAACAGCGCGAGGCGGTTGTGATGGCCGTCGTCCAGTACCGCTCCCTGGACAACGTGAGCACGGAGCGGCTGCAGGAGGAAGTGACCGCGGCCGCGGGTCAGGCCCGGGACCTCCCCGTCATCCTCGACCTGGCGAAGCTCAGGTTCATGCCGAGCCTGTCGATCGGGGCGTTGGTCAACCTGGCGCGGGAGTGCAGGGAGAACAACCAGCGATTCGCCCTCGCCGGCGTGCAGCCTCAGATTCGCGAGGCCCTGGCCGTCACCCGACTGGACAAGCTCTTCGAGATGTACGACGACGTCGACAGCGCGATTGCCCAAGTGCGAGCATCGTCCTGACAAAACGGCGCCATAGAGAGGCCGCAACGCTCATCGTCCGGTCGCAACGACGCATGCCCTTCTTCACCGGGTACGCGCAGGACACCCGAAAGGACCGTGAGCGATGTCGAACACGATGCGTTCGTTTGTCGTGAGCACCGCAGCCGTAGCGCTCGCAATCCCGCTGGGCACCCAAGCCGGCGGAGCCCAGCCCAAGACCTCGCGAAGGCCGAACATCCTGTTCATCATGACCGACCAGCATCGGCTCGATGCGATGGGGACCTACGGCAACCAGGTCGTCAGGACGCCCAACATGGACCGGCTGGCAGGCCAGGGCATGCGGTTCACCCGCTACTACGTCGCCGCGTTCCCCTGCTCACCGTCGCGGGCGAGCATCATGACCGGACTGCACCCGCAGAGCCACGGCGTCGTCACCAATGGCGTCCAGCTTGACGAACGGATTCCAACCTTCGCGAGCGAGTTGGCCTCGGCGGGCTACCACACCGCCTGGATGGGGAAGTGGCACCTGCGCGGACGGAAGGTCTTCGTGCCCGGAACAGGCGACGAACTGCCGCGCCTGGTCACGAAAGACAGGCCGCCGCCACTGAAGAAGAAGGGCCAGAACGGCTTCCTGCGCGTGGTGGGCGACGGCCAGGACTACGTCAACTACCTGCGCAAGCTGGACCTCGATGAGCCGCGCCCCGGCAAAAAGGTCCGCGGCGGACATCACACCGTCATCGAGAACGGCCATTCGGTCATCCCCGAGAAGCATTTCATCGAGACGTTCCTGACCGACCGCGCGATCCGCTATCTCGAGACGCACACCGGCAACCCCGACAAGCCCTTCTGCCTTTGCGTCAGCTACGAAGGGCCGCACCGGCCCGTCACGCCGCCCGAGCCGTGGGACAGGATGTATGACCCCCAGAGCGTTCCGCTTCCGGAGACTCTGAACGATCCGATGACGAGGGCGCCGCAGAAGCACCGGGAATCCCGCTGGCGCATGTACGGTGTGAACCTCGCCCGGGAGCGCACCCGCCTCAAGCGCAGACTGGTCTTCGAGAACGAAATGTGGGACCTCCTCGACCGGCCCGCCTGGACGGAGCGGGAATATCGCGAGCTGACGGCCCACTACTACGGCTACCTCAGCTACATCGACGCCCAGATCGGGCGGTTGCTCGACGCGCTGGATCGGCTGAGACTGTCCGATCGAACGCTCGTCGTCTACACCACCGACCACGGCGAGTTCATGGGCGGCCACGGCTGCATCTTCAAAGCCATGATGATGTACGACGATCTGATGCGCGTGCCGCTGGTGATCCGTTTACCCGACGTGATCTCGGAAGGCAGCGTCAGCCGGGCCCTGGTCAGCTCCGTCGATCTGATGCCGACCCTTCTCGATCTCGCCCGCGTCAAGGCTCCGGCCGCCGTGCAGGGCAAGAGCTTCCGACCGGTCCTCGAGGGCCGAACGAACGACCATCACGAGATGGTCTGCACCAGCTTCGCGCTGCCCAACCTGCAGGCGCGCATGGTGCGGACCGATCGATACAAGTACTCCTTCAACTGGCGACCGCGCCAGGCCGACGAACTGTACGACATGCAGGAAGACGCGCTGGAGATGAACAACCTGGCCGGACGCCGGGACTTCGAGGAGCTGGAAGGGAAGCTACGGCGGCGGGCGTTCGACTTCATGGATCGGATCGAGGATCCCTGGCGCCACCGGGCCCGTCTCGTGCAGGAGATGCCGCCGCTGACCGGGATCCGGTTCGAATTCGACCGCGCGTACGAAAAGGAATACTGGCAATTCTTCCGAGGCATGCGCGACGTGCGAGTCAAGGATGGGAAGCTCGTCGGCCGCATCGACTGCCCGGGCTACATGGTCGCCCGGCTCGATGGACCCGTGAAAGGCGATGACTATCCCGACCTCGAAGTCACGATGGCGACCACCGCCGGCCAGTCGGCCCACTTCTACTGGGCCACCACCGACCGTCCGCAGATGTGCGAGCCGATGTCCGTGCGCTTCGACATCCAGAGCGACGGCAAGCCGCACACCTACCGCCTCGAACTCCGCAACAGCAAGATCTGGTCAGGCAAGCAGATCACCCACATTCGCCTGAACCCCGTCCGACGTCGGCCCGCCAATCAGCCATTGAGTGCAGGCTTCCAGATCGACTGCATCGGGCCGCCGAAATGAGCCCGCCGAACCCGGGAGAGATTGACACGACCCCGCAGGACCTGGAGAATGCCGGGCAATGATGGGGTTCTTGCGAGGCCCAGGCGTTCGGGCCGTACGGTCGCCTCCCCGACGGGCGCGCAGCCGGCAAAGGTCCGTCGGCGGGCCTTTCAACCCAGACTCAAGCACTCCCGGCGAGATCGCCGCGCGACCGATCTCGATCCATGCCATCGGAGGTAGCATCGGTGTCCTCGAAGAAGCACGTATCCATCGCGGTCCTGATTCTGTGTCTCTCGCCCATCGCTCCGAGCGTGCACGGCGAGGACTGGCCGACGTGGCGCTGTGACCCGAATCGAAGCGCCGCCACGACACAGCAGCTTGCGGCGGAGCTTCACCTCCAGTGGGTGCTCGAGCTCCCCCCCTTGAAGACGGCGTGGCCGGACCAGCCGACCATGGCGTTCGACCAGGCGTACGAGCCGGTCGTGGCCGGCAGCAGCCTCTTTGTCGGGTCGTCGCGCAACGACACCGTGACGGCCTACGACACCCGGACCGGCGACACGCGCTGGGTCTTCTACGCGGACGGACCCGTTCGCTTTGCCCCGCTCGTGTCCGACGGCAAGGTCTACGTCGTCAGTGACGACGGATACCTGTACTGCCTCGCTGCCGACAACGGCAGGCTCGTCTGGAAGTTCCGCGGCGGCCCCAAGGAACGCAAGATCCTCGGCAACGAACGGCTGATCTCCACGTGGCCCGTCCGCGGGGCGCCGGTCATCGCCGACGGCAAGATCTACTTCGCCGCGAGCATCTGGCCGTTCATGGGCGTCTTCATGCACGCCCTGGACGCCGACACGGGCAGGGTACACTGGACCAACGACGGCGACGGCTCGCGCTACATCAAGCAACCTCACAACGCCGACTCGTTCGCCAGTGTGGCCCCGCAAGGCCCGCTGGTCCTCGCCGGAGACAAGCTGGTCGTTCCCGGCGGTCGGTCGGTCCCGGCCGTGTACGATCGCAAGACCGGTCGGCAGCTCTACTACAATCTGGTGGCCAACCAGAAGCGGGCTGGCGGCTCGGATGTGTCGGCCTTCGGCGGGTACTTCTTCAACGGCGGCCAGGCGTTCGATCTCGCCAACGGAGAAGCCCGAGGCCCCGTTCCCTCCATGGCCGTCCTGACCGCCGAGGGGCTCTACACCCACTCCGAGGATCGCTACAAGCTGGTCGAGATCGAGATCCAGGAAGTGGAGGTCACGAATCGGCGCGGCAAGAAGACCTCGTCGAAGAAATGGACGACGCCCGAGCGTTGGTCGGTTGCGGCCCCCGGAGGCGCCGCCTTGATCAAGGCCGGGAAGCGCCTGTATGGTGGAACGACCAACACCCTGTGCGCCGTCGACCTGCCTCGGGGGGACAAGCAGGCAGCGAAGTCATGGCAGGCGGAGATCAAGGGCACGCCCACGACCCTGCTGGCCGCGGATGACCGGCTCTTCGCCGTGACGCTCGAGGGCCATATCTTCTGCTTCGGCGCCGACCGCGTGACCCGGCCTCGGACCATCGCCTCGGCGCCCGCGCCGGCTTCGCCGAAGGACAAATGGACCGGCCAGGCCCGGGACATCCTCGAGCGAACCGGCGTGCGCTCCGGCTACTGCGTCGCCTGGGGCACCGGGACCGGCCGGCTCATCACGGAAATGCTCGCGCAAAGCGACCTGTACGTCATCGCCGTCGACCCCGACGCCAAGCGCGTCGCGGCGACGCGCAAGCAGCTCATCGCCGCCGGATTGTACGGTGAGCGGGCGTCCGTTCACCTCGGCGATCCGTCCACGTATCCCCTGCCGCCCTACCTGGCCAGCCTGATGGTCTCGGAAGCGCCGACGGCCGCAGGGGTCCGGGTCGACGCCAAGTGCCTCGCCCACATCTACCGAGCGCTGCGACCCTACGGAGGCGTCGCGTATCTGCCCATCGGTCGCGCGGACCACCGGCGGTTCGAGGAAGCGGTCGACAAGGCCGACCCGGTCAACTGCCGGCTGCAACTCGTTGACGGTGGGGTCCTGTTGTCGCGCGTGGGGGCGTTGCCCGGCAGCGCCGACTGGACGCACGAGCATGCCGATGCCGCCAACTCCCGTG
>CAYMME010000326.1:0-10852 GCA_964391465.1 uncultured Planctomycetales bacterium
GCTGACGGTACCAGCACGCTCAGGGGAGTTCATGCACGCTTGCCGGAGGGACACCCTTGACTCTGGAGAACGCAATCGGCGGACAGAACACGCTCTCAACGCCGTTCTGCCGCGTTCACCTCAGGCTGCACGAAACTTGGCTTGGGCCTCCTCGTCCGCTCCGGCGCGACACTCACTCGCGCGAACCCGATGTGTGTTGGAGACGTGTTCTTTCCCGCAGTTGCTCACGGCTGAGAACCTGAGCAGCCCTTCCACACACTCCAAGACCCAAGTGTCAACCCCACCTTGTCAGACCCACGCCCCAAAACCCAATACTAGCGTATGCGATTGCTGGGGGCAACAAGTGAGACTAGGAAATCCTGCCGCCGGTTGACGTACGGGCGACGGCAGCGCAAGTGATACCTAATTCTAGGTAGAGACCGCCTTGGACACCCACCGATCCCGGTTAACCGGCCAACTCGGCCATCACCTCGTCGGGCAGGTCAAAGTTGGAGTAAACGTTCTGTACGTCGTCGTGGTCCTCGAGTGCCTCCATGAGGTTCAGGACCTTCCGGCCCGCAGATGCGTCGAGCGTCACTGCGGTCGAGGGCATCATCGACAGTTCGGCCACTTGGGTGGGGATTTCGGCTGTGTCCAGCGCCGCTTTGGTGGACTCATACTGCTCGGGTTCGCAGGTGATTTCCCACAGGGCGCCGGAACGCTTGTAGTCGTCGGCCCCGGCCGACAGGGCCACGTCCATCACCTGGTCTTCGTCCGCGTCGTCGATCGAAACCGTGAACAGCCCCCGCTTCGCGAACAACCACGCGACGCAGCCCGAGGTCCCCATGTTGCCGGCGTGTTTCTCGAAGATCTTGCGCATCTCAGGCCCGGTGCGGTTGCGATTGTCCGTCAGGCAGTCGACCATGATCGCCGCGCCCCCGGCACCGTATCCTTCGTAGAGTATCGGCTCGTACGAGACCCCCTCAATTTCCCCCGTACCTTTCTTGACTGCGTTCTCAATCGTGTCGCGGGGCATGTTGCCCTGCTTGGCCTTGTCGATGGCATAGCGCAGCGCCAGGTTGGCCGCGGGATCTCCCCCACCCGCCTTGGCGGCCACGATGATGTTCCGCGCCAGCTTGCTCCACAACCGCCCTCGTCGCTTGTCGATGACGGCCTTCTTGTGCTTGATGCCTGCCCAATGAGAATGTCCCGCCATGATTCATACCTCTAGGATCGTGTTCCGTCCCGCCTGCGTCATTCGGGTTGAGCGTCGTCCCTCTGATCCGAGGTGTCGTCGCGGACCGTACTGCCGATCACGTCAGCCACGGGGGGCGGAGTGCCTTCCGCGACGGATTGGATCTTCTTCTCCGCCAGGGCGAGGGCCGCGGCATCCTCGCGCGGTGCGTCCTTCGCCCGGTCCTTGAAGCGCTTGACGGCCTGTCGCCAGGATTCGACCGCCGCATCCTTCTCGTCGCACTGCCAGAGAGCGTCGCCGAGATGATCCAAGATGACCGGGTCGCTGCTTTCTTCGGTCGCGTTGAAGGTGGCGAAGTTCAGCGCCCGCGTCGCTCGCTCGAGCCATCGCTTTGCCCCGACGAAGTCGCCCTTCTTGTACAACACCCAACCGAAGCTGTCGAGGTAGGCAGCCTCGTCAGGCGCCTGCCCGACCGCGAAGCGGATCATTTCCTCGGCCCGGTCGAGATTGCGACCGGCATCGGCCCAACTGTAGCCAAGATCGTTGCACACGCCCACATGATGGGGCGAGATCTCGAGCGCCTTGAGCATCTGCAGTTCGGACGCTCTGGACTGCCCGCTTTGCTGGTACACGTACCCGAGTTGACGTCGAAACAGCACCTGCATCGAGGTCTCGCTTTCGAGGGTATCCTCGAGCGTCTGCAGAATGTGTCTTTCGGCCTCGTCGAACCGCTCGGCCCTTCGCAGCACCTCCCCGAGCCATTCGGCAAGCGAGAGCTTGACGGCTCGCTGGAGCTGCCGCTCGCGTACCATCGACCGGAGCAAACGAATCGCCTCGTCGTACCGCTTGGACAACCGATAGGCGTTGAGGAGTCGCTCCTGCCACTCGCGGGCAATGCGGCGGGCGCGATCGCCGCGGTCTGCGGCCGCCGACGCGTGCGCGTTGCGCAGCCACTCGATCGCACCGTCGTGGGCCTCAGCAGCGTGCAGCACACCGGAGAACCAGACCGAAAGCCTCTTGTTCTCGGGATCGTCAGCCAGCCACTCCAGCAGCACAAGCCGCGCCTCGTCAAAGCGCTTGGCCGCCCCCAGTGTCGCCAGAAGGCGACTTCTCGACGACACATCGTCTGGTGAGGCCCCATACCATTCCCGCGCGAGCGCCACCGCCTCGTCCGGAGCCCCGGCTGCGAGCAAAGCAACCGTCAGCAAGCGCCGCAGCGCCGCGTCTTCACGAGCCTCGTCATACCATGACCGCGCCAACTCCACCGCCTCGGCATAACGCTCACTGCGTTGCAGCGTGAGGAGCAGACGCTCGCGGTGAGCATGCCGACGCGCCTTGTCGTCCTGCCGTGCAAGCAAGCCCTTCAACACCTCGACCGCCTTGTCGTAGTCTTGACGGATCCGCTGTAGGTCGTAGTGGCGCTCCAACCAGGCCTCGCGGTTGGGATGCCGTGCCAGCATCGTTCCGTACAGCGCTTCACATGCGTCGTATTCAAGCCGCCGCCGAAGCACGAACGCCTCGACCTCGAGACCGGCAGCCGGCAAGGGTCCGCGCTTCTTCGCCTCCGCGAGTTGCTGCAACGCCGCCTCATAGTCGTATGCGTCCGCCAGGCTGGTGGCGAGGTCGATCCGTGTCTCCACGTCCTCGCCGTGTTTCTCCAGCAAGTCGGTCAGCCGTTGACGAAACTGCTTCGGCGTCCGTCGTCCGGATGCAAGGTTCACAAGGGCTTCGCAGCGTCCCACCATCGCAGGTGTTCCCTGTCGTTTGCGAAGCGCGTCAAGCTGGGACTGAGCCTCCTTGAGGTTGTGGCGGCGAAGGTGGTTTCGAACCAGCGCCACCCGCGCTCGGTCGTGGTGCGGTTCAAGCCGGAGGATTTCGCGGTAGCGTTGCTGCGCCTGGTTGGGGTTGCCGGTGCGCTCGTAGAGCTGGGCAAGCAGCCACAGGGTGGTTGTGTCCCGGCTGTACAAGCGCAGGGCCGCCTTGTAGTGCTCGACCGCCTGGTCCACCTGATCGAGGCCGTCGTAGGCCCGCGCGAGCAGACGCTCGACGGTGTGCCGCTTGTTGCCTGCACGCGCGACGGTCTGGGCAATCTCCAGGGCCTGATTCCATTTGAATCGGTCAAGGTAGAGTTCACCCAGGGCCAAGTGCGCCGGCACGAACTCGGGCTTCGTCGCGACGACGCTCCGGTAAGCTCGCTCGGCCTCCGCCACCGCAGGCACGGCTCCGGCCAGCGTGCCGAGCACGAATCCGTATGCGAAGTCGGTCGCGGCCCGCTCCAGGTGCGCGTCGAACGCGCCAAGGTACGCTCGGATGGCTTCCGGTCTCGCCACGGTCAACTTGCGCGTGTGTTCCGCGGCGATCACGTGGGCGTGCTCCGCCGCCCGAACCGCACGAGCCAGCACGTCCAGCACCGCATCAACCGGCGCCGCTTCCGAAAGGATGCTCACGAGCTTCCAGTACCCATCCAGCGCTTCCGGCTGCCGGTCGATCAGGCCGCGCAGGACGCCCACCGCCTGCTCGTGACGACCGTGTTGCGACAGCGTATCCGCCAGCGTCAACGTGAGGGGAACGTTGTCGGCCTGCGCGGCGGCAAGCTCCTGCAGATCAACGAGCGCCGCGTCGCCGCGTCCCGCCGCCTCGTACGCCCGCACGAGCAGATCCGTGCCTTCGGCGACTTCCGGAAACTCCCGGATGAGGTCCCGCGCCGCCGCAATGGCGTCGTCGAATCGCTTCGCACCGATCAGGGCTTTGCCATGGCGGACGCGCAATCGGGGATCGGAGGGCTGCAGTCTCGACGCCCGGCCCAACGCATCCGCGGCCTCCGCCGTTTTGCCCAGGACCAGGTAGGCCTCCCCGATGCGCTGCGCCGGCAACCCCCGGTTGAGGCGAAGGATCTCCGCCAACTGGGCATTCTCGAGCAGGGCCGCGGGCGGATCGGTCGTGAGTCTCTCGAATGTGTCGTACTGCTCGATGGCGGCACTCAAGTACCCCGCTTGCTGCAACGCCCCCGCCAGCCGATAGCGCACCAGAGCTGCATACGGATTGTCCGGCCGGGCGTTGGAGCACAACGCCGCCACCCGCAGATGCTCGATCGCACGGTCGAGCTCTCCCATGCTCAGTGCATTGGTCCCGCGAAGATAGTGCCCGACGACGTCATCGGGATTGGCGGCGAGCGCCTTGTCGACGTGCACGACGCCACGCCCCTGATTGCCGGACTCCTGGCAGGCGAGAGCGATCAGCGTATGAATCTGAGGGTCGTTCGGTGCGTATCGAAACGCCTTCTCGAGATCGAGTATGGCTTCCGTGTAGCGACGCTCGTTGAAGAGCTTTCGCCCCGCCACCAACTGCCGCACCGCTTGCGGCGGCAGTCGCACGGCCGCCTTCGGGGCCGCCGGCTTGCTCACCGCCGGCAGGATCTCCGACAACCGCAGGAAGGCTTTGCTCGGATCGTACGCCGCCGGTCCGTCGCTCGACGACGACACGTCAGCCCCCTCCGCAGGTGCCGTCGCCACCGGCTGCGTCGCGCCCGCCGGTCCGGTTCCCGCCGTCTGCGGCGCAGCACGGCATCCGATCCCGCTCGCCAGGACCAGCGTGCACAGGCTTCTCAGCGCGTAGTCACCGCAACGCATGACCGATGATTCGCAATCCGCTCGCCGCAACGCGGTCACGGAATCACTTGGTTGAGCGGATAGGTAATGATCCCGGTGGCCCCCGCGCGTTTCAGAGGCGGGATCAGCTCGCGCGCGACCTGCTCCTCGAGAATCACTTCCGCCGCCACGAACTGCCCGTCCGCCAACGGCGAGATCGTCGGCGACTTCTCGGCCGGAAGCAACTTGACCACCTCATCCAACCGGATGCGATCTACGTTCATCTTCAGCCCGATCTTTGCCCGGGCCTCGATCGCCCCACGCAACAATATCGCCAGGGACTCAGCCTTCTGGCGCTTCCACGGATCGGCCCACGCCGACCGGCTCGCAATCAGCCGCGCCGTGGACGACATCAACTCGGCAATGACACGCAGGTTGTTGGCCCGCAGCGACGACCCCGTCTCGGTCAGTTCCACGATGCCGGTTACCAGGCGTGCCTTGACCTCCGTCGCCCCCCACGAGAATTCAACCTTGACCTTCACTCCCGCCTCGTCGAAGTAGCGACGCACGAAGTTCACGAGTTCGGTCGCCACGATCCCGCCCTCGAAGTCCGCGACCCCTTGAATCGAAGACTCCTCCGGCACCGCGAGCACCCATCGCGCGGGTCGAGACGTCGCCTTGGAGTATATCAGTTCCTCCACCTCGACCACGTCGCTCCCGTTCTCGCGCACCCAGTCGTGTCCGGTGATTCCCACGTCGATGACCTCGTCCTCGACGTACCGGCTCATCTCCTGAGCGCGAAACACCACGCACTGCAGCTCCGGATCATCGATCGTCGGATAGTAGCCGCGTGAGGACAACGTCAAATCGAAACCTGCCCGCCGAAACAGATCTGCCGTGGATTGGGCGAGACTCCCCTTCGGAATGCCAACCCTCAATGTCTGCGATGAGCCCACCGACAACATTCCTCCTTCTCCCCCCAACCCTTCACCGTCCACCAGTTTTGCGTCGCGACGAAACGGACGTCCGGCGCTTGGTCTTCTTCGTCGTCGATCGCCCGCGCGTCGCCGACTTCGTCGCCCTCGCTGTGGCTTTCGACTTCCTCCGAGCCGCCGTCTTCTTTTTCGTCTTCCCGGTCCGCCGCGCCGACTTCAGTTTGGTCGTGGCGCGGGCCTTGGCTGTCGCCTTCTTCGGCTTCGCCGCCCCGACCGCCTTCTTCGTCCGGTCCGCGCCGGCGGCCGGCGCACTTCGCAGCGCATGCGCCGCCGCGTACCGGTGAATCAGGATCGTGAAGGCCTGAGCATCCGCAGCGCTGACGTGGTGCTCCAGAAACGCCTGGACCTCCGCCCGGTCCGACCGCCGGGCCACGAGTTCCTTCCGCCGAAGGACCTCGATCAGTTGCTCGTCCACCGGGATCGCGTGTCCGCCCAGGCTCCAGAGCATGACACTCGCCGCTGCGTACGCGTCCACGCCGTTCAGCGATTCGAGGTACTGGCGCGCCTCGCGCCGCGCCCGGTCCCGCAGAAAGTCCAGGTTCAGGATGCTCTCGCGATTGAAAATATCTGATAGGACATCCCGGACATCTCGCGCCCGTGATTGCGCGTCGGGGTACTGCGCGCCGAGCGTTTCCACGATATCCGGCATCGTCGTCACGCGCAGGTCGTTGAGGTCAACCGTCGCCGCGCGAAGCTTTGCGAATGCCTTGGCTGCCCGGGATTCCGACGTATCGCGCGACAAGATCGCAAGGACAGCCTGCTCCACCGGATCCGTACGCTCGACCGGATCCGGCTTCCCATACTCACGGCGCAACTTGTTGAAGAGCCGTTTCGTCTTGGCGGCGTACACGGACCCTTGTCTCATGAAGCAGCCTCCGCCCCGGCATCCGCGTCCACGGCCGCGGCACAGTCGGCCCCCCGCGGCGGAGTCGCGCCGGATTCATCCGAATGCGGGTCGAACTCCCGCATCGCCTCATCGATCATGCGAATCGTCTCGGCCCCCTTCTTGATGGATGGGTCCGACACGAAACGCAATCGCGGGCACTGTCGCGTGCGCAGACGCCCCGCCAGCAGTCGCTGCACATGCCCGACCGCATGATCCAGCCCGGCCAGCGTTCTGCGCTCGTCGGCCGGCGTGCCCAACACGCTGATGTAGACGCAGGCCGTCTGCAAGTCGCCCGCCACTTCTACGCGGGTCACGCTTGCCAGGGGCGAGATCCGCGGATCCGACAGGCGGTTCGCGACGGCGTCACTCACGACGTCGCGAATCACGCTCGCCACCTTCTCCAGACGACGATGATTGGCCATTCGTGCTACAACCCCACGACCAGAACCGGTACCCTCGGCAACCACGCCGACGGTGAGCATTCCCCTACGGCCTCAGGGCCTTCTTGGCCCGCACGAGCCGGATCCGTTCCGCTCGCAACGCGTCCGTCATCTCCTCCATTGCACTCATCAACCTCAGCCGCTGGTTGAGGTACTCGGTCGCCTCGGGATCACCGAGCCGCACCAGGGCCTCCGTGATCGAGCGCCGCACCAGATCAGAGTCGGTCGCCTCCAGCAGCAGTTCACCGAGCGGCGGCACCAGCAGTGACGTCTCGTCGCCATCAATCAGATCGATCCAAGCGGCCTGCCGAGCCGGACCGGCCGCCTTGTACACGTGGTGCCGGTCGCCACCCGGCAGGAATACCGTCCACACCGTCGAATCAGGAGGCGCATCAGAGCGCCGCAGCTCGAGTATCAGCTTGATGACATCCGCGAGACCCTGCGCCTGCCGGATGCTCTGCCACTGCTCTGCCACGGGTCCTTGTTCTCGGCAACCGGCGCCGACCCGGACGCCTTGACCTGGCGGTTGATCGGATCGCGGGCCACTACGTTCCACATCTGGCCGCTCGGCTGCATCTGGAACACACGATAGTCACCGCTCCGCCCGTCCGGCACGACCAGTTTGCCGACTTGGCGCAACATCGCCAAGCCAGCATCCCGTTCCTCAGGCGCCACCTCATAGAACTCCAGCTCGTTCATCGCATGCTCCGCATCGACCGTGTACCGGTCGGTCCCCGGCAATAGGTCGGCCAACGCGGTCGGCGGCAGATCGGGCAGAAACAGCCCCGTCACGGCCGTCCACGCTCCCCTCCGGTCCGGCACTTCCGCTCGATAGTCGCGGACGATCAACAGCGGCCCGCGGCTCGATCGCGTCAGCGTCAGCCCTTCCGCCTCGTCCGACACGAAGTACTCCCCCGCGGTGTTCACATCCCGCGTTTGTTCGAGCGCGTGACGAAACTCCCGATAGCCCGGGAGATTCTGCAACGCCTTCTCCGTCACCGGCATGGCCAGGGCCACCACATACTTGCCCGCCGGGACCGACACTGCGATCGGCGTGGCCCCTTTGAAGTTCTTCTCGTCGTTCGCCGGTGATGTCCCATCCTTGTCGGACCGCGCAATGTAGACCCGGGCGTTCGCGGGAACGGACTCCACGGCCAAACCCGATCGGCGATTGTCCAATGAGGCGAATGCCGGCCCGAGGTCGGACGTCGGCCTGCCCGAATCCCGCCGTCGGTTCGAAGCCGTCTTGGACACGGCCGGCCGCTCCTGCGGCCGCGCCGGCGTCGACTCCTCCCGATGCCCGACCGTCGGCGTCGACGGTTTCGTCGAACTCGTCAGCATCTCGGACACCCAACTCGCCCCGTAGCCGACGACCACGAGAACCACCGCCAGATACGCCACCGTCAGAGCGCCGCGCACCCAGCGCCCGTGTCGCTTCACCCACTGTCGGGCCTCGACAATCGGACTCGGCGCCCTGCTTCCGCCCCCGGTTTCCTCCGCTGAGGCCTGACCGAGCAGGTGCTCCAGACTCCGATCTTCGGGGAGGGGTACCTGCACTTCACGACCGCAGTACGTGCAGCGCACGACCTCGCCCGCGTCATGATCCTTCGCACGTACCGTGTGGCCACACTCGGCTCGGAATTCGATCATGGCCGGTCTTGCGTATCACAACGTTTTCTTGATTTCAACCACTTCGTAAGCTTCGAGCACGTCTCCCGGGTGCAGATCATCATAGTTGGTGAGCTTGATCCCGCACTCCATCCCCGCGCGGACCTCCTTCACGTCGTCCTTGAACCGTCGGAGTGAAGCGATGTCCGCATCCTCTCGCGCGACCTTCAGATCCCTCAGGACACGAACCTTGTGGTTCCGCCCGATCGTACCCTCGATCGCCAGGCATCCGGCCACGATCCCGAGGCGGGAAATGCGGAACACCTCCCGCACCTCCGCTTTGCCCCGAACCTCCAGCTTGATCTCGGGAATCATGATTCCTTCGAGCGCTTGCCGAATGTGATCGGTGAGCTCGTAGATGACGCGGTAGAGACGAATCGACACACTTTTGTCATCCGCAAGCCGTTGGGCGATCGGATCCGCCACCACGTGAAAGCCGACGATGGCGGCTTCGGAGGCCGCAGCCAGAACGACGTCGCTTTCCGTGACCCCGCCGACCGCGGCGTGCAGGATGTTGAGACGCACCTCCTCGCTCGGGATCTCGTTCAATGTCTTGGTGAGCACATCTACCGACCCCTGCATGTCGGCCTTGATGATCACATTCAACTCGGGGACTTCGTCCGCCTCGCGCTGCGACAGCAGCTCCTCGAGGGTCTTGGGCTTGCTGCGCCGACTGAGCGAGGCCTCACGTCGCTGCTGACGGATTTCCTCCGCGATCGCCTTGGCCTGCTGCAGGCTCTTGACGACGTGCAGGCGGTCCCCGGCATCGGGCACCGCGTCAAGTCCCATGATTTCCACCGGAGTCGCGGGCCCGACCTGCTTGAGCGTCTCGTCTTGATCGTTCCTCAGCGCCCGCACGCGACCGAAGCCCGGGCCACAAACCACGGTGTTCCCGTGTCGCAACGTACCTTCCCGTACCAGCACGTGCGCCACGACCCCGACGCCTTCGCGCATCTGGGCCTCGATGACCGTCCCCTGCGACGGCACCGTCGGGTCGGCCTGGAGTTCCATCAGGTCCGACAGCGTGGACAAGTGTTCGACCAACGTGTCGATCCCTTCACCCGTGGTCGCCGACGTCTTGATCACGTCTGTCTCGCCCCCCCATTCCACGGGAACGAGCTGGTGCTCGGCAAGTTGCCCATAGACACGGTTTATGTCGGCGTTCGGCACGTCGATCTTGTTCAAGGCCACGACGATCGGCACCTCCGCCGCCCGGGCGTGGTTGATGGCCTCCATGGTCTGCGGCATCACCCCGTCGTCCGCGGCCACAACCAGCACCACGACATCCGTCAACTGCGCGCCTCGCGCACGCATGGCCGTGAAGGCCTCATGCCCGGGCGTATCCAGGAAGGCCACGGACTTGCCCTCACGGTCCAGCCGATAGGCGCCGATGTGCTGCGTGATGCCTCCCGCCTCACCGCTGGCAACGCGCGTCTGTCGGATTGCGTCCAGCAGACTGGTCTTCCCATGATCAACGTGACCCAGGAACGTCACCACCGGCGGCCGCGGCGACAGATGCTTGCGCTCGGCGGCTGCCCGCTCCTCTTCCAGCAGCTCCAGTGCCGTCTTCGGCTTGACGACCTCGAGCGTGATCCCGAAATCGAGCGCCAGAAGTTCCGCCAAATTCGGCTCCAGTGCCATGTTTCGTTGCGGCAGCATCCCGTGCTCTTTCATGAGCTTCGGCCACAACTCGCGCATGCTCAAACCCGTGGCGCTACAGAACTCATGCAGAATGATCGGTTCGGTCACTGACGCCTTTGTCCGGCGCGTTGAGCCGGGGGCCCGACTCTCCGCAGCCTCCACCGCCCGCCGGCTGTGCCCTCGGCGCTCGGTGGCCTGCTGCAAACGCTCCCGCCGCTCCTCGAGATCACGATCGCGCCACTCGCGCATCCGTTCCCCGGCATCGCCACTACGCGACGTCCGTCTCGGATGCACGCGGGGGCGAGCCCCCTTGCGATTGTCGCCTTCCCGACCGGATTCAGCCGGTCCACCTCCCCGCTGCCGGCCCCTTCGGCCGGTTTGGGGTTGGGCCGGTGCCATCCCCGGACCCCCCGGTCCAGGTCGGCCCAGCGGTCGGCGTCCCGGGCCAGTGCGTGGGGGTG
>CAYMME010000327.1:0-10847 GCA_964391465.1 uncultured Planctomycetales bacterium
ACCGGTTCCGTCAGCTCGTCCAGAGGTACTTCTCCGTCGAGTCGCAGGGTCGGCTCGAGGTCGGCCGCGGTCAGCGTGTTATTGGCGTGATCGGTGAACGCCTTCGTGAAGTCGTCGAGCTTGTCGCTGGGCAGCTTCAGGCCGGCCGCCATCGCGTGCCCACCGAACGCATCGAGATGCTCGGCACAGTGACACAGCGCCTCGTGCATGTGGAAATGCCGCACACTCCGAGCCGATCCCTGGGCTGTCGCGCCGTTGATGGCAAGCAGCACGGCGGGACGCGCGTACGCATCGACCATTCGAGCCGCCACGATACCGATGACGCCGAGATGCCACCCTTCCGCCGCGAGGACGATCGCCCGGCAGGCGTCGGAGTCCATCTTCCGCGCCGCGACCATCTCGCGGGCCTGCTTCGTGATTCTGCGCTCGACGGTCCGGCGCTGGCGGTTCTGCTCCTCGAGGTAGATCGCGATCTCGCGGGCCCGGGCGTCGTCGGCGCGGGTGAGCAACTCGACGGCGAGCCGGGCGTGCCCCATGCGACCGGCAGCATTCAGTCGGGGAGCCAGGCCGAAACCGGCGTGCGTGCTGGTCATCACCTCGCCCCGGTAGCCGGCGGACTCGATCAGGGCCACGAGGCCCGGCAGCTTGGACTCGGCCAGGCCGGCGAGTCCGTAGCGCGAGATGATGCGGTTCTCACCGGTCAGCGGGACAACGTCCGCGATCGTGCCCAACGCGGCCAAGGACACGGCATCGAGCAGGAACTGCCGATACTCGGGCAAGACGCGGGTGGCATTGGAGAACGCCCGAGCCAGAGCCCACGCCAACTTGAAGGCCACGCCGGCCCCGGACAGCTCTGCACCTCCGCCCGCCGTGTCGCCGCCCAGCCGCGGGTGCACGAGCACGGCGGCCTCGGGCAGGCTGGCGGGCTCGATGGTGTGGTGGTCGGTGATGACGACCTCGAGACCGCGGTCGACGGCATCCGCAACCGCGGCCTTCGCGGTGATGCCGCAATCGACGGTCACGACCAGACCAGCACCGTCGTCGGCGAGACGCTCGAGAGCGTCGCCGTTGAGCCCGTACCCTTCCTCGATGCGGTGCGGGATGTAGAAATCGACGGAGGCGCCGGCCAGTGTCAGGCATCGCCACAAGATGGCCGTTCCGGTGATCCCGTCGACGTCGTAGTCGCCGTAGATGACGATCTTGCGCCGATCGCGCACGGCAGCGTGAATGCGCTCGGCCGCCTCGCTCATGCCCGGCAGTTGCTCCGGGTCGGCAAGGTCATTGAGTTTGGGATGAAGAAACTGTCGAGCCGCGTCGGCCTGATCCAGACCGCGCCGCAACAACACCGACGCCACCACCGACGCCACGCCCAACCGCGAAGCCACGTGGTGGCAGCGCGGGTCGGGCGGCGCGACGATCCATTCCTTGGACATACATCGTGATCCCGACTGAGTTCTGGTCGATCGCACGCATTATAGCCCGCGCAGGATCTGTGGGAAGACTTCGACGAACTTGCAGGTACGACCGAGCCGGGCTACCCTCGAATAGATCGCGCTTTGGACTCCAAGACAGGTGTACGCACGACCATGCAACTGAACACTCTCGCGAAAACCCTAACAAGTGTGTATCTGGCCGTCACGTGCGGTCTCGCCGCAACCGCTCGGTCGGCCGACCTCGAATCGATCCTCGCCGAGACGGCGGCCGAGGGAGGGCTCTGCGTTCAACTCGGCGGCGAGTCCGGTGCGTTCACGTGCCGGCTGGCTCGCGACGGACGGTTCGTCGTCCATCGGCTCGATAGCGACGCGGTGCGAACGGAGGCGGTGCGCCGATATGTCACCGCGAAGAATCTGTACGGACCGGTCACGGTGGAACACTGGACCGCCCGAACGCTGCCCTACGCCGACAATCTCGTGAATCTCGTTGTTGTCGACGACGCGATGGGCATCCCGCAGGATGAGTTGATGCGCGTCCTCTGCCCCAACGGTGCGCTCTGCGTCAAGCGCGGCGACGGCTACGAGACGATTCGCAAGGCTCGACCGGCGGAGATGGACGAGTGGACGCACGACTGGCACGGGGCGGACGGGAACATGATGTCCAGCGACACGGTTCTCGGCGTGCCGAACGGCGTCCAGTGGCTCGCGGGCCCGCTCTTCCCGCTCGACGGACGGAAGTCAAGCACTCAGGGGCTGGTGTCGGCGGGCGGACGTGTCTTCTACATCACGCAGAACGTGCTGGAGAACCTCGAGCGTGCGCCCGGCAAGGCGGCGCCGCCCAACTACCTCGTCGCCCGCGACGCATACAACGGCGTCGCCCTGTGGCAACGACGTTGGGACGGCCCGGTCATCGTTGGCACGTCGAACGTGAGCATCGTTGCCGTCGGCGAGCGGGTCTACGGGGCGCAGGGCTCTAACGTCGCCGCCTTGGACGCGGCCACGGGCAAGACGCTGTACACGTACCCCACGCCGCAGCCGCCAAGGAAGATCCTGTACTGCGACGGTCTGTTGGTGGCAGCGACGAACGGGGGCATGACCGCATTCGACACCGCCTCGAGCGAGCAGCGGTGGCATCAGAACGCCAAGGACCCGTACGGTACGGTGGTCAGCAACGGCCGGATCTTCTGCATCGTCGGCAGCCGTGAGAAGGACGGAAGGTGGCTGCACGAGATTCTCTGCCTCGACCTCGAGACCGGCGCGGAACGATGGCGGCAACGAACCGCGAGCGAGCACGCGATCCGGAACACCCCAGGCTTGCGGATCCAGTTCGCCGCACACGGAGTTCTGTGCCTCGTCGAGAAGAATGTGTTGCGTGCCCTATCCGAAGTGGACGGCCGGGAAGTCTGGAGAAAGGAGACCAAGGCCGAAGGGCGTGGCGGCTGGGACACGCGACTCGTCGGGCACTTTTCCGGCCATGGACTCATCTGGCTGCGCCGCAACCATTCGGAGCGCAAGTTCGAGGGACAGGAGGTTTGGCAGGGACTGGACCCGAAAACCGGCAAGGCGAAGCGGTCGCTGACCAGCAGCGGGCGCTGGCCGGCCACCGCGGCTCCGGCCAAGATGGGCTGCCAGCCGCTGATGGCCACGGAGCGTTTCATTGTCTTCCCGAGACAGGCCACTTACGTAGACTTCGCGACGGGAGCGAAGGACACGTTCAAGTTCGCCCGCGGCGGCTGCGTTCTTGGGGCCATCCCCGCGAACGGTTTGGCCTACGTCGCCCCCCACGCGTGCGGGTGCTTCTCGGAGACACTGCGCGGGTTCCTGACCCTCACCTCAACGAGCGTGTCGGAGACCGACGCATCGTCAGACGCGGGAACGCGAGTCGAGAAAGGACCGGCGCACCAGGGCACGCTCGAAGCATCGTCACCGACTGCGGACGAGGCGTGGCCCACGCATCGGCACGACGCCCGTCGGAGCAGTTACGCCCGGCAAGACGTTCCCGCAGCACCCCGTCCACGTTGGACGGCGTCGATCGCGCGGTCCGTATCGTCGAAGTCGGCCAAGGAGTGGCGGCTACGGGTCGGTAACGCGATCACGAGCCCGACCGTGGCCGAGGGCAGAGTCTTTGTCGCGTGCACCGACACGCACCGCCTGATTGCCCTCGACGCCGAGGCGGGCACACCCATCTGGGAGTTCACGGCCGGCGGGCGCATCGACACGCCACCGACGATCGACGGTGGCCGATGCCTGTTCGGAGCCCACGACGGTTGGGTCTACTGCCTGCGCGCGGCAGACGGACGCCTTGCCTGGCGGTTCCGGGCCGCGCCGACGGAACGGCGAATCGTCGCGTTCGGGCAACTGGAATCCGTGTGGCCCGTAACCGGGGCCGTACTCGTGCACGACGGGTTAGCGTACGTCGCGGCCGGGCGTGCACCCGACGCGGACGGCGGCATCCGTGTTCACGCGATCGAGCCGGAGACGGGCCGTCTTGTCTGGAGTCAGACGGTGTGCGAGGGATTCCATGGCCTGTGCGATTATCTGATCGCAGACGGCGACAAGGTCTACCTGTCCAACCGTCAGTTCGACGCGAAGACCGGACGGCAGGCCGCGGCGGCGAAGGACGCCGCATACCTGCGCGGCGGGAAGGTCGGGTTGCTCGAGGCCTCGTGGACGCGAATCGAACTGGCACGGCGCAAGGAGATTCAGGACTGGACGTTCGGACCGGTGCGCGGGCAGCTACTGGCGTTCTCTCCCGACGGAACGTTCGGATACCGGTGGACCGCGGACCGTAGAGACCGGCGTCGACCGACAATGCTGTTCGCCGACCGCACCGAAGGGTGGACGACGCAGGTTCCCGACTCCGTTCAGTTTGAAGCAATGGCGCTCACGCCCAAGATTCTGTTCGCGGCAGGTCCGGCCGACTGCGCCGATCGCACGAAGGGCGGCGTGCTCTGGTCGGTTTCCACGACCACGGGCAAGCGGCTGGCGGGAATCCAGCTCGCCGCCCCCCCGGTATTCGACGGCCTCGCCGTTGCGTATGGGCGCGTCTACGTCGCAACCGAAGACGGACGCCTGCTCTGCTTCGAAGGTGAGTAGTCGAGCGACGCCTGCCCGGCGGCGCGTGCACTGCGTAGCCGGCAGGCACGCGCACCGGCGCGCCAGCCGGTAGTGGCACGCGAAGCGGACGCTACCAGAATGGGCTTCTACTCGCCCAGTTCCTTGATGCAGATGTTCTTGAACTGCACGAGACTCGATGACGGTCCGTACTTGCCGTCCTTGTAGCTGCCGTGGTGCTGGAGGGCGATGGGCCCCTTCTCCGGCACGCCGGGCAGTTGGGCGTTGTTGATCACATTCTTACCGTTAAGCACCACCGTCAGGCGGTCACCCTGCATGGTGATCTCGAAGCGGTTCCATTGGCCGACCGGTTTGTCGGCGTTGCAGCATGGTGTGACACCGGCCCGCACCTCGGGCGGTTGCTTGCCGTCCACACGGTAGCCGTACACCTCGCCGGAGCCGACGGGCCAGGACCAGATGTTGACCTGACTCTTGCTCGATCCGCGGAGGTAGATCCCCGAGTCGGCGGTGGCCATGCGCATAGCGATGGGCTTCCCGTCGGGGCCCTTCTTGTAGCTGCCGTCCGGGAGGATCGTCGGTATGTCCTGTTCCGGGATGGACACATCGTCCTTGATCCGCCAGTCAATGCGCAAAACGAAATCGCCGTATTCGCGTTCGGTCCACAAGTCCTTCTTCTTGGCCTCGCTGCGGGCGTCGTAGTCGATGACGCCGTCGACGACCTTCCAGTGTCCGCCGTCGCCCTCGGGCACTTTCCATCCCGTCAGGTCCTTGCCGTTGAACAGGCTGTCGTACCCGGGCGGGGCCGCACAGCCCGGCATGAGGAGGAAGCAGACCACCACAGTGAGGCCGGAAGTCAGGGCCGTACGCATGACAAGTTCCTTTCATGTTTCCGTCATCGGGACAAAGGAGCCGGATGACACCGCTCACCCGGCCAGGAGACGGACACCAGTATCGGCACCATCCCCGTCGACTGCAAGCTACGGTATACTGTGGTCAGTCAAACCCGAGGGATCGACGGAACAGCGCCAGAACCGGTGCGGCGGCGAACCGCCCGCTCGCGTTGGAGAACGCTCTGTCCATCCTATGTGACAACGCAAAGCAGGAACGAGTCCATGATGAAGACACTTGCCGCACTGTTGACGGTTCTGTCGGGGGTCCAGATTGCTGCCGCCGAGGTCGAAACGGTGAAGCGCTGGGATTTCAGCCGGCCCGACGACCTGAAGGGCTGGCGCATCGGCCACGTTCTGACAGACCTGCGTGTGCGCGACGGACACCTGACGTGCCGGCTCACCGGATCGGACGCCTTCCTGTTCGCTCCGGCCGTGAACCTGCCCCTGGACGGAACGGAGATCCGCGTAAGGTGGCGGTGCAACCGGACGGGGAGTTGCCAAGTGTACTGGGGTACCGACGCCGAGCCCGCCTTTACCGAGCGGCGACAGGTGAGTCGCGCCGCGAACGAAGCCGACGTCTGGACTGAGCAGGCGTTTCCGCTCGGCGGCCCGGCCGCGGATGATCGGCGACTGGTCGCGTTGCGGCTCGACCCGTTCAACGGGAACACGGACGGGCACGTCGAGATCGACTGGGTGACCATCGTCCGCACCGAACCCGTGTTGGAGGTGAGCTTCGGCACAGACCGCGCGGTGGTGCGACCCGGGGAAGCGGTCAGCGCACAGGTGTTCGCGCGGCAGACCGAAGGGCGCCGCGTGCGCGACGGGCTGACCGCGCAACTCGTCGGCACCGAAGCGGCGAGAAAGGTGCGAGTCGAGGTGTCGCTGGACAAGGCCGCGAAGCCGACCGCCCTGCCGCTCACCCCTGGCAAGCAAGGTGTTCACGCCGCGCGTGTCAGCGTCGCCGGTGCCGATGGGACAACGACGCATGAGTTGGCGGCGACGTTCTGTGTGAATGACGCCGCTCCCCCGGTATCCGCGGAGTTGATCCGTGGCAGGCAAGTGGCTATCGAACCGCTCGCTGTCGTCGCCGGCAACGAATACGGCGCCGCGCAACTGTGGCTGATCGACGAAGAGGGCAAGGCTTCGCGTCGCGTCGGCCTGCTGTCACCCCTCGCGGAGCTGGCATTCCGGTCGAAGGACGGCCGCGTCGTTTCACGGCATCCGCGGTTCTGGGTTGCAGGCCGCACGGCGAACGGGTTGAAGCTCTCGGCCGAAGAGCGCGACGGCGATGCTCTATGGAAGACGGAGGTGACGTTCCGCCTCGACGGCAACGAGCCTGAGATCGCCATCGTCTCCACGCTGCGCGGTCCCGACGGCGGCGCGTTGCTCAAGTTCGCCGGGCCGACACTTCTGACCGGCCTCGACGCGAAGGATCCGCTCGACCGGTACGCGATCTTCGGCGGGCTGGAGTACCTCGAGCCCGGCTGGAAGTCGTCGAGCGCACGGGCCGTCGGCGAGAGATACGCCGACCGCTGGGCCCCGCACCCGTTCGAGGTGACGCTCCCGGTGATGGCCGTCGAGCAGGACGGCGTCACCGTCGGCATGCTCTGGGACCCCACTCGTCCGTGGGACGGTGAGCACACGGTGCCGACGGCCACGTTCGCCTCACCCAACTTCGTTCATCGTCAAGCGAACCACATGGCCCAACTTTCCGTGCCCACGATCCCGGATTGGGTTGACGCGAACGCGGCCATGGCCCGGCGATGCTACACCACGGCGGCTGATCAGCCGGTGCGCATTGCCTGCATGCTGCGCGTCGCGCAGAACGAGTCAGTGACCTGGATGGGCAAGCACTGGTACGAGACCTACGGCACACCCGAGCCGCCGCCGGCGCCGCATGACGAGAAGAAAACGTACGACATCATGGCCCAGAACTACGGCCAGACGACCTACTGGGAGAACGAGAAGGGCTGGCGGCGGCACTGGTTCCTGGACAAGTCGTCCCGGTTCGCCGGTGACGTCGCGGCCGAGTTGCTCGCCCACGCCGCCGCCACCGGCGAGACAAAGTGGGTCGAGCGGACCGGCATCACGGGCCGTGAGATCATTGACGTGCTCGGGCCGCTCGCGGCGCGCGTGGAGCACGCCGGCGCCGCGGACGGGGCGATCGGGTCGATGCGCCCCGACGGCACCTGGGCGTTTCACAACACGCCCTCGATGATTGAACGCACGAAGAAGCACTCGCAGGGCAAGTACGAGACGCTTGGCGAGGACGGATCCACGAGCCTCGGCACGTGTGTGCAGCGGGCGTTGCCGATGGTGCGCTACGCACACCTGACCGGCAAAGAGAAGTACGTGGCGGCAACCCGCAAGGCACTCGACGCGATGATGCGTTTCCGCGTGCCGCGCGGGGCCCAGGTGTGGGAGGTCGCCCAGGGCGTGCCCGACATTCGCGCGGCGGCCCTGGCCGTGCAGGCTTACCGGATGGGCTACGAGATCACGGGCGATCGGAAGTACCTGGATGAGGCCACGTATTGGGGCTATGCGGGTCTGCCGTTCCTGTACTCGTGGCGAGTGCCACACAATCAGCGGCCGTCGATGGTGCATACGGGCCGCAATCGCGACGACTCGCATCGCGGGCAGTTGCCGACGGCCGAGCTCTTTGAAGAACCGGTGCGGGAGATCACGCCCTACGCCTGCATTCCGGTTCTCGGAACGACGTTCTACATCCACTCGTGGTTCGGCAACGTGGTCCAGTGGTGCGGCCTGGAGTGGGCCGAGCACGTCATCGAGCTGACGCATACGACGGACGACAAACTGCTCCGCGCGGTGGCCGACGGTGTGCTGCGCAGTGGCCTGCAACAGACGTTCGACCGCGAGCCGTGGGTCGGACTCTACCCGGACGCGTGGCATCTGGCCCAGAACATGGGAGCGGGCGCGCTGATCTCGGCCCGGCTGTTGCTCAATTGCCTGAAGGCCCAGGGCACCGCGTCACGATGGGCGTCGACCTGGACTCGTGTCGTCGACATGGACGGACGGCGCATTCACGTCAACGGCTGGGGGGATGTGAAGGTGTGCGAGATCCGAAACGGCGCGCTTCACGTAGAAGCTAGCTTCCTGCCCGAAACGCGCAGTGAACTCGTCATCACCAACGCACCGAAACCGAAGACGGTTGCGGTAGATGGAAAGACCCTGCCGGAGGGTCGGCAGATCGGCCAATGGCACTACGTCACGGGTCTGCCCGCTACGATCGTCTCGTTCACGCAACCCGATGGCGACAGCGACGTCATGATTCGATGGTGACGGAGCCACCCCTGCGCACGGTGTAGGCAGCCGGCCGCGGGTCGCTCGTCGCCTGCGGAGACAATCGGCATCCCTGGCGATGCACACACCCGATGAATGGACCAGGAACCGAGGCCCGCAGTCCGCAAATTCCTACAGTACAGAGAGTTACGGTCAACGCGGCATCGCGTCGCGACACACGTGGCACGCGCCTTGCAGTCTGATATTCGCAAGGGGCAGAGCAAGCGTGTGCTTGCACCCGAGGCGCGGACAAGGGTGGCACCCACACGCCAACCTGGAACGACGAGAAAGCCTGGGATTCGAGGGACGATCCTTGCAGTCCGCTCCAACCGGAGTAAGATTCGGCCCGCAGGTGATCGCGGGCGTTCACTCCCGGCCTGGTTCGGCGGCGCGGTCGATGGGGTCTTGGGGGTGATCGTTGTCGAAGCAGTGCTGTGGGCCTTGTCCGTGAATTGATGACCGCGCGCACCGGAAGCCTGCTGGCGCGGGCAGGCGCGCGGTTGGGTTGTTTCCGCCCGCGTCCTCTGGACCGGACGGCAAGGAGTATGTTCTGATGAACGTGATGCGAGTGGCTCGATGGATGAAGACAACCGCCATGGTGGGCGGCGGTTCCATGTTGGTGCTTGGCGGCGGTTGCGTGCCGAACGATTTCTGGATCAGCGCCTCCGGCGAGGTCGTCAACCGATCGATCTTCGGTATCATCAACGCAGTTCTGACCGCGATCGGAACCGGGATAACGATCTAGGCGTTGGAACAGAACTCCCGGTCTCGACCCACCGACGTGCGCGGAGCCGACGCCTCGACGTTCGGCGTGTTCTGCGTCGCGGGTAGAGACTCGGAGCGTGTTGAGCGCGTGACATACACGTGAGGCAGGTCCGGGCCGTGTGGCCTGTTCGCCCCTCACTGGAACGAAACCATAATCAAGAGGAGACACGTCATGGTCTCCGGTCACAGTGGACTGGCCCGACCGGCGTGCGGCTTGGTGGCGGCGCTGATCGCTGTCTCATCCGCAGCGGGGCAAGACGGTAGCGCAAAGGGCTCCCCGGACGAGTTGTTGCGGCTTTCTCGCGACGAGGCCTTCCGGCCCGTCGACACACGGCAGCAACGCCCGGCCGCGCAGCTTGCGCAGGACGCCGAAGAGACGGCGGCTGAGCCGACGGCCGCCGAGGAGGAGCAGGCCGGATTCAACAAGGCGTTCGAGATCGGCCTCGGGTACACGCTCGTCTCCGACTACATCTTCCGCGGCATCAACTTCTCCGAGTACGCGGGCGAGGGCCGGGAGAAGCCGAACCACCAGTTGTCGACGTCGCTGTCGGTCGATCTCGAGAAGCTCGGTCTCGGGCCAATCGGCTCAATCGGCTTCGACACCTGGTACGAGTGGTTCGCCGCCCAGGAGAAGATCAACGGCGAGGGCGCCAACATCCAGGAGATCGACTTCGTCGTCTACTGGGCCTACGACATCGAACCGATTGCGACGGATCTGTCGATCGGGTGGACGCACTACAGCTTCCCGAACTCGCAGGTGTTCCGAACGAACGAGTGGTGGTTCTCGCTCGAGCACAACGACGCCTGGATGTGGAAGTGGCTCCTCCCCGACAATGAGGACGGCGTCCTGAACCCAACGTTCTTCTTCGCCCACGACTGGGATTTGGTTGAAGGTGCCTGGATGGAACTCGGCATCTCCCATGGGTTCGAGTTCGAGGCGATTCCCTACACCACGTTCACGCCAGGTATGAAGCTGGCCGTCGACATGGGGTACCTGGGCTCGGTCACCGGTACGGATGACCACGACACGCGGCTGGCGTACGTCGAGTACTCGCTGGCGATCGACTTCGACTTGAGCGGCGCATTGAGTCTGCCGGAGGAGCTGGGCAGCATCACGCTAACGCCGTTCCTGAATTTCAACGACGCGTTGGGGGGGCCCGAGAGCCACCGCACGATCCAGGACGAGTTCTACGGAGGTGTCAGCGTCGGCTGGAGCTGGTAGCTCGAGCCGGCCGTCATCAAGCAGTGGGATCCCGAGGCCCTGCACACCGAGTGCGGGGCCTCTTCTCTTTCGGTAGAGCCCCGGTCGATCGCGCCACGCCTTCCGGAGCGGGGTGTGCGCCAATAAAGTGGCGCCATGCCAAAATGGCAGTTAGACTGGTCT
>CAYMME010000328.1:0-10804 GCA_964391465.1 uncultured Planctomycetales bacterium
CGGAGCCCGCTCCGTGGTAGACTCAATCCCGAGCCGCTGCGGCTCACGCGCCCCGAAGGGGCGGGGGAATCAACGCTGATAGTCTGACACGCAGTGTAATGTGTTCGAGTTGTACCCGAAGCCTCGGCAGGAACGGAAGGTCGATGGTTCGCGAACCACACGTACGATCGGTACCCGAAACCGTTCGTGCGCGCAGCCGGCGATTCCGCCAACGTACGCGTGGCTGCGCGCTCATGGGACCGGACCGGCGGCTTGGCGTGCCCTCCTCCGCCCCTCCGGGGCGGCAGTGTCTATACACTCGCTATCCAGGGGTTGCGCTTCGCTCCACCCCTGGCTACGGTCGCCTGCCCCTCTCGGGGCAGTGGTGGACGAGGCGCGCGATCTCGATTCGGTCGCCCACGCCGAAGTCGGCAACCCAGACGTCGTTCCTGCCTCCGGATGCCGTGCTGCTGGCGAACGGTCCGATGTCGCTGCCGGGGGCGAGTTGAATTGCGGTTTTCTCGATGCCCGCGATCGGCGCCGCGTGTGCGAGATCTTCGGTTACCAGGTGCATGCCGACGAGTCGGTGGCGGTGGGGCAGGCACGTGTAGGTTGTGACGCTATTCGCGCCAGGGTCGACCGCGTAGACGCGGATTCGGCCGGTGAAGATGGCCGAGCCGGTCAGCGTGATCCGCAGGCCGGACCCTGTCGTCTGCGCGTCGGCGATCGTGTAGACGCAGGAGTGTCGCTCGTTGAAGATCCTCACCGTGCGACCCATCAGGGTGGCGGGTTCGGGATGCGCAGATGGAGTGGCCACGACGATTGTGCTATCGGCGTAGTCGACCGACCGGATCTCTCCGGCGATCGTGCTCGGGATGGCGATGGATCGGTCGCGCTTGCCGTCCGTGAGCTTCGTGCCACCGGCGACGAACAGGCGTGTGGGTTTCCCGTCTTGCTCGCTGATCACCGCGATCGTGGCATCTGACTGAGTATTGGGGGCGAAGGAGATCAGGCGGCCGTCTCCGTTGCCGACGACGACGGTGTCAACGGACTCCGCGCGATGAACCGTGAGCGCGACGGCGCGATCGTGACCGGTTCCGAGTGACGGTGCGTCATGCACTTCGACGCGGTCGATCAGCGCGTCGGTACTCGCCGGTTCCCAGACCGTCACGAAGGTGTTGCCGGATTCGTCGGCGCTTCGGCGAAGGAGCATGTACTTGAGCGTGGTTGGGGTCTTACGCGACGGCGAGACGTACGCGTCGGCGACGATCAGCTCCTGCCTTGGATGCGGAGCCACATGCACGCGAAGCTGGGCGGTTGGGTTGCCCTTCAGTTGCCATTGCCCTGTGACCACCGCATCGGGTGTTGCCCGTTGCCAGTTGAAGAAGTGCTGGAACCCGCTGCCCTCGTAGGCGGCGTAGCTACCGTGGTAGCCGGGATCGCCACGCACGGGATCGTCGTACAGCGCACCGTAGGCCACGTTCCGGCCCGCCAGCGTGCCCTCCGACACGGGGGGGGAAAGGGATGCGCCTTCGAGACGAAACTCGCCGTCGGGGCCGTGGATGCTCAGCGTGTGGTTCTCGCCGCCGCGCACGCGGAAAACGTCCACGAGGTAGGCGTCATTGGGTCCGACATCGACCAGCACGAGCGTTCTGCGGTAGATGTCGGTTTGCGCATAGGTGCCGAACGCGTCGACGTCGACGACGTGCACCGTCGGGCTGTCGTGAAGACGCAGGACCTTTGCAGGCCGGTATCCGCCCTGTCGGCTCTCGTCGACGACGACGGTGTTGTGACTGACCGTGTTCTTGGTCCAGGTGTGAATGCCGGGCACGAGGTCGTTCATGAAGTCGGGGTAACCGAGGTCCGGGGACAGTCGCCGACCGCGGCCGAACAACTCGATGTTCAGGCGATCGAAGTGGCCGTGGTGGGGATCACGCATGCCGTAGTAGATGGCTGCGGCTACCGAGTTGCTCGGGTTGTTCAGCACTGCCAGGCCATACCCGTCAAGCACCCGGCTGCGCGGCCGGTGGTGATGGCTCGCCCCGTTGCGTTTCCGGTTGCTCATCTCTGGAGGAGATGAAAGTGTGCCCCGATCCGAACCGCGCCCGTAAGGAAGCGGCCCGATACCAGTCTGGCCGCGGGTGCTCCCACCGCGCTTGGCGACGTTGACAGCACCCGGCTGCTTCCGGACGGACGCGGTTCGGATCATCTGCGCTCTCTCGCGCCGAGCGGAAGCGGGGCTCACCTGTTGTGTCGTGGGGCCGCCGTCGTACGCCGGGTCGAGTGTGGGGTCGTCTGCCAGTGGTTCGTCGAACAGGTCGTCGAACGTCTCGAACCGCTTGCCTGGCGCGGCGCGGAGACGTTTCACGGCCCAGGCGTATTCCGGGCGGCGCAGTTGTCGATAGGCGGTTGCGTAGGTGTTGGCATTCGGTCCGATCCAGCCGGACGTGATGGTGCCCGCGTCGCCGATGGCCGGTGTGAAATCGTCCGCGCACACCATCTGCAGCGGGGCGTCGAAGAGGCGGCGCATCTTCGGGTGCTCATACAGGTTGATGCCGGCGGCCGAGAGCGGCCGGGCGAGGCTCACCAGGCTGTCCAGCCTGGTGAAGCAGTACAGCGGCGAGGTCGCGACGGGCATGCCGTCCTTGTAGACGAGGTTGTACAGGGCGTAGTCGAGCCCTTCGTGGTTCGTTTCGAGGCCCGTGCGCGTGAAGATTCCGTCGAGCAGCTTGCGCGTCGGACCGTGTTGTCGCACCACGGCCGCGTAGGCCAGCGCGGCTTGGTGCATGCCGAAGTTGCCGTAGATGTCGTGGCGATTGACGGCGTCAATGCCCTCTTCCAGCAGATTGGCTTCGATGTTGGCGCGAATGTGCTTGGCGGTGCGCAACGGTAGGGTGATGGCATGCTCGCCGACCAATGCGTCAAATACTTGGTCGTAGGCGATGGCCAGGTCGCGCAGGACGTCGGTTTCCCAGATGCTGTTGACGATCTTGCCACGCTGTTGCCCGCCCGTCTCGACGGCCATCCGGCATTGCGTGTTGTAGTCCATGCCGGGGTAGACCTCGGCGATGCGATCGAGCATCACGACGGCTTTGCGGGCGTAGAGCGGATCGCCGGTCAGGACGTACGCCTGGCTCAGGGTTCTGACGGTCGGCAGCCAAGTGTTCATCCAGTGCCAGTGACACGCGTAGGCCACGAACCAGTAGCGCGCGCCGTTCGGTGCGAGCCACCCGCGGCCGGTGTCGATGTACGGTCCCGTCGTTTGGGCATTGCCGTCCGCGTCGAAGTCGTTGCTCGGGTATCGCTCGCCGCCGACCGGACAGATCACGACGAAGGGGCGCTCGCGGTCGAGCTTCCACGGGTACGTGCCATGTTGGTAGACGGCCTTGCCGTGCTCGGGGCAGCCCTCGGTGGAGACGTTGAACGCCCGCGGTACGCCGGCGTCCGGCAGACGTCGCCGAAGCTCGCCATCCGGGATGGCGGTCCAGTACGCCGCCGCATCACAGATGCCTTGTCGCACGGCCGTGGCCGCCTCGTCCGTCTCGCACAGGTGCCGGGCTCGGGCGATCTGCTCGTCGGTGAGTAGGGTGCGGGCGGTCTTGAGGGGCCATTGCGGCCTGCGCGTGCGTGCTGTGCGATCGTTGCCTTCGCACCCGAGGCCGGCGCAAGCCGCGAACAGTGCGACCAGGAGGTTCCAACCGCATCCTTGCTTCACGTGGTTCACCTTCGCTACGATTCGAGTGCACTCACACGCAGACGGATGGTTTATCGGCTTGTGGCGCCTCGGGGGTCCAAAGAGCGAGCATCAGAGAGCAGTTGCATCGTTGGCGTCTCTCGCGACTGGACCCGTGCGACAAGGCGGAGCCCGCTCACGCACCCCAATGGGGCGACAGGAGGGCGACGCTCCGCCGCCCCTCCGGGGCTTGGAGCGGGCGGCAGACCTCATTCTCGGGGCTCACGCCCCGAGCTATTCACTGTCGCCCTTGCAGGGCTGTGGACAGGTTGACCGCCGCTTTGCTGCTTGTGTTCTGCCGGTCGGATCGCCTAATCTCGTGGAGCAGGAGCGGTATCTGGGGAATTGCAGTCTAGAAGCACGGAGAACCTCATGAAGACGTCATGCACAACGCTGCTTGTTCTGGTTGCCGTCGCCAGCCCGTTGCTGGCGGCCGACGCCCCGAAGCCGGCGCCGACGTTCGCCGAAGTGTCCTACGGGCCGCACGCCAAAAACGTGCTGGACTTCTGGAAGGCGGAGGGTGACGGTCCGCGTCCCTTGCTGGTCTACATCCACGGGGGCGGCTGGATCGGGGGCGACAAGAAGCAGCCCATCAAGAACTTCAAGCCCTTTCTCGACAAGGGGATTTCCTACGCCGCGATCAACTACCGCCTGACGGGTGAGGCACCGCTGCCGGCTCCGGTTCACGATGCGGCCCGGGGTATTCAGTTCATCCGGTCGAAGGCCGCGGAGTGGAACATCAACCCGAAGCGCATCGCCCTGACCGGGGGCAGTGCCGGAGCCTGCACGTCGATGTGGATTCTGCTGCACGACGACCTGGCGGATCCGGCCTCGAAGGACCCGGTGCGGCGACAGTCGACGCGGGTGACGGCCGCGGCGGTCAGGGGCGGCCAGACCTCGATTGACCCGAAGGTCATCGAGCCGTGGCTGGGGCCCAACGTGCTCGATCACCGCATGATCAACATGGCCGTCGGCGAGAAGACCATCGAAGGGGCACTGAAGAACTACGAGAAGCACCGGGCGCTCTACAAGGAGTTCTCGCCGTACAACCACCTCGACGGAGACGACCCGCCGCTTCTTATGACGTACGGTAGCAACATGAAGCTGCCGTCAGAGAACGCCGGGCACGGCATTCACCACCCGGTGTACGGCGTCAAGATGAAGGAAAAGGCGGATCGGGTCGGGCAGGAATGCCACCTCCTGATCAAGGGGGTGTCGAAATCGGAGAAGTACGCGGACCCGAACGCGTTCCTGATGGCGAAGCTGCTGGCGCCGTAGGGGCCTATCTCAGCACGGGTGCCACGGGCAACTTGTCTGCCCGTGCAGTGACGGATCCCGACATACGTCGGGACCAGTGGCACCCAAAACCAAACCTGCCGGGGCGGGGTCTTGGTTGTCGGTTCGTCAGAGGCTGTACGTGGGCACCTTCAGTCGTTCGCCGTCCTTCAGGGCCGATTGGTGGGCGACGATACCGCAGACGGTCATGTTCAGCGCCTGCACGATGTCGACGAGCGGCTTGCGGTCCTCGAGGATGGCGAGGACGAACTCGTTCATGAGGGGCCCGTGCGAGCCGCCGTGACCGCCGGCCTTCACGGCGGGAGGCAGCGGCGGGCGTGTGATGTCGGGCAGCTTCTTCATGGTGCCGCGGTACTTGGTGCCCTCCATCCAGCCTTTTTCGCCGAACACGCGGCCGGTTTCGCCACCCTTGCTGTGGATGCCGATGCACATGAGCATGCGGGAAGCGCCGCCCTCGGCGGTCTCGAAGAGGGCGATCTCGTCGGTGAACCGGTTGTTGTGCGCGTTCTTGCCGGGCTGCCACGCTTCGAAGCCCGCATTGGATCCGGTGCAGGACACCGAGACGAAGGGCTTGTCGGTCACGCCGACGTAGTAGGCCGTCGAGTGCGTGGGGTACCACAGAGGGACGCTGCCGACGCGCCAGTTCTTGTACGATCCGATCTGGTGGGAGTGGTAGTGGTAGTACTCCCCCTCGGAGTAGACGAGCCGGCCGAACCCGCCCGCCTTGTAGATCTGCCGCATCGCGTAGCAGTCGGCGTGATAGCATGATGTCTCGAACATCATGTACTTCATGCCGCTGGTCTTGACCGCCTCGAACAGCTTGTCGGCTTCTTCCAGCGATCCGTAGCTGGCGGGCACGGCCGATGCGACGTGCTTGCCGTGCTTGACGACCTCGATGCAGTGCCGGGGATGGCTCGGGGCGTCGGTGGCCACGAACACGGCCTCGATCTTATCGTCCTTGACCATCTCCTCGAGCGACGGGTAGGTCTTCTTGCAGCGGCAGGCCTTCGCCAGTGCGGCACACCGATCGGGAAACAGGTCGCTGACGGCCACCACTTCGACGTTCGGATGGTCCTGGAAGCTGAACGCCGCGCCGAATCGGCAGGTGCCGTAGCCGACGATGCCCACGCGGATCTTGCGGTCCGAGACGGGCGTCCAGTTTTTCGAAGCGTTGGGGTCGGTGGGGACATCCGCAAGACCCGGAATCGGCTTCTGCTCGGCTGCGGCCGCACCCTTCAGACCCAAAGCGGCGCCAGCGAAGCCGGCGGCTTGCAGGAACGAACGTCGTGACGGAGAGTTGTTCATGGTAAGTGCTCCGTGAGAGAACGGGTGTTTGTTGCGGTAACGAGGTATGGCTTCATTTGGCCGCCTTCCCTGTGATCGCCGCCCGTAGCGTAGCCATTCGCGCCGTGACGGGCAAGAAAGTGCGAGGCAAGCCGGCGTCCGACACCGCGCCTCATGCTAGCGTTTGGGTCTGCGGTGTGCCGATCGTACGGTACGTGCTCTGCGCCCGCGCTGGTTTGCTTCAAGGGGGTCGGGTGTGTCCCAATCGGGATCCAACTCATGGGCTGGGCACTTGGGTTCGCGCCTGCGCCAGAAGCGTTCCTTTCTTCGTGCCGCAGCGGCTTGCGCCTTGTCACCGCTCTTTTCGAAGACCCCCGCCGCCAGTCCATACACTAGGGTCTCCAGATCTTGGGGCGGCTTCTTCACGACAAGTCGAAGCAATGTCGCTGCCTCTTCCGTGTTGCCTCTGAAGTCCTCGCACCGCGCCACTTCGTAGCAGGCCTCCATGTTCGACGGGTCGAGCTCCAACGCACGCCGATAGCATTCCTCACCTCTCTTCATCGACAGGTACACGTCACCGAGGATGACCCACAGCCTGGAGGTGGGTGCTCTCGCGAGGGCGCGTTTGGCGCGGCGGATGGTAATGCGCCTGAGACGCCGCGCGAGTTCCTCATTGCCCTTAACGGTTTGCCTGATGGTCCTGACCATCAGATCATAGACCGCGTCTTCTTCATGCTCTTGAGATGCCATGGTTGTGCTGCGCCTCCCGTTGGCAATTGATGAGGCGTCCGGTCGATTATTCACACACGTCTCAGAATCCGCCGTCGTGCACGAACCTTTCGATCTCGATCCGGTCTCCGGGGCCGAAGTCGGCGATCCAGGCGTCCTTGCCGACGCTCGCGGCGAAGGCCTTGGCGTTCGCCCCTTCCGCCAATTGCACCGTGCCCTTGTCCATGGACACAATGCCGACTGTGTGCTTCAGGTCGTCGGAGACGAGCGTCATGCCGGCGGCGTTGAACGGGTAGAGGACCTTGGTCTTGGTGGAGATGGTTCTCGCCTTCTCGTCGGCGGAGGCGATCTTGAACCGGCCGGTGAAGACGTCCGAGCCGGTCAGCTTGAGCGTCAACGTGCTCCCGCGCGACTCGGCGGTGGCGATCCTGTAGACGCACGAATGACGGTCGTTGAAGATCCGTACGGTACGTCCGCGCAATGCGTTCGGGTCCGAGGTCGGTGAGGTTGTCTCGACGGCGATGGATCGGGCGCCGTAGTCGGCGGTGCGAATGGTGCCGCTGATCGTGGTTGGGACCTCGATCGCATCGGTTCCCTCGCCGCCGGTCAGCTTCGATCCGCCGGCGGCGAACGTACGCGTTTGTTGGGAACCGCGCGTGCTGACGACCGTTACTGCGGCATCCGTGGTCAGGTCGGGGGCGGCGGTGATTCGTTCTCCCGGCTTCGGTGCGACGATCACGCGGTCGACGGTGTCGCCGCGCCGGATGGTGAGGGCGACCGTGCGATCGTGGCCGGTTCCGAGCGATGCGTCGTCGTGCAACTCGACGCGGTCGATCAACGGCTTGCCGGCCGACGGCTCCCAGACCGTCACGAACGTGTTTCCGTCGGTATCGGCTGGGCGCTTGAGCAGCATGTACTTGAGCGCCGTGGGTACCTTGCGGGTCGGCGAGACGTATGCGTCGGCGACGATTAACTCCTGTCCCGGATTTGGCGGGACATGCACGCGTAGCGTCGCGGCCGGTTCGCCTGCGACCTGCCACCGGCCGGTCACAACCGCATCCGGCGTTACTCGCTGCCAGTTGAAGAAGTGCTGGTAGCCGCTGCCGTTGTACCTGCTGTAACTGCCGGAGTAGCCCGGTTCGGAGAGCTTCGGGGCGTCGTAGAGGTGACCGTACGGCACTTCGGGCCCGGCCAGCGTGCCCTCCTTGATCGGCGGCGGCAGTGCTGCGCCGTGCAGTTCAAAGGCGCCGTCCTGTCCGTGGACGCTGAGCACGTGGCCCTGGCCGCCGCGCACGCGGAAGACGTCGACGACGTATGAGTCGTCTTCACCAACATCGACGAGCACGAGCGTTCGCCGGTATATGGTCGCCTGCTCGTACGAGCCGGGAGCGTCCACGTCGACGACGTGCACGGTCGGGCTGTCGTGGAAGCGCAGCACCGTGCCGCCCCGGTTGCCCTTCTGGATCTTTTCGTCAACGGCCAGCGTGTTGTGGCTGATCGTGTTCTTCGACCAACTGTAGATGCCCGGCACGAACGCATTCATGAAGTCGGGGTAGCCGAGGTCCGGAGCGAGCCGCCGGCCGTGAGCGAACAGCTCGATGTTCAACCGGTCGAAGTGGCCGTGCCCGCCACGGATGCCGTAGTACATCGAGACGGCCACCGAATCCTTCGGGTTGTTCAGCACGGCCAGGCCGTAGCCGTCGAGCACGCGGCTGGGGGGTCGGTGCTTGTATGTCTTCGCGGCCGCCTCTGCTTTGCCGACGATTGACTCGGTGAAGAGGTCCTCGAACGAGTCGATCTTGTCGGTCCTGAGCCCGCCGAGGTGGTTGAGCGCCCATGCGTACATCGGCTGCTCGAGATGGCGATACGCGGCCTCATAGGCGCGGGCGTTCGGGCCGGCCCAGCCGGCACGGATGCTGCCCGAATCGCCGATGCTGGGCGTGAACCCGCCGGCGCAGATCATCTGCAGCGGGGCGTCGAACATCAGTTTGAACTTGGGGTGCTCGTAGAGGTTCATTTTGGCGAGGAACAGGGCCTCACTCATGAGCACGAAGTTGCCGACCCAACTGAAGCAGTATCCCGGCGAGGTCTCGTAGGGCATGCCGTCCTTGAAGACCAGGTTGTACAGCGCGTAATTCAGGCCCTCCCGGCGGTAGGAGCCGCCGGTGTTCGTGAAAATGCTGTCGAGCAGCTCTTTCATCGGGCCGTGCTGCCGGACGACCGCCGCGTAGGCCTGCGCACTCTGGTGCATGCCGAAGTTGCCGGCGATTTGCCGCCGCTCGAT
Organism: uncultured Planctomycetales bacterium; assembly: GCA_964391465.1. GTDB lineage: Bacteria > Planctomycetota > Phycisphaerae > UBA1845 > CAYMME01 > CAYMME01. The sequence continues at coordinate 9,306 of CAYMME010000328.1, forward strand.
CCCGTCGAACCCCTCTTCGAGCAGGTTGGCCTCGATGTTCGTGCGGATCTCGGCGGCGGTCCGCCACGGCAGGTCGATCGCGTCGTCGCCGACGAGGGTGTCGAACACGTAGTCGTACGCGATGGCCAGCCCGCGATACACCATCGTTTCCCAGATGGCGTTGACGATCTTTCCGTGGTAACCACCGCTCATGCGCTCCGCGTAGCGCGACTGCTTGCTGTAATCCATGCCGGGATAGATCTCGGCGATCCGGTCGAGCATGACGATCGCCTTGCGGGCGTACTTGCGGTCGCCGGTCAGGAGGTAGGCCCGGCTGAGGTTGTTGACGGCGGGCAGCCAGGTCTGCTGCCAGTTCCAATGGCAGGCATAGCCGACGAGCCAGTACTTCTCGCCGTTCGGTGCGACCCAGCCGCGGCCGGGGTCAGCGTGCGGGCCGGTGAGCAGCGACTTGTCCTTCATCCCCGAGCGGTAGTAGGCGTCGAAGTCGTTGCTCGGGTATCGCTCGCCGCCTACCGGGCAGATGATGGTGAACGGCTGGTCGCGATCGAGCTTCCACGGGTACGTGCCGCTCTTGTACACGGCCTTGCCGTGTTGTGGGCAACCCTCGGTCGAGACGTTGAACGCCCGCGGGACCCGCGAGTCGGGCAACCGTTCGCGCAGTTGCTCGTCCGACATCTTGACCCAGTAGTCGCTCTTGCGGACCACTTTCTTGCGCTGGGCGGCGGCCTCCTCGATCGTCTCACAGAGTTGGCGGGCGCGTGCGACTTGCTCGTCGGTCAGCAAGGTGCGCGCGGTCTTCAACGGCCACTGCGGTGTGCGTCCGCCCGAAGTGGCATCGTCGCTAGCGGCTCGGCCAGGGCTTACGTTGGCCAGGACGATTGCGATTGCACAAGCCATCCAGGAACAAAGTCTAGCCGCAGACATGCTGGCTTCTCCTTGTGTTGTACGCTACGAGCGACTCCCGTAGCGGCCTGCGCCTCGCAGGCCGCAGATACCGGCGTGGGTGCCCCATCCTTCGCGGCTGTTTGCGAAGGATGGGGGACGGATTGCGTGCGCTCCGCTTCAGTCCCCCACGCCTGTCCCGCCTGCGGCGAGCCAAGGATGGGGCACCCGTGCACGCATCCTTGACGGTCCGCCAGACCAGAACCATAATGCACCGCGCGCTTGCCGAGAAGAGCACATCCGGCCGCCCATGAAAACCGTGCTGAAGGCCGTGTGTGCCCGCTGAAGTGACGAGATGCCCGCTTGGCCACTGAACCGACCACTGTGCGAACCGGTGCGGCGCCTCCGCTCGCGGCCTATCTGAATCCCCTGGGCATGGTGCGCAATCTCTGGTCCCACCGCGAGTTGACGTGGCAGCTCGCCCGGCGCGACCTCGAGGCCCGCTACCGTGAGGCCCGGCTCGGCCTGCTCTGGTCGGTGCTGACCCCGCTCATGTTGCTGGCGATCTACACGTTCATTCTCTCGGTCGTGCTCGGTGCGCGCTGGCCGGGTGGCCA